>DAIOGM010000111.1:0-10458 GCA_036745215.1 Gemmataceae bacterium
ACAGCTAAAATCCAAACTAATGGCAGCTGAAAGTACTGGTAAGGGGCCGGTTGAGCGGTCCCGATACTGACTCAACCGGCCCCTTACGGGGCTCGGCTCGCCGAATACTACAGCCCATCAAACGAATTGAATGTATACGTATGTTCAGTATAAGTCAAATGAATGTGTAACGATCGGGAGTGATTGTTCGTAATTCATTGTGCAAAAGCAGATTACAGTGTTTCATAAAAAAAATAGGCGTTGCAGCTGCAATGAAAGTATTACGTTGTATTATCGTTCGGCAAAACGAGATTCATTCGCCGAAAAGCCGATTCGTTCGGAATTCGCGTGGTGTCACCGAACGAATGAACGAATCGGCGCTATCACACCAGCATTCAAATCACAAAAAGATTGCGTGACATGCCGCTCCTGGCGCGGCACTATATAGGAAACTCGCCGCCTCCGGAGACGATCCATGTCGGGCTCCAACCTACAAACGGCTCTCGCCGACGCCAGCCAATGCGTCGAACCGAGCCAACCGACGCCCGATCAGGAATTGCTGACGCGATTCCTTGAGGGGCGCGATGAGCGGGCGTTTGCCGACATCATGAAACGCCACGGCGGGATGGTGCTGGGCGTTTGCAAGCGGATGCTCAAGAACGTTCATGACGCGGAGGACGCGTGCCAGGCGGTGTTTCTGGTTCTGGCGCGGAAGGCGAATTCGATTCGCAAAACCGGTTCGCTGGCGAGCTGGCTGCACGGCGTCGCGTGGCTCGTGTCGAACAAACTGCGTGTGCGCCAAACGCGCCGCGCCGCAAAAGAAGCGTCCGCCGCGGTCGAGAAGCCGGCGCAAAGCGAGTCGGTGGACATGAGCTGGCGCGACGTGATTCGACTGGTCGATGAAGAGCTGCAACGCTTGCCCAAAGTCTACGCCGAGCCGCTGGTGCTCTGTTATCTGGAAGGGAAGACTCAGGACGAAGCGGTTCGCGAGCTCGGCTGGACGCTCGGCATGTTGCGAGGCCGAATGCGGCGCGGGCGGGAAATGTTGAAGGCGCGCTTGACGCGCCGCGGCGTGACCTCCGCGTCAGCCGTGGCGATCGCTGCACTCGTGCCGAGCCTCGCGTGTGCCGACGTGCCTGCGGTGCTGATCGAAACCACGGCGCACGTCAGCGTCTCGATCGCCGCGGGTGAGGCCATGCCCGCGGCCGTGTCTGCTCAAGTTGCCGCGTTGACCCAAGAGGCGGTGCAGACGTCGCTATTCACCAAGCTCATTGTCGGCGCTTTCGTCAGCATGAGCGCGGCCATGATCGCCCTGGTCGTTTATCTGAATACCGGAGATTCGACGCCGGACGTCGCCGCCGCGCCGCCCGTCGCCAAAGTGTGGGCCGAGACGGACCGGCTGGAAATTCCCGATTCGCACGTCTGGAGCGTCGCGTATTCTCATGACGGCAAGCGCATCGCCGCCGGTTCCGGAGTGTCAACGTTCAATCGAGGCGAACTCCGCGTTTGGAATGTCGATACCAAGAAAATCCTGGTCACGCAGGTAACGACGCAAGCCGTCCGCAGCGTCGTCTTCGCGCCGGACGGGAAAACTCTGGCGACCGCCGAGCACGACGGCAGAGCCCGACTGCGCGACGCGGCCACCGGAGAAGTCCTCTTCACCTTGACGGGCCACCGAACGCAAATCGACATCGCGTCCTTTTCCCCGGACGGCAAGACGCTCGCCACAACGGGCTGGGACGGCACCGTCCGCCTTTGGGACGCGACGAACGGCAAAGAGCTGCGAACGCTCACCAGTCACAAAGCCCAGGTGTTTACCGTCGCTTTCGGCGGTCCCGATGGCACGCTCGCATCCGGCGGCGCGGACGGGACGGCAAGGATTTGGCGGCCCGATCGCGACAAGCCGCTCTTCATCTTGCGTGGCCATCGGAGTACGGTTCACTGGCTCGCCTACTCTCCCGATGGCAAGCTACTCGCCACTGCAAGCTGGGACAAAACCGTGAAGCTCTGGGACGCGGCCACGGGGGAAATCGTGACCACGCTCGAAGGGCACACGGACCAAGTTCTCGCGCTGGCCTTTTCGCCTGACGGCAACACTCTCGCCTCGGCCGCCGCCAACCGAGACAAGAAGGACCCCGTCGTCCCCGGCGAAATCATCCTCTGGGATTTGCCAACGGAAAAGCCGCGCACGCGAATCCAGACGAAGGATCGCGTTTACGGCCTCACGTTTTCACCCGACGGCGACACGCTGGCGTTTGCTTGCTGGGATGGCACGGTTGCGTTGTTGAAAAAAGAGAATTCGACCGCCGTTGCCGTCAACGAATTCAATTTTGTGACGGCCGTGGATCAGCAGCCCGACGATACTCCAATCGCCAAGAAGGAGTACGCAGAGAATTTTCAAGCCGCGCTCAAAGGCGACGCGGCCACCGTGCCCGGCTTGACCATTTACGGGCCGGACGCGGAGGCATGCGTGAAATTCGAACCGGACGGATTGCGCATCACTCTGCCCTCCGGTTACCCGAGAGCGCGGCCCGGCACCGGCGTGGTGACCGACTTCGGCGTCAAAGGGGATTTTGAGATCACGCTAGGTTTCGAAATTGTCCCGAACGAGAATGCAGGCCCGAACAGCCATTTTGCGAGTCTGAAACTGCTCGTCGTTCCCCACGAGCCGGCGGAGCCGGAAGTTTGGCACAAGGCGAACCAGAATCGAGCGGCCGTCACACGGGAAACGGTCGTGCGGAAAGGCGTCGGCCATTTTTTCGCCACGGCGGCGAAGTGGAATCCGGATGTTCCGCGCGACAAATGGGGCAATGAAGTTTTCACGAATGTGGAAACGCACACGCCGCCCCGTATGGCGCCGGCCCAATCGCCTTCGGGCCGCGTGCGACTGATGCGCAGCGGCGCCCAGTTGTATTTTTTCACGAGCGACGGCGACGGCAAGGAGTTCAAGCTTCTCCAAAAACATGAATTTGGCGACAAAGACCTGAAGAACGTCCGTGTCCTCGCATCCACCAACAGCCCCAACGCTGCTGCCGATTTTCGCGTCACTGCATTGGAAGTTCGCGCGGACGGGTTTGTCAAGAACGCGCCGTCGGCGGCGCCCGCAAGCGCGCCCGCGGAACAATCGACGTCGCTGGTGATGCCGATTGCGATTGTCGCGGCGTCGCTCTTGGCTCTTGTGTTGGCGTTTACTCTGGTGTTCGTCGTTCTCATGCGTCGTCGGACGGCGCCAGCGAAACCAGCACGGGCGGAAACGCCGAAATCCGAGACGATTTCCTTCGCTTGCACCGCTTGCGGCAAGCGTCTCAAAGTCAAGGTCGATCGCGTCGGTAAGAAACTGAAGTGTCCGCACTGCGCCGCAGTCGTGAATGTCGCCAAGGCCAATTCGGGTGAACGGTCATGACATCATCCAACGTCTTGAGCCGATTGCGCCGGTTTTTCGCCGCGATTCTATGCGTCGCCGCCGCTGGTTGTGCGCGCAGTCAGGCGCCGCCGCCCGAAGTGCCCGGCGTTCCCACGTTAACGGACGAGGCGATCCTCGCGAAATTGGACTTCCTCGAACCGGTATTCATGCTCGACGCCGAACGCCGTGTCGTTCGCATTCGCTTGACGGGCCGGCATTTGACTGGCGAGGCGCTAGTGGAGGTCGGCAAGCTAACGGCCCTTCAACAGATGGATCTTTACGGCACCACCATCACCGACGACGGTCTGACTCACCTCAAGGACCTTCAGAAACTTCGCAATCTCGGCCTGGGCGGCACAACGATCACGGACAAAGGGCTCGCGCACCTGGAAAAACTCGAAGACTTGCGCTACCTGTGGCTGCCCAAGCAAACGGTCACGGAGGACGGCGCCGATCGACTGAAGAACGCGCGGGCCGGCCTGCATGTATACTTGCAGTAATCGAATCGATTCACGGGAGACCGCTGTCCAATGTCCGTTCCGGCCGACAACCAGCGTGATGCGAACGGCGTTAACGTTCAGGAGTCCCTCACCTACTTTCCGTGCCCATCATGCGGCAAAAGCCTCAAAACGAAGACGAGCGCGGCAGGCAAAAAAATCCGTTGCCCGCAATGCCGCCAAATCGCGATCGTGCCGCCGCAGAAGTCGGACGCGCCGCCACCGCCTAAGCCGGAAGCGCCGTCGCCGCCGAAACCGGATATGCCGACGCCGATCTGGCGTATCGTGCTGCCGCCGTTTTTGCTGGCGATCGTGCTTTGGGCGACCTTCGTTCTTCAATTGCACAACCTCGACCACACGGGCCTGACGCGCTGGGATGAAGTTTTTCATGCCCTGGTCGCCAAGAACGTCGCGAAACATCCGCTCACGCCGACGCTCGTGGATGAACCTTTTCTGCCCTACGATCAAATGAAGTGGGGCGAGAACCACGTCTGGCTGCACAAGCCAATCCTTCCATTCTGGCAAGTTGCACTCTCCTTTATGCTTCTGGGCGTCAACACGTTCTCGCTTCGCCTGCCCGCGGCGATCCTCAATACCGCGGCGGCTTGTCTGACCTATCTCATCGGCAAGGAAATTCTCGATCGCCGTGCCGCGCTCATCGCCGCCACGATTCAGGCGATCAATCCATTTCTCATGAGGCTCGTTCACGGCTATCAATTTGCCGACAACATCGATATCTCGCTGTTGTTTTGGGTGGAAGTCGGCGTGTACTTCCTGGTTCGCTCGTTGCGGACGGGTTCGTGGACGGACATTCTCCTCGCGGGATTTGCGCAGGGCCTGGCGTTTCTCAGCAAGAGTCATCTCGCGGCGATCATCTTTGGCATCGCGCTGACCGCGTGGCTTCTGCCGATTTGCAGAGTGGTTCGACCAGAGAATTGCCGCATCGGTTTCTTCCGGCTTCTCGGCATGGCCGGCGTCACGGTCTTGACAATCGCGCCTTGGACGATCTATTGCGCCGTCTCATTCCCCGAAGAGTTCTGGCACGAACAATCGATGGTCTTCCGGCACCTTTACGACAATGTCGAAGCCTGGGGCGCGCCATGGGATCGGCTCGTCTTCGATTACATGATCGCGATTCACGGCGTCTTTTACACGCCGATCCTGGTCGCATCGCTGGCGCTAATGGGCAAGGCCGTGATGCAACGTCACGCGGGGTTGTGGCTTCTTTATGCGTGGAGCTTGGGCGTCGTGCTACCGCATTTGTTCGCGGTGACGAAGACTCCGTCGGCGACCATCATTGCGATGCCGGCCTTATTATTGTTGCTTGGCGGCCTCATATCCGATGCTTGGCGCGGACAGCGATGGCAACTCGCGGTGCTGGCGGGCGTCCTGGTCATGAGCCTCATCATCACCGCTACGCCGAACCCCGGCCACGGTTATCCAGCCACTCGCGCGTTCGGCGGCGTGATGCGAAACGCGTTGTGGGTGGTTTACCATTGCGCGGTTGCGCTGACGTTCGGCGCGATCGCGGTCGGTTTCTGGGTTCTCATTCGGCGATTCTTGCCGTCCCTGGTTGGCCGCGTGATTCATGTTGTTGCGATGCTATTTTGCGCCGGCGTCCTTGTGTGGCTTGGCTATCGCTCGCTCGACGCGGCCTGGCGCGTGACGAAGATCAACAGTAACGACGTGTTAAGTGTCAACGCCGGGAGATACGCTCGGGATCATTTGCCGGTGAACGCGGTCCTCTTCTGCGAGAATCGAAGCGGCTACGATCATCTGACAACCATGTTCTACGCGGACCGGACGTGTTACCCGCTCGTGCGGCAAAACCTCGACGTGACAGCTCAGCGCATTCTCGACGCCGGCGGGATCCCCTATATTGTGTCGCTCCGGAAACTTCCCTATCGCGCCGTACACACGTGTCCCGGCATCGGGCCGACGATTTACGAATGGCATCCGCCTGGGCGCGCGGAGAATTGACGCGTTCATGTTTGCGGTTTGCGCACCAAGGCGTCGGCCTGGGTCGGATTGAGCATTCGCAGGTACGCGATTTTGCCCTGCAATTGTCGAGATTTGAGCGGATCGGTGATCTTGCCGAGCCGCTGTTGATGCAGCGCGGCGCGCAGGCGGCGACGTTCCTTGCGCGACAGGCCCGCGGTTTTGTTGACGGTGACGCCCGTGACGACCTGGCGCCGGCCGGCGCGCAAGACACGCGTCTTTTTCGCATTCAGCGGCAATCCTTCTTCGCTGGCGATGCGAGCCGCGACGGTGATGATCAATTTGATTTTCACCTTGTCGAGTCCCGAAAACGTCAAGTCGTCGGCATAGCGCGTGTATTCGTAGCCGTGCTTTCGCGCCAGACCGGCGAGGCGATGATCCAGGCGTTTGAGTACGGCATTGCAGAGCGCGGGGCTCGTCGGAGCGCCCTGGACGCAGACGCGCGGGCCGACGGGCACGTGATAAAGCTTGCCTTCCGCCTCGACCGGTTGGCGCGGCGCCTCCGTCATCAAGACGGCGAGCGTCTGCGCCACCGGGTAACTGTAGCCGTACGCGATCAACAGGCCGCGTACGCGGCCGAAGTGGATCGTCGGAAAGCAATCGGCGATGTCGAGCTTGATGATCACCGGCTTCGCGACATGCGGCGCAGCGTTGGTTGCGACGGAGCGACCGGTGCGAAAGCCGTGCGCGAATGGGCTGACCGGCAATTTGCTGGCGAGCAGTTCGTGCAGCTTCCGCTGGATGGCTTTGAGTTTTCGTTTCGGCGCGTGAATCAAGCGATGGCCGCCGGACCGTTTGCGTATGGCGAACGTCACGTAGTGCGGCGTCGTTTCCCGTTCACGGTGGATGCTGAAGTGGCGCAATTGCTTGACCGTCAGGCCCAAGGCGCTCGCAACGTCGGCTTCACTGCTCCACACCGGCAGGCCGTAATGGCGCAATTGCTCGACGTCAACAAGAAGATCGCGAATGTTGCGATCCCGTGTGCGCATCGTCGCCGAGAATAATCGATCGGCTTCTTCGCGCGCGAGGATCTTCGGCTTTTTCGTGCCCCACAAATTGCCGGTGGGCGCTGGTTTTGGCAAGAGCCGCTTGTCGCGCAACGTTCGGCGGCGATGGCCGGGCTTGAGTGGCTTCCCACTTGTGTCAACAACTTCCTGGCGCATGCCGACATCATCGGACGTCATGCCCGATACATCGCGCACGATCGGCGCGGCCACGAACCAGGACTTGATCCACTGAAATAATCCCATATCTCTGCGCTCATCCCGGGGCTTGGCAACAAACAAAAATCGGCCCGCATGTTCCGGCCCGGCGGCGCACCACTTGCAAGGCTCTGGACTCGTGGATTCCCACGTTGCGTACGTGGGAACCGTGGCGGCGTGATGTACGCAGCGGTCCACCACGGCGAAACACCGTGGCAATTCAGGCTGGTTGCAGCTCCGCCGGACCGGAACATTTGGGCCGATTACTCTTCTTTCCGCTCTTCTGGTTTCGCGGCAACGCTCGTCGGACGATCGACGCGCCGCTCCGCGCTGGCTTGAAAGAGCGCCAGTATATGCTCGCAGGGGCCTTGATTCATCAAATTAATGTCAAAAAACGGACACGAACAGCGGCCGAAAATAATGCTGCCGCTGTCGTTCACAACGACCGACACCTCCGCAAACTCGGCGACAGCGCCGTGCACGTGCCAATCGCGATACGTGATTTGACGTTCGACCGGGCCGTCCGGCGTCTTGAGGCGGCGCGTCTTGATCGTCTCATGGGTGCAGCACAACTCCACCTTGACGCGGCCTTCCGCAATCAATTTCGCCGATTGTTCACGCCGAAGATCGGGCGGAAAGAACTTCATTTCATCGGCCGGCTGCTCGAAAAGCTCGCGGTGCCGATAGCGGCGTCGCTCGACGTCAAACATGCAACGACCCTGACGACACAGCCGCACGAGCAATCGCGTTGCCCTGGCTTCATCGATGCCGAGGGACTCGGCGACTTCGCGTGGCGAACGATGATACTCGCGACGCAACAAATCGAGCGCGGGGCCGAGGAGCACGTCGTCCTCGGCCGCCGAATCGTGGAGCAAGTCGAACCCACTGCTGCTGGTGAAATTGGCGTCGGCAAAGCCACTCAGGCCGAGCACGAACGTCATGCCCGCTAGCTGCACGGCGTAGAAACTCGGCAACGCTCTGCCCTTCAGATAAACTTGCACCGACTCGGCGAACGGCAACAATCCTTCGATCAGCTTCAATCGCCGCCGGCCCCACACGCGCGTCACTTTTCGCTCGCCGTAGTTATGGGCCGCGCCGACCAGAGGAACAACGTGCTCCCACGGCTCCAGCACCAACTGCGCATCCTGGCCCGGCTCAAATTCATAGCGCAACGCGCGGGGCGACATGCGTGCCTTCGTGTAACGCAAAAAACGCAACGCCGCGAGCAAGTCGATCGGCTGCACGCCGATGCGAGTCCCCGGTAGGCCCATGGCGGCCTGAACCTGGAGGAACCCGCGCACCCAGCTTTCCGGCACGTCCACCTTCCGTTCGAATCGTCCGCCGGCGCCGCTTGTTTGAACGCCAAGTCCTTCCGGTCCGACCCGGAACGTCGTGCGCCGACCGGTCCGCATCTCGCCGAGCGCGCCCCATAGCCAGGCAGTGAAATCGATGTTGGTCGTGCCAGTGATGATTTCGCCTTCGGTCTCGAAAATCGCCGGGTCAACGATCAACGCAACGTACGCCGATTGATCCTGACTGAATGCCTCGAAGAAGACGCGATCGGGATGAATGGTGATGATCGGATCGAGCGAAAAATTGCCGGGAATCCAGGTGTCATTCGACCAGATCGCTTCGCCGAGAGCGCGCAGGGCAATGCGCAAATTGAAGCCCTGTTTGCGAACGACGCCTTGAAATCGTACAGCACGGCGGCGGTTCGCTGCCAGCGCTAGCGACGCCGCATCGGCAGTGGATTCGAACACGGATGGCGAGGCGTAATCGACCAGCACAATCATGCGATGGCCTCCTCGAGTCCGTAGATGACCGGCTTTTCGCGTGGCCCCCGAAGTTCCGGCCGGACGTGAAGGATTTGGCCGATCAAGCCGACGAGTTCTTCCTTGCAATATTTCCGGTCGGGCAGCCGCAGCGCTTCACGGGCACGTTTGAGAACGCGTGCCGCGGCGGTTGCGTCGCCTTTGGCTGCATTGCCCAGTGCCGCGAACGCTGCCAGTCGCGTCTTGCGATGCAATGGCCGCAACAGTGTGCCCAGCAAAATGTCGAGCAATTCGACGGCCAACTTTCGTGCTCGCTCATCGTCTTGTCCCAGAACGCGGTAAGCGAGCATCTGCACGTGAACTTCCGAGCCTTCGATCAGATCGCGCACCGCGTCGGGCACGGACAGGAACGCCGCGAACGAACGGACGAACAAGAGCCGCGCGAGTCCATTCGTGCGCAATAGTTGATCGTAAGAAAAAATGGCGAACGCTGGAATTTGCGTCAAAACGTTGGCGGCCCGGCGCGCGAATGCAGCTTCGTCGCGCTCGCGCAGCGTCTGGAAGGCGATGGCCAGATCTTCGGCGACCTTGAGGATTACACTCTGTTCCTTCGGCATCCAGGCATATGCATAGTTGACTCGCGTGACATATCGACTCGCGAGCAAATCGACGAGTTGTTCGTCGCCGGACGCCTGGGCAGCAGCCAACAACAGCGGCCCGCCTTGCCACCAGGTCGGCACGACGTTCGGCTTGAATGGGCCATGAATCAGCTTCGGATAGCGGCGATACAGCCGCGCGGCGATGTCGTCCTGGAGCGAATGCACGCGGGCGAGACCGAGGCCCGGCCAATTCCATTCTTGCGAAACGCCGGCCAGCGCACGCAAGCGTTCGACGCGAACGTTGTTTTCAAGATCTCGGTCGTCCACCAGGGCGGCGACTTCGGCATTGAAGTATTTCTGATCCGTCGTCGTCCGCACAATTGCAGCCCACAGGTCCCACCAGCCGCGGTCGCGGGCGAATTTGAGCAGCGGCTCCGGCGTACTCCCATGCCAACCGCCCACGATGGTTTCCAGCTTCTCGCGAACATAGGGCAGCGCGTCGCGGCCACGCAACTTCAACAAGGACACGACGCCGTCGCTGAGATTGAGGCCCCAGCCTTCCAGATGTCGCCGGCGCAGCTCGTCGTTGAGGCGATCGACATCGGGGCACTCGCGTGCGAGCAATTCAATGTCGCGTAGCCATTGCTTGAGATCGACTTGGCGGCGATAAAGCGCGTAGGCCAGTTCAGGGTCGTCGGCATTGAGCGCTGCCGCAAAGAGTTGCCGCCACATCTCGCGTTTTTCGTTGCCCCAGAAGCTGAACTTGAGAGGCAAATGCTTGAGCACGAACTTGGAACACGCCGTGTTCGTTATGTAAAGGGCCAGCGCCGTGGGCTCGTCGAGTTGAAACCAGTCGTCGAACTCATCGAGCACGATCGCCTGGGCGGCAGGCTCTTTCGCCTGTTGATAATCCCACAGGAGTTCGCGTCGCCAGGCTTCCTCGTCGATGCCCCAAGGTTCACTGGCGAATTTCCAGCGCATGAGATTGCGAACAAGCCAGGTGTCGCG
>DAIOGM010000111.1:10468-16680 GCA_036745215.1 Gemmataceae bacterium
ATGATCGCGCCACGGCACGCGCTTCCAACGCAAGATGCTTTCCTGTACGGCATTCGAGAAGTGCGCCAGAATGAACTCGCGAAAGACCACGCGATTGCGTTGATAAAGCTCCGGGCCCCAATACCAGGTCAGGCCCGGCAATGCCTCGTCGCGCTTCACTCCTTCGAGGTGGTCGCGCAGCCGCAGGTCGTCGCGCTGGTTCTTCAGTAACTCCTCAATGGTGCGCTTCAGACGTTTGGCGTTTTCGGTCATGTTGTTCGTTGGCCGTTGTGCGAATCTTGAAACATTGGCAGATTCTCTCCGGACGTTTTCTTGACTGCAAGGGAATAAACTCCGATTTGCGTTTGTCGCCGAAATCCTTTGACATTGCGGTCACGCCGCGCGAAAATCACCCCATCGTTTTGGACTCGCCAATTCCAATTTCAGAGAGTCACTCATGATTTGCCTACGTACCTTCCTTTTGGCCGGCATGGTCATCTCCATGGCGTTGGTCGTCTTGCCCGTGCCGGCTCAGGAGAAAAAAGCCGACGCCGAATGGATCAGCCTCTTCAATGGCAAGAACCTGGACGGCTGGACGATGAAGTTCAAAGGCCACGAAGTCGGCGACAACTACGAGGACACGTACCGCGTCGAAAACGGCGTCATCAAGGTCGCCTACGACAAGTACAAACAATTCGACAACAAGTTCGGCTGCCTTTTTTACAAGGACAAATTCTCCCATTACAATCTTCGCCTTGAATATCGGTTCCTCGGCGATCAGGTCAAAGGCGCGCCGAGCTGGGCCTTGCGCAACAGCGGCATCATGTTTCACAGTCAATCGCCGCAAAGCATGCGCAAGGATCAGGACTTTCCCGTATCGATCGAATACCAGCTCCTCGCCGGCAACGGCAAGGATGCGCGTCCCACGGGCAACATGTGCTCCCCCGGCACCAACATCGTCATGAATGGCAAGCTGATCACGACGCACTGCATCAACTCCAAGTCAAAGACCTATCACGGCGAACAGTGGGTGACCGCGGAACTTCAGGTGCGCGGCTCGGGAAGCGTCAAGCACATCATCAATGGCGAAGTCGTCATGGAATATGAACAGCCGCAGTTCGATCCGAAAGACAAGGACGCGGCGGCGCTCATCAAGGCGGCCAACGGCAAGCTGCTCATCGAGGAAGGGTACATCGGGCTGCAGGCGGAGAGTCATCCGTGCGAGTTTCGTAAGATTGAGATTCAAGTGATCAAGAAGTAAATGGCAAAAAAATGGTTGGCAAAAAAATCAAACGCAATTGGTGCGCCTGGCGCTCTATTGTCGGTATTCATTTTTCTGTCGCAGAATTTTTTTGCCATTATTGGCGGAGCATTCCCGTGCGAAACACAACGTTCCTCGTTGCAATCGTATTGGCGTGCCCCCTTGCGAATGCCGGCGACGCGCCGAAACGCAAAACCAGCGTGTCGATCGCAGGTGAGAACTTCCATATCAACGGCATGCCAACCTACAAAGGCCGCACCTGGAACGGCAAAAAGATCGAAGGCCTGCTCATGAACAGTCGCATGGTGCAGGCGACGTTCGACGATTTGAATCCGGATACACGCGATCTGTGGAAGTATTCCGATACGAAAAAATGGGACGCCGAACGCAATACCCGCGAGTTTGTCGCCATGATGCCGACTTGGCGCAAACATGGATTGTTGGGCATCACGCTCAACCTGCAAGGCGGCAGTCCGCAAGGTTATTCCAAGACGCAACCCTGGCACAACTCCGCGTTCAACGCCGACGGCTCGTTACGTGCCGATTATCTCAAGCGATTCGAAGCCGTGCTCGACAAGGCCGACGAAATCGGCATGGTCGTCATTCTCGGTCTCTACTACTTCGGCCAGGACGAACGGCTCAAGGACGAAAAAGCCGTGATTCGCGGAGTTGATGCGTCGCTCGACTGGCTGTTCGCGAAGGGTTATCGCAATGTGATCATCGAAGTCAACAATGAGTGCAACGTCCGCTACGATCACGCGATCTTGAAACCGGAGCGAGTCCACGAATTGATCGAGCGCGTCAAATCCAAAAGCAAGGACGGCCGGCGTTTCCTCGTCGGCACCAGCTACGGCGGCGGCGCGATTCCGCGCGAGAACGTCGTCCGCGCTTCCGATTTCCTTTTCCTGCACGGCAACGGCGTCAGCGATCCGGCCCGCATCGGCGAGATGGTCAAGCAGACGCGTAAGGTCGCCGGCTATCGTCCGATGCCGATCCTGTTCAACGAAGACGATCATTTCGATTTCGATAAGCCGAAGAACAACTTCGTGGCCGCGGTCAATGAGTACGCCTCGTGGGGCTTTTTCGATTACCGCATGAAGGGGGAGGGCTTCGACGAAGGCTATCAAAGCGTGCCAGTGAACTGGTCGGCGATGACGGCGCGGCGGCGCGGCTTCTTTCAACTCTTGAGCGCGATGACCGGCGAAACGCCGTGATTCCCCCGCTGGCCGCGCTCCATATTTCACCCTATAATTCTTCCCTACCCAGTTCTTCCAATTGTCAGGAAGATTTTCATTGCAAACCGCCTTCGTCTTGCGCAGACTGTGGTGAGGCAACAGGGAAAAACATCTAAGAAAGGGCACCTACCATGGCCAAGACCCCAGCGAAGAAAGGCCCCGGCAACGTTTTCGGCATGGACCCTGCGAAAGCGCAGTCCCTCGTCGATAGCCTGACGCCGCGCGAAAAGCAGGTCGCCGAGATGATCGCCATGGGCGTGCCGCAAAAAGACATCGCCAAGAAGCTCGGCATCTCCACCAAAACGCTCGACATCTTCCGCGGCAACGTGCGCGAAAAGCTCAGCGCCACCACGCACGGCATCGGCCGCATCTGGTTTTGCGCGGCGTGCGCTTGATCCCTTTTGACGAACCAGAAACCGGCAACACGTTACCAACTACGGCTCACTAATCAACATCACCTTGTGGACGCGCACGCCGAGCGTCCGCCCATCCTTGTTTCCCGTGCCCAGCTTGGCCGGCACAAACGTCGGACTCGTAATTTCAATCACCGCGTTCTTGCCAAGGTCCACGCCGTCCAGCGGAAACTGTTGGGACCAATTGTTCGTTGCCTTGAGCTGATCGTCAAACAATTTTTGGCCATTTACCGAAATCTGCACTTGAAACGCAGGGCGATTCGGAATTTCCAGCGTCAGTGCCAGCGACTTGGGTTTTTTGGTTCGAATCGGCACGTCCAGCTTCGCGTTGCCGGTCGTCCAGCGGCAATATTGGTCCCCGGACTTCTCTTGATAAAGAAAGCCCTCCTCGACGACGCCAGCGATCGGCCTCGCGCCTAACAACACATCGACGAACTCTTGCTTGCCGCTCAGGAGCGTGATGCCGCGGACGCACACGCCGAGCGTTCGCATGTCGGTGTTGTTCTTGTTTATTTCAAAAGGGATGAATGTGTCGCTGATGATTTCGATCGTCGCTTTTTTGCCGAGATTCATTGCCGTCAAGTCGAACAGTCGCGCCCAATCGGCGCTGATTTCGACTTTCTCGTCAAAGAGGACCTGGCCGTTGATTTGAATTCGCAGCGGCGTGGCTCGCTTCAAGGGCGAGCCGAGGCGAACGTGCAAACTGTGCGGCGCCTCGCTGAGCGGCACAACGAGTTTGGCGTGCCCGAATGTCCAGCGGAATTGGTCGCCGGCCCAGTGTTTGGAGTTCTCGACGTAGGAGATCCCCTCCTCGTCGATGCCGTCGATGCGCTCCAGTCCCAGCACCTGGTCGAGGCGCGACACAAACGGGACTTCGAGTTTCTGCGGCGGGCGATTCATGCCGCGAATGCCGAAGTAGATCAAGCCGGTAAGCGCCGCGCCGACGAAAACGACGAACGCGATCGTGAACAGCAAGATCAGCAGCGTGCGATTGCCGGAGGTTTTTGTCTCACTCATGTTGGTCAATTCCTCATGTCCGCGAACTCGTGAGTGGCGAAGTCGCCCAGCCATTCGGATTTCGGCGTCTTTTCGAACTGCGTCATATCGGCCATGATGGCCGCCATTTTCTTTTGTTTCAAGATGGTCTTTCGCGCCGAAAGAATATGGCGCTCGTGTTCAAAGTAAGCTTCGGCGCTCAACTCCGTCACCACGGCGATGTGCAGGCAATCGATCATGCGCTGTCGCCGGGCCAGGTGTTCCGCGAGCAACTCATCCGGAGTCATTTGCGTTTCAACAATCCAGAGGCCGCGCGGCCGACGCCAGGCATAATTGAGTGGGAACAAAGTGCGGTCGGTCGTGGACAGGTCCCAGTCGTCGCTCATGAAACTGCCAATCATACAACGCACCGGCAGCGCAGGTCGGCCATCGGGAAAGAGTTGATTGATTTCCGCGACGCAATGATGCACCGGATGCATCAAAAGGCGGGCGAAACCTCTTCCCGCGCTCGGGATGTCCAACGTGGCTTCGTAATCGAGCGCCAGGACAAAGCCGAGTTCCTCGAGAGATTCGGTATAGTATTGCAACGAGGGGCGATCGATTTGATTGAACGCGTCGGGCGTGGTGGCGACGAATTCGATTTGATTGGGAATGCACTTCATGAACTCGCGGTGTTCTCTTTTTTCTTCAATCTCGTGATAGGCGCGAACGCTCGTCACGATTTGCCACGGCAGGAGCACCAGCCTGAAAAGTAAGCCGAAGATGAATAACGGAATGGTGATCGGCAACATCAACATGCCAATCCAGGCAGCACGGCGAAGTTCTTTGTGGAGTTTCTTGCGCCGCTCGGCCAATTGTTGTTCCGTGATCGGCGTGCCGTACTCGCGGCGAATGTCGTCCGTGATCGGTGAGCGGGTGCGGCCGCCGAGGGCTTCGAGAGCGAGGACCGTCGCCATCATCAACGTCGGTTCGTGGCCCACGAAGCTGCGAAGGTAGACGACCTGCGTTCCCGGCGCTTCGTTCAAGCCGACGGCGTATTTGGCGGTCGGCAGATTCTCAAAGCCCTCCATGAAGTCATTGTAGAATTTCTTCGCCGCGCCTCGACGATAGCTGAATACTTCCAGTTGCTCTTCCGGCATCGCGACGAAAAACAGGTACGCATGCTGATCGTAGATTCCAAGGTCACCCGGCCCAGGCGCTTGGACACTCACGGGCAGTCCGGACAGTTCCGAAATCTTCGCAGCCAATGCATCAACGGTTGGGCCGCGACCGTCGAAGGTCACTTCATCGAATACCATTCCCATGAGTATGCGACCCCAGTCGGCGAATAGTCTTGCGGCGATCGGTGCACCATGGTAACTTCAAAACCGGCGTTTGTCATCGTTTTTGGCCATCGAATTTCGTCATAGGTGTGCCATGAAACCTCTCTCCGGACGGCGTGCCGCGTTTACGTTGATCGAGCTGCTTGTGGTCATCGCGATCATTGCGATTCTGATCGCGCTCTTGGTGCCGGCGGTGCAAAAGGTTCGCGAAGCATCGGCGCGGACGCAGTGCATCAATCATCTCAAGCAACTGGGGCTAGGATTGCATAGCTATCATGACGCGTTCAAGATGTTTCCGCCGGGCCAGTACAATCCCCTCGGCCAGGACGCCAATCCGTTCAATCGCTCGTGCTGGATGCAGCCGATTCTCCCCTATATCGACCAGCGCGCTCGCTATGAATATTGGGACAAATGGGGCGTTTCCTGGGCGACGCAAATCCCGGAGAACTGGAGTCCCATGGAAGTTTTCATGTGTCCGTCCGATCCAAACAAAGGGAAGAACGTTACCTACTTCCATCGCAATGGCACCGGCGCCAGCGGCGGCAGTCCGCTCAACTCGCAGGGAGCGCACGGCAACTACGTGCTGTGCGCGGCGTCCACCGTGTTCGGCACCACCGGAGGCGGGCTCAACTTGAACGGCTTGTTTTTTCCTTATTCCAAAACGCGCATTCCCAATATCTCCGACGGTTCGTCCAACACCATCATGGGCAGCGAGATCATCCTGACGCCAGACAGCAACAGTGCCGATGATCTGCGCGGCCGTTATTACAACACCTGGCAAGGCAACAATCTGTTCAGCACGTTGTTTCCGCCCAATACGAGCGCGCCGGACCGTTCGACCTATTGCCTGGTCGGCGCCAATCCGCGGGCGATGTCGTTCGTTGTAGTCCAGGAGATGTAATTCCACAGGGCGTCCGCCAGCTCGGTCAGGCTGTCGGCCGCTACACGCCACACTTGGCTGGCGATGCCACCAATGTCGTGGCTTACCGCACCCAGTCCTTCGGCC
>DAIOGM010000111.1:16690-17951 GCA_036745215.1 Gemmataceae bacterium
TCGGGAACTGGGGCGAGCGCTTCCAGCGACCGCCGGGCGCCCTGTTCCAGCGGCACCGACAACATGGTGCAATTCGCCCGCAGCTTCCACAACGGGGGCGTCAACGCGCTCATGGGCGACGGCACCGGCCGCTTTATTTCCAACAGCATCAATGCGACCGTCTATCAAGCACTTGGCAGCCGCGACGGCGGTGAATCGCTAACGCTGCCGGATTAGGTAATAAATCTTATGCTCCGGAACGCCTCCGCGTTGATTGTCTGCGCGATCTTGTTGCCGATGCTCGGCTGCGATTCCGGCCCGCGCATGTATGATGTGTCGGGAAATGTCACGCTCGACGGCGCGAATGCCCTGGCGGACGGCGAAATCCTTTTCGAATCGGAACCCACGCCCGAACACGCTTGGGGCCCCGATCACGCTCGCATCAAGGACGGGCTGTTCAAGCTAAAAGTCAAGGAAGGTAAGCACAAGGTTCGCATCATTTCAGATAAAGCAATTCCGGGCACAAAAGATATGTATGGCAAACCGCTCACCAAGAATTTCATTGACGTGAAATACAACTCAGAAACGACACTGACCGCCGATGTCGGCCCGGGCAAGACCACATTCACCTTCGACGTGAAGTCCGCGCGCGAATAGTGCAATCACCTATCACCGGCGCCCGAGGATGCGATCGAGCGCATCGTTCGTTTGATAAATCAGTGCTTCCGGATAATGCGTGAACGGATGAAAGTACTCGAACGTGCACCAGTCGCGGTAGCCGTTCTTGTCGAGCGCCTCCACCACCGCGGGCCAGTTGGTCGTGCCATCTAAAAGGGTGCGGAACGATTCGAGCGAATGGTCGGTTCCCTTCTTGGTGAACTCCTTGAAGTGCGTATTCTTGATGCGATTGCCGAGCTGGGCGATCCAGTGTTCGGGAAATTGAAATAGCATGATGTTGCCCGTATCGAAATGCACTTTCACGTACTGGCTCTTGAACGAATCGACGAAGGTGATCATTTCTTGCGGCGTCATCAGATAGCCGTTGAAAAAAATGTTCTCGATGTTGAGGTGCACGCGCGCCTTCTCCGCCGCGGGCAAGAGGCGCGTGACCGCGTCGCGGGCGCGGCGATCGCAGACGTCGTTGGGCACCGGTTCGTGATCGGTTCGCCAGGGGATGTGCACCGCGCCGGGGACGCAGAGGAGGTTGTCGGCGCCGAGTTCGTTGGCCGCCGTGATCATCTGGCCGGCCAACTCCAGGCCGCGAGCGCGTTTCATCGCATCG
>DAIOGM010000112.1:0-2748 GCA_036745215.1 Gemmataceae bacterium
CGGACGCCTGCGCTTGAAGAACACGCAAGCCGTCAACGACACGATCGCCAATCTCGGCCCGCAAGCGCAGATCATCGCTCACGCCATGCAGCAATACGGCCTCGTGCTTTCCGACATCGGCAGCTCGATGTACGTCACCGGCACATCGCGGGCGCGCGACGCCAACAACAATCTCACGCTCGTCTGGGACATGGACGACGTCCTTGACTTGAGCGCGATCAAATCGGGCGATTTCGAGGTCGTCGATCTGAGGCCGCGCGTCACGGGGTTGAGCGCCAATGGTGCCGCGCCGGGCAGCACGCTGACGATCTTCGGGCAAAACTTCTCCGGCGCGGCGGGCCGACTGTCGGTGTTCTTCGGCAGCACGGCGGCCACCAATGTCACGTACGTGAGCGACACGCAAATCACGGCGACCGTGCCGTTCGGGGCCGGCACGGTTCATGTCAGCGTACAATCCGGCATTAACGAGACCGATCCGAACAACCCGAATCGCAACGTCACGAACCCGATCTGGGGCTACGGAACTTCCGCAACGACGACAGCCGATTCATTCACGTTCGGTCCCAGCCAAACCATCAGCGCCACGAACACGACCGCGAGCTTTGCGACGCCGACGGTCGCGTCCGGCCTGGGCGACGTGTTGACGATCGCGGTGCAAGACACGTCGGGCAATCCGGTCGGCGGCATTCCAAGCAACGTCTTCAACTTCGCGTTTTCAGGAGGCACGAGCACCGGCACGTTTTCGCCGGTGACCGCGACCGCGACACAAGGCACGTACACGACGACGTTCACCGGCGTCCTGGCCGGCACGGTCAACACGTTGACGATCACGATCGCCGGCGTCACCATCGCGATACAGCCGACCATCACGGTCACGCCAGGCGCAATCAGCGGCACGGCGTCCACGCTCAGCTTCGCGTCGCCGACGGTCGCGGTCGGCGGCGGCGTGCCGTTGACGATCGGCGTCAAGGACGCGGCCGGCAACATCGTCTCGGGCCTGGCCAGCACGGCGTTCGGCTTCTCGCTTTCCGGCGGCACCAGCGCGGGCACGTTCGGCGCCGTCAGCGAAACGGCGACGCCCGGCACGTACACGACGACGTTCACCGCCGTCACGCCCGGAACCGCGGCCGCGTTGAATGCAACCGTCAGCGGCATCAATCTCGCGGCGCATCCAACGATTGCCGTCACCAGTTCGACGACGTTCAGCGACAATTTCGCGACGGCCGGCGCCAATCAGCAGCTCAATAGCTCGTGGACCAAGCAGGTCGGCAGCTTCCAGGTCAATACGTCGGCGCGGACGGCCACCGGCCTCGCCACGCTGAATCTGGCGACCGTGAACGGCATCAACAACGCGAATGAATCGGTGTCGGCGGTCGTGACCGTCCCCGTCGGCCGAGCGGCAGGCCTGGTCGCGCGCCATGCCGGAACCGGCGATCGCAACATGTACATGGGCGTCGTGTCGGCCGTCGCGGGAGGCTACAACGCGAGTATCTATCGCAACAGCAACGGCACGTGGACGCAGCTTTACGCCAAGAGCTACACGGGCGCCCTCACCAATGCGCTGTTGCAGTTCGACGTCATCGGCTCTTCCTTGCGGCTCCATGTCAACGGCGCAATCGTCGCCTTCGCCAGCGACACGATGCTTTCCGCCGCAGGCCGCGTCGGCATGCGCACGGGCGCCGGCGTCGTCGTCAAGAACTTCAACGCCGGCCCCCTGTCGCTGCAGAATTCCGCCAGTCCGACGACGTTCAGCGACAACTTCGCGACCGCCGGCGCCAATCAGCAACTCACGAATTTCTGGTTCAACCAGGCCGGCAACTTCAAGGTGACAACGGCTTCGCAAACGGCCGTCGGCCTCGGCTCGTTGAATTTGGCCACCGTCAATGGCTTCAACAGTGCCGATACTTCGGTCTCGGCGACGGTGACCGTCAGCGGCACGCAACTCGCCGGGCTTGCCGCGCGGCACAGCGGGCCGGGCGATCGCAACATGTATTTCGCCGCCGTGAAAGCCGGCGCCGGCGTTTACACGGCGTACCTGTATCGCAACGTCAACGGCGTTTACACCAATCTGTTCATGAAGACCTACACCGGCGCCGTGACCAACGCCGTGCTCCAATTCGACGTCGTCGGCACCTCGTTGCGTCTTTTCCTCAACGGCAACATCATCGCGTACGCCAACGACACTGCCATAACTGGCGCCGGCTCGGTCGGCGTGCGCTCCACCGCGGGCGCGGTCATGAAGAGTTTTGCGGCCGCGCCGTTGACGTTGGCGAACCAGTCGATTCCGTACTCAGCAAACTTCAACAGTGCCGGCGCGAACGGGCAGTTGAACAACCATTGGCTCAATCGCACCGGCAACATTCGCGTCGCCGGCGGAGCCGCGCTCGGCGTCGGCGGCGTCAACCTCGCGACCGCCAACGGCATCAGCGCGGCGAACGTGACGGCGCAAGCCGACATCTCGCTGACCGCGACCGGTCAGTTCGCGGGACTCGTCGCTCGTTACGCGGGCAATGGCGATCAAAACATGTATTTCGCAGGCATCTTCCAGACCGGCGCCAACACGTACCTGGCCACGCTCTACGTGAATACGGCGGGGACCTGGCGATTGCTCAAGAGCCAGGCCGTCAGCGCCGGTTCGGGAACGTTGCGGCTCACAGTCAATGGAACCAATCTGGCGGTCACTTATCGCGGCGCGACGTTGTTCAACGTGAACGACGCAACGATCTCCGCCGCCGGCGCCGTCGGCGT
>DAIOGM010000112.1:2758-17771 GCA_036745215.1 Gemmataceae bacterium
CGCATGACGTGTCGCGATTTCGCCAAGCTCGAATGCCCGGAGCGGCTGCACTTCACGCAGGAACGAATGACGCCTCATTCGCACACGGTGTAGATTCGTTCGTAGCCGCAAGCTGCCAGCTTGCGTGCTGACGCGAAAGCAGACAAGCTGGCAGCTTGTCGCTACGGTTGGAACCGCGGTTGGTGTGCATTCGAGATCAACGTTCGCTGCCGTCAAGCTGCCTCATGAACTCGCGCATCCAGAGATGATTGTCGTGCCACGTGCGGGCGCAAATGAGGTTGCCGTCCACGACCACGGGTTCGTCCAGATAGGTCGCGCCGACCACCTCCGCGTCGAACTTGCATTTCTTCACCGTCGTGATCTTCTTGCCGCGAATGATGCCCGCCGTCGCCAGGATCTCGATGCCGTGACAAACGGACGCGACTGGCAGCCCCTTTTGATGGAGATGGCGAACGACGCGCAAGAGATCCTCGTCGTAGCGAATGTACTCCGGCGCTCGGCCGCCGGAGAGGACGATGCCGGCGTATTCGTCGGGCTTGAGGTCGCGAAAGGCGATGTCGGAAGAAAGATGATAGCCGGCCGTTTCCTGGGTGATGTCCCAGTCGTCGGGCCGTTCGTGCTGCACCATGTGATAGCGGCGTTTTTCCGGCGCGGCGACGACGACCTGATGGCCCGCCTCCTGAATCCGGAAGTACGGGTACATCGTGTCCAGAAGTTCAACGGCGTCGCCAATGACGAGGAGGACTTTTTTCATACGCTTTCTCGCCTGGATTGCGCTTGATTCTCCGAACATCATGATACGGCGCATACGTCAACTCATTCCGGGCCGCGTCATTTGCCCTTTCGCCGTTTGCGTGCTACGTTTGCGCGGCGGGGATTTTCTCCCTGAATCCTTACCCGTGGAAGGGTGCTGTGTGGAAATTGTCAATCAAGTCCTGGCGTTGCCGTTGGCGTATGTCTGGCTGCCTGGGCTCGTCTTCATCATGGTCGTCGGCGGCGTATTCTGGGTGTCGCGCCCGGGAACCGATAACGCCGTCGATTCGAGCGTCAAACAAGCGGCCCTGACGGCGGTCGGCACCGAAAAGCCGAAGGATCAACGCGGGACCTTCCGCCGGCAAGGCAATCCGGTCGAGGTCTATGTGGCGACGCCGGAGACCAAGGAACAACCCGCGATCGGCAGCGTGCTCGACCGTTCCATGGGCGGGATGCGGCTCGCGATTTTCCGCGCGGTCGAGGTCGGCTCGGTGATTTCGATTCGTCCGGTCAGCGCGGACTCCATCGTGCCCTGGGTCGATCTGGAGATTCGCAGTTGCGGGCCCAGCACGGAGATTCCGGGACAATTTGAAGTCGGCTGCCAATATGTCAAGTCGCCGCCGTACTCGATTCAGTTGTTGTTCGGATAAGACCGACGTCTAGCCCCCGGCCAGCGCGGCCGGAAAACTGGATATTCTTTTCTGGGACTGTCATGAGCACTTCGACCAGTTCACTGTCGTCACACAACGCCAACGTTTCGTGTCCGCGTTGCAAACAGCCACTCGTTGATCCGCAGGGTCTGGGCTGGTGCAAGGCATGCGGGTATTGCCGATCGCTGGCGGAAACGGAAACCAAGGGGATCGCTCCACCGTCGCCCCTCAACGCTCAGCCGAGTGCGCTGGCGACCACGGGCGGCGCGCTCGCGCAGTCGCCGATCTGGCTTTGGATTACCGTCTTTGGCATTGGCGCCGTTCTGGGGGGAACGCTGTACGTCGATCGCACCGTTCCGATGACCGACCTGGAACGCTGCTTGTTCTGCACGATCCAAATCGCCGCGGGCGCCGGATTGATGTTCGTGGGCCAAATCGTTGGCTTCATGCGCGTGGCGCCGGAAGATCCGTCCATGAGCTTCTGGGATGTGATCTTGCCGTTTCGACTTTACGGCCTGGTGTTCAAGCGTCTGCCCTACGCTCGTTACGCGGTGTATCTTGGGTCGTGGGGTCTCGCCGCCATCGTCGCCGCGGGGTGTTTCGTCGGCGGCTTGAATCACTGGTTCACCCTTCTTCCAAAGGGAAACCGGACCTATGAGATTGATGTAATCAAGGGGCATCAAAAACGCGATACGAGACATTAGCATCATCGACGCAACTTCATGGCGTCGCCAACGCGATCCTCGTCAACTCGGCCCCAGGTGCTCGATCACATATCCAGACGGATACGACGGATGTCCCATCTCCGTGTACGGATCGAGGATTTTAATTTCATCGAGGATGCGCGGCATGCATGTGCCTCAATAGGTTTGTCAAAGCAAATTCAAGATATCAATGCAAAATCGATCGAGTTGGCTGTCCGACGCTCCGGGGTGATTGAGCGCGACGACGACGCGCAGCGCGACACGGAACTCGTCCCGCGCAACGGCATATTCATGATGCAGCGCGGCGGCGTCCGTTTTCCACTTCACCGCGATTTCTCGAATCGGCAGCCCCTCATGAAACCGCAGCTTCAGCAGTTCCACGCGCCGCATCGCCCGGCTGCCCTGGGCGGTCGCAATTGCTTCTTGCACACGGGCCGCTTCGCGAACGATCGATTTCGCCCAGGCGCGATCGAACGCCTCCGCCAGGCCGGTTTCGTCGTCAACGACGTCGGCCGGCAACGCAGCGACCGGACGCCGCTTGGCGTCGTAGCGCAACGCGACATTTCGCACGATGCCGAATAGATACGCGCGAAAGCCGCTGCCTTGCGCGCCGTCGAACTTGTCCAGGGCCCCACCGGGCTGCAACAAGGCGAGAAACACGTCCTGAGTCGCATCAGCAATGTCCACGGCGGCGCTGCCGTCGCGCCAGCGCCTGGCAAGATAGGCGCGCACCACGGGTTCATAGAGACGTACGAAACGCTCCCGGTCCGCCTCGATGCCGGCGGTGGCGTCGCGAATCAAGGTCCAGCACGTCTCCACGGCAACGGCCATGAAGGCATCATAATCAACCTATTTCGTCGCCGCCAGCTTTGTCGCCCGTTCGTGTCTGAAAGCAGGTTACGAGCGGATGGTGTTTTCGCGCGAGATTTTCAAAAAAGATCTTCGCGGCTATATTGAGTTTTTCGACGTGGTTGGAGAATGAGGGAGGCCTTTTTGGAATGAAAAAAAACGCCGGTCACCCAACAAGCTCTCCCAAGTCGCCTGAATGGCTCCTTCAGAGCCTGAACGATTACGTCGTGACAAGTCCGAAATAAACCTTACCATTGCATCGCCCTAGCGGCCCGTCATTTGGGGCGTGAACCAATAAACGCTTGTAGACGTCTCAATTTCATGCGACGCACGCATCTTGAAACTGCTCAATTCGTCGTCGACGAATTCAAACAAGCTGGAATGAACTTGTCACCCTCATCGCGATGGATGCGAAAGTACCGCATATTGGCCAAATGGAAGGACAAAGTCATTCCACCTTCGCACGCGGATTTTGAAGTTGCCCTTGAAGCTGTACGCGACATGCAGCTGCTTGCGTTTATCTTTCTACAGGAGCATTGGAAAAACCGCCAACCTAAGCTGATGGGATTCCTCAAGAAGTTAACGCAAGATCCGGCCCTGCCGGAAAACAAGCATTCGCCCGGACGAGATACTCAATTTGAGATTTTTGTCGCAGCCGTCTGCCAAGCAGCAAATCTCAACCCCGTTGACTATGAAGAACCGCCGGATGTGACATGTAATCTCCGTGGCGTCAAGTTGGGAATCGCAGCAAAGCGTCTAAAAAGTGCCGCGCAAGCGCACAAACGGATTCCGGAAGCCGCAGATCAAATTGAAAATTCAAAAGCACTCGGAGTCATTGTTTTCGACACCACGTTCGCATTGAATCCCAATAATTGGCGTGCTGGAGTGCCCATGCCAGATGATCAGTTCGTGAAATTGCACAAGCTCAAAGTCGATTGGTTTCTTAGCAAATACGACCCCCAAATAAGGGTTTGCACGCAACGCCACGGAGTTCTCGGTGTAATCGTTCACGACCATGAAGTGCGCTTCGAGCCTGACGGTTCCTGGAGCCTATCAAGCATGACTGTCGATTTCTGCACAGCGAAGATTCCTTCAGCCCGGAAACTATTCAAGGACTTCAAGACGCTTTATGTTTCGTCGCTGCCGAATCATCGAGAAGTGCCAAAGTGAACTGCAATACGTTGACGCCGAAGCAGCACCGTGGCTGCATGACTTATGTCGCCGCGCCACAAGAATCTGCAACGTTGAACTGACAAGTTGAATTCGTAAGACGCGCGCGTTCGGCGCCTCTGCGTAACCCGAATCCGCCCAAGCTCGACAGCCAACAAGTTTTCGTCATCAGCTGTCCGCGTTTGATCTTCCTTACCGGTCAATGCCTCCAGGCCTAGGCAACAAAGGCCAGTCACGGCGCTCGAGAAGTTGCTCGTGCGAAAGCGTCTGATTCTGCAATCGTGCCTCACCGCGTTCATTGAACGCTTTCATCTGGGCGACCATGGCCTGGTAATGGTCGTAAAAGTACGCCAGCGCGGAATACACTTCTTCGGGACGGAGATCGGGGTGTTGACGCAAAAGTTCTTCGGCCGACCAGCCAAGGTGATAGTGTTCCGCCGCAATATGAAGAACATCGTAGCGCGTCTTTCCAATGCGCGGCGTTCCGTTTGCGTCGGTCTCAATGTGTGGATAGGTTGATGCGACAACCATGAGGAATAGCTCCGATGCGGGAATTGAACCAATGCCATTATAAGCCAACGCGTCCGTTGATGGGATAAGTCGCATTCGTAAAACGCACACTTTCGGCCTCGCAGCCAATCTCAACCAATCCTACGTAATCGAACCTATCGCCCGCGGAGCTGTACATTTTTTCAAAAAAATGACAAAATTCTCACAAGAATTCAAAACGCTAATTGACTTTGCCGATGAGTTCGCTTAGGCTTCTCATAGCGTACTCTTGGAAGCCTCGCTGTCGTGCCTTGCGCTGGTTCGCAAACCTACCTCTTCGGCGCAAAGTCGGCGGCTCATCCTACCTTTTTCTGTCTGGGGGGTTACCATGTTGAATCTGTTGTCCAATCGTTCTACGCCCGCATGCGACGGCGGCACGCGACGCGACTTCCTCAAGGCCGGCGTCCTCGGCATGGGCGCGATGGGCGGCCTGAGCCTGTCCGATTTGCTCCGCGCCCGCGCGGTTGCCTCCGAACAAGGTCAGCCGACCCGCAATACCTCCGTCGTGTGGCTGTGGCTCGGCGGCGGCCCGACCCACGTCGAAACCTTCGATCCCAAGATGAGCGCTCCGTCCGAATTCCGCTCCACCACCGGCAGCGTCCAGACGAACGTCCCCGGGGTCGAGATCGGCGGCACCTTCGAAAAGATGGCCCGCATCTCCGACAAGATGGCGTACGTCCGCTCCTTCGCTCACACCAACTCCGGCCACGGCGGCGGCACCCACTGGGTCATGACCGGCTACAACTTCCCGCCGGCCGACAACGGTCAGGGGCAGGTCAAGCCCGGCCTCGGCTCGATCTTGTCGCGCCATCGCGGCGCCAACAATCCGCAGACCGGACTGCCGACCTACATCCGCATGAACGGCATCCTCGGCGACGGCCCCAGCTGGCTCGGCTCCGCGTACGCTCCGTTCGACACGGCCGGCAATGCTCGCAACAACATGAACCTTCAGGTGACGATGGATCGCCTGGCGGAACGCCGTTCGCTTCTGCAAAGCTTCGATTCGATCGATCGCACGGTCGATCGCACCGGCGTCATGCAGGGTCTCGACGCGTTCGAAGGCCAGGCGTTCAATCTGCTCTTGAGCCGCGCTCGTGAGACGTTCGACACCAGCCGTGAAGATCCGCGCACGCTCGATCTGTACGGCAATCATCGTTTGTCGCAGCAGATGTTGCTCGCTCGCCGTCTGTGCGAACAGGGCGTCGGCTTCGTGACGCTCAACTACGGCGGTTGGGACATGCACGGCAACATCGCACAGTCGATGCGGCAAACCGCGCCGGCCGTCGATCACGCCGTCAGCGCGTTCGTCCGCGACGTGACGCAGCGAGGTATGGAAAACGACATCCTGCTCGTCGTCACCGGCGAGTTCGGCCGCACGCCGCGCGTCAACAACGGCGCCGGCCGCGACCACTGGGCCCCGCTCTCGACGCTGGCCCTGTTCGGCGGCGGTTTGCGGATGGGCCAGGCCGTCGGCGAATCGAACGCCCGCGCCGAAGTGCCGCGCACGACGCCGATCACGCCGCAAGATTTGATGGCGACCGTGTTCCACGTCCTCGGCATGCCGCAAGGCCTGCACTACAACGACCCGACGGGCCGTCCGGTCCCGATGGTCAACGGCGGCCGTCCGATTCGTGAATTGGTTGGCTAATCCGCTTGCCGTTTATCGCTCGCGGTGAACCCGCGAGTGGTTCTGGCAAAATCAGACGGGCATTCAATCGATGGGGTTGAATGCCCTTTTTTCGTTGTCACTTGGCCCAGGAAGCCTAATCACGGCTCAATGACGCGAACGACTCGTAGCTGCGGATCACATAGATGCAACTCAACGGGCTCGCCGTTAAATACTCGTTCCGCAATCAGTTTTTGCTCTGTGCGAAATCCTTCCAAAATCCCAGGATCGTTCAACTTGCCAACTTGAATCACCAAGTAAACCTCGAAGACTTCTTCTCGTTTAGCAAGTTTCAAGGTCATGGCATTTTCAACCTTCAAATCGGCAAAGTGCTTGGCGAGAAGCTCTGCGCTGGCCTGATCCATTTTGTCGCCGAAAAACACCTCGATCGGGGCATTGACGACGCCAAAACGCAAGTCGCCTCGCGGCGGTAAAACGTTGACAGTACGGAAGTGCTCATCACAAACGTGCACCTCGACCGGAACGCTGTTAAAACAATCGCGCGAGCAACGAGCCGCGAAGATCTCGAGTGAACGCTGGCTGGATTCGTCGTTGTGAAACTCCTTGCGGATGACAAAGCGAAGCTGGTATTGGCCGACGTTTTTTTTGATTTGCAGGCTGGCGCGTTCGCCCTTGGCTTGTTTCGCGTAGGCATCGGCAACGGCCTTCGCTTGCGCATGGGTCGCTCCTTCGAGGTAATAAACGTCAACCGCGCCGCTCACAGCCGCGGGGCCGTGACTGACGCTGGCGGGCCTGAACGAACGGTACGCAATCACGGCCAAGATGATTGCGCCCAAGTAAAGGACGGCATGAAGCAAACGGCGCATAAATCCAATCTCGCGAGTACAAAATGCACGGTAGTGTCATGAGGCTAACTGCTCATATGATTGATGTCAACTAAAACGTCTTGTATCATGGACTTTGGCTCCAAGGATGGAACTCGACCGAGGCAACCATACGATGCGGGAATGGAGGTAACTATGATCGAACTTACTGAACAACAAGCACAGGCGCTGAAAAGCCCCGATAACACGCCGCCGCGCATCGTAGATCCCCGGACGAAGGAAATGTTTGTCGTGCTCCGCATCGAGGAGTATGAACTCTTTAAGGAGCAGCAGTACGACGATAGTCCTTGGACGAGGGAGGAATTGCAGGCGCTGGCGTGGGAGAGGGTTAAGCACGAGGACTGGTCTGAATACGATGATCTGCCGGAGAAGTCATGAAACGGGGCATCCAGTCGAAAAAAGGCATTTCGGCAAATTATCCTCACTAGTTCGGCGGCGGAAGCGGAGAAGTCCTGTGGGATGGAACTACCGGGTGATGCGGCACGAACCTGACGCACCTGACGCTGCCGATGGAAAGCGTGAGGTGTGGTACGCAATCCATGAGGTCTTTTACCAGACGGACAGTGCGGACGATCGGTCCGTGGACGCATCCGAGACGCGCTACACCGAAGATCCGGTGGCAGTGGTGGCGGACGATGTTGACGAAATGCGGTGGGTCTTAGAGCAAATGCTGGCGGCACTCGATAAGCCGATTCTGGAGTACCGGGAGTAAAATACGTCGAACCAGACATTGCACTCCGACTGGGGCGCATTCTTTGTTCGGGCGACACCGCGTCTTTGCAGCGGCCCCGCGGGTGAACTAGTGAGTTGACTTTGGCTCATTCCATGAAATTCGACCGAGGCATTAATGACCTTCACGATCGAAACCGACCAGGAAACCGACGGCCGTTGGATCGCGGAAGTGCCGGAACATCCCGGCGTTCTCAGCTACGGCGATTCACGCAACGAAGCGATTCAGTTGGCCGAGGCGCTGGCGTTGCGTGTCATCGCGGATCGGATAGAGCACGGCGAGCCCGTGCCCGAGATGAACAATCTTCACAAAGTAGCTTTTACTTGGACTGCTTGAATCATTGACGAATCTCTTCCGCGCGCCGTTTCAAGAATCGCGATCCGAAGCCAAGCCGGTACTTCGCCATCGCATTCGCCGTGGTTTCGAGTTCAATCGCAAACGGCTCATTTGCCTCGACTCGTCCGACTGCATGAGAATAAAGTACGGGCGCCTTGGCGATTCTCTGCGCATCTTCTTTGGAATCGCACGTTAGCCAAAGGTCATCCGGTTCGTGAACCTGGACTTGCCAGTGTCCGCCTGGAAGTTCACGGATTTCCCAGGGAAGCGCTTGCGGATAGATCAACACTTCTTCGGTCGCCAAAACGTTTAGCAGCCTGCCATGAAATCGCTTTGGCTCTCGAATCGGAAAACGGTCCCGCAACAAGATTGCGTCACGCGCGATTGGGCCTGTACTTTCGAGAAGCGTGATATCCAATGGCCCAATGGTGCATTTCGGCACTTTGTCCAAAGCGGCATACACGATTCGGTTCGCTAGATTTGCCTTGCCAGGATCAAACGAAGGGGAAGCGATGAAAAGGCGCCAATTCCCTTCTGCGAAAATTTTGACCCAGAACGCAGCCGTGACGTCGAACCCGTCGCGCCGCAACTGCCGGATCAACATTTCGCCTTCTTCAATCTTGTCGTCTACCAAAAAACCCGGATCCATTGGAGCACTCCATGTGTTTCGTCGGCAATCGCTGCAAACAGGTCTTTTGCCTCTTTTTCCGTTCTGTATTCATATCGACTCGTGACTTTCCATTTCGTGACAATCGCCCAGTTGGCAGCGAACTCGCCGCCAGCGGCTGCACTTGCCTTCAATGCCTCGCTGAGTTGGTCGGTCAAGTCCGTTAGCTTTACAAGCGCTTCGATGTCGTGAGTAAGGCAAAGGCTCGCTTGCCATTTCTCCGTGAACACCCACGCCGTGTGGACCATTCGCGCCAGGATACACGACTTCAAGCCGCATTCGACTGCGTAGCCGGCCGCATAGTAAGCGAATTCCCACCGGCCGCCGTCCAACAGCGTCTTGGCGTCCTTGAGTCGCTCCTCCGCCATTTTTCGAAGTTCACTTTGGTTCACCGCGGCCACCCCCACCAACTTGTCGCGGCCAACAAATGCTGCACTCACGTGTCATGATACCATCAACAGCCCATCGCGCCCAACGTTGTTTGCACGCGTTTCTTCGTCGTGCGACCTAGAACACCTCGTGCTCGGCTGCTAAAATGTACCGTTCAAACTCACGATCCTCCAAGGGGCGCAACCATGCCGGCCGCGCAAGCTAAACCGATTTCCGGGGCGGACATCCTCGTGCAGTGCCTGATCAATCACGGCGTCGATACCGTGTTCGCGTATCCGGGCGGGGCGTCGATGCCAATTCATCAGGCGCTCACGCGCTTCTCGAAGCAGCTTCGCACCATCTTGCCGCGGCACGAACAGGGCGGCGGCTTCATGGCCGAGGGGTATGCGCGCAGCACCGGTCGCGTCGGCGTGTGCATCGCGACCAGCGGGCCGGGGGCGACCAACTTCGTCACGTGTTTGGCCGACGCGAAGATGGACTCCACGCCCATCCTCGCCATCACCGGCCAGGTCGGCACGCACGTCATCGGCACCGACGCGTTTCAGGAGACGCCGATCGTCGAAGTCGCGCGGCCCATCACCAAGCATCATTATTTGGTGCAAAAGACGGAGGATTTGCCGCGCGTCATGAAGGAAGCGTTTCACATCGCGACGACGGGTCGGCCCGGCCCGGTCATCGTGGACATTCCCAAGGATTTGCAGAATCGCGTGATCGTGCCCGAATATGATCCGCCGATGAACCTGCCCGGCTACAAACCGGAACGACGCGCGAAACGCGAGCAACTCGAACAGCTCTTCGCGCTCATTCGCCAGAGCAAGCGGCCCATCATCTACGCGGGCGGCGGCGTCATCACGGCGAACGCGGCGGCGCACCTCCGGGCGTTCGCGGACAAGACGGGCATCCCGGTCGCGCTCACGGTGCACGGCCTCGGCGCGTTTCCGAGCAAGCATTATCTTTGCCTGCAAATGCTCGGCATGCACGGCACGGTCTACGCCAACTATGCGATCAACGAAGCGGACCTTCTGCTCGCGCTCGGCGTCCGCTTCGACGATCGCGTCACCGGCAAGGTGAGCGAGTTCGCCAAGCACGGCAAGATCATTCACATCGACATCGATCCGTCGGAGATCAACAAGATCAAGCAAGCGACATTGCCGATCTGCGGCGACGTCGGCGAGGCGTTGGTTGAATTGAACAAGATGCTCGACGAAGACGCGAACCGAATCCCGAAGGCGAGCCAGTATGCGGGCTGGCTCGAGCAAATCGACCGCTGGCGCGACGCGGAGCCGATGAAGTTTTCCGATCGCGAAGACGCCATCGTGCCGCAATACGCGATTCAACGCCTGTGGGAAATCGTGTGCGATCGCGGCGCGTTGAACGACACGATCGTGACGACCGGCGTGGGCCAGCATCAGATGTGGGCGGCGCAATACTGGCACTTCGATTCGCCGCGCACGTGGTTCACGTCCGGCGGCCTCGGCTCGATGGGTTTCGGCCTGCCCGCGGCCCTCGGCGCGAAAGCCGCCCATCCGTTCAAGACCGTGATCGACATCGACGGCGACGGCAGTTTCCTCATGAACATCCAGGAGCTGGCGACCGCGTACACCGAGAAGCTGCCGGTCAAGGTGCTTTTGCTCAACAATCAGCATCTCGGCATGGTGATGCAATGGGAGGACCGCTTCTTCGAAGGCAACCGCGGCCACACGTATCTCGGCGCCGGCTTCGAGCACGACCCGTACCCCGATTTCGTCGCCATCGCGAAGGGCTTCAAGTGCGCGGGCAGCGATGTGTCGATGAAGAAGGATCTCGACGAGGCGCTAAGAGAAATGCTTGACAGTAAAGGTCCCTATGTGCTGAACGTGCTGACGCCGTATCAGGAGCACGTGTTGCCGATGATTCCGGGGGGGATGACGGTGAAGGATATCATCAAGGCTTAGGGGTACGCACCATGACCAAGATCGCATCGAGCACGGCGCATCTCACGAAGCCGCCAAAGGCGGCGCCGATTCCGCCGCTGCGCAACGGCGATCGTTTGACGGTAAAGGAATTCGAACGCCGTTATCATGCGATGCCGCACGTAAAGAAAGCGGAGTTGATTGAGGGGGTCGTCTTTATGCCTTCGCCCGTTTCTTTTGAACGACATGGCGAGCCCGATAACAGTTTGTCGGGTATCGCGGCCGTTTACAAGGCGCATACGCCCGGAGTCACCGGAGCTTCCAACGCCACGCTTCGCATTCTTGTCGGCGTGAGCGAAGTACAGCCGGACGCTTGCTTGCGCATCCGCGAAAACGTCGGCGGGAGTTCGTGGATCGACGAAGACCGCTTTCTTACCGGCTCGCCTGATTGGCTCGGAGAGGTGGCGGCCAGCAGCACGCCCGTGGATCTAGGCAAAAAGCTGCCGATCTACGAGAAAAATGGGGTCCGCGAATACGTGGTCTGGCGCGTTGACGATAAGGAGATCGACTGGTTCATTCTCAAGCGTGGGAAGTATCAACGCTTGGCGATGACGAAAGCCGGCCTTTACAAAAGCAGAGCCCTTCCTGGCTTATGGCTCGACGCGACGGCGATGATTGCGGGCGAACTGCTCAAGGTGCTCGAAGTCTTACAAAAAGGAATCGAATCGCCCGAACATCGGCGGTTCGTCGCCAAGCTGCGTTCAAAGAAAAAGTAACGTCACTTTATCGAAACCGGAAACGCCGCGATGTGCGTCGCCGATTGCGAGACGACCATGCCGCGATGAAGCGCGAGATTGCCGAGCGCGTCCGGATGCGGCACATTGACGCGGCGCGCCTTCTCGCACTTGTCCAAATCGATGGCCCAGATCGTCGGCGCGTTGTTGACGGCGTCCTTTCTTAGCGGCAAATAATAGAGCGAGCCATCCTTGACGCCGACGCCCGCGGGGACGCCCATTTCCAGCTTCCATTTTTCGGTGCCGTCAGCGAGTTTCAACGCCCGGCACGAGCCCTTGCCGACGACGAGCACGAGATCGTTGTGCACCGTGGCGACGTAGAGTCCGTTGGCGTCGGCCGCGGTCCATTTCTTGTTGCCGTCGAGATCGAGGCAATGAATCTCCTTGGCATCGGCCGCGGCGAGAACGATGCGGTCCTTGTGAATCATCGGGCACGCCGCTTGCCAGTGCGGCAACAACGGCGGCGCGACTTTTTCGTCGCGATAGCGATATGTCCAGAGGATCGCCATCTTGGCGCGATCGACGCCGATGACGATGCCAGCGTGCGTCGGGCAGACAAGCAAGTCCTTGACAGCGGCGATGTGCAATGCTTGCGTACGCCGCAGCGGGCTTCGCAGAATGCGCTCGGCTTCGGGAATTTTGGTCAAGACGAGCGGCGGCGCGACTTCCGGCATCTGGTCTTTGAGTTTGGTGCCATCGATCACGAGCAATCGGAGTTCGCCGTCGCGTTCGTTGAGGGAATACAGCTTGCCCTCGTAGGGCAGGGGAGGGCCGAGGAAATGGCTTTCTTTGAAACGCTTATCGTCTTGATATTCCGAGTTCAAATCCCAAATCAGCTTGCCGTTGCCGAAATGATAGGCGTGATACGGATTCTGCGATATCATCATTTTCATTACGTTTAGTTCGATTGGGATCGTGTTGGCCAACGGAACTTTCTTGCCAAGATCAATCTCTGGGAAACAAACATCGTTCACGCAGATGACGGTTTTGCCGTCGGAACTCAAACTCCCGATCGCAGGATTCGCCCACAGGAAATGATCTTGCTTTTGCGCTTTGAGCGCGGCAACCGTCCGCGCCACCGCCGGTTTCGATTGGGCTTTTTCGAGCATGGCGGACAGCGACCGATTTTGCGTGACGCTCTTCCACATTATCTCGCCAGCTCGTACGCGGATGATCTCCTTATCCGCGGTCTTGAATTCCGTCGGCTGAAGCAACGCGCTGCGAACGTCCCGATAGCTTCGATAGATGCAGACATCGTTGACAATGATCGGAAACGAGCCCGGTAAAATTGCTGGATCGACGTCCTTGCGTAGCTCGGCGATCAAGCTTTCGGCCGCGTCATCCGGATCCGCCTCCGGAAAGCCATCGAGCTTGTCCTTCAAGAGCGGCCGTTGCCACGCGACGCGTTTCTCCCAAGCAGGCGCTTTGGCGGCCTCTCCGGTACGCTGGGCGTTGCCGCGGAAGAGAAGGTAGCCCTCCTGCGATTCGGCGACTGAAGTGATCAGCAGAAACGCGACGAAACCGAGATGATAGGCGTTCTTCATGGCGTCCTTTATCCATTAGCAATTGACAATTAGCAATTGCCAATGGTCGAACGGGAAATGCCCACATCCAATTGGAAATTGCTAATTGCTAATTGTCAATTCAATTGATAATTGTCAATTGTCAATGCATTCCGGCAGTGTCACCGTTTCCTCGAACGTGGCGGCAAGATTCCGATCTTTCCAATGTACCCGGCAAGATCGGAATCTTGCCGCCACGAAATCAGCAAGCTCCGCGCGGCGCAAACGAAAGTTAACACTTCCCGTCCCAACCGTCGGAGAACTGCATCCCGCATGTTTGATTTATCACGAAATGTATGCTAGGGGTTTCAAGGGGCGTTTGCGAACGCATCCCCGAACCCTCATGCGCCTTCGGAGCGCGCGCGCTTGGCCCCTGGCGATGCCAATGAATGCCTTGATCCTCAGCGAGAATCCCCTGGACCCCGTCGCCGTCAAGGTGGCCGGCATGGTCCGGTCGCGTCTCGGCAACACGGAATCGACTGTCGCCTCCTATGACAATATCGACCTGGACGGCTTTCAAAATGGCGCGGACCTTGCAATCATCATCCTTTCGGTCGAGGCCGATCGTGGCCTTGAGCTGGTTCGGCACGTTCGCCAGGTGATCGGCATGCCGGTGATGGCGGTCGGACAGATCAGCGATTCCAAGCTTATCTTGCGCGCCCTGCAAAACGGCGCCGACTACTTTTTGAATCAAGAAGAACTTGACACCGAATTCGACGCCGGCCTGTCGCGCTTCAGCGGCAAACAAGAGGCCCCGCAGCCGACCGGTCGCCTCTTGACCGTGCTCTCCGCGAGCGGCGGCACCGGGGCGAGCACGCTGGCCGCCAACATCGCGACCGTGATCGCGCGCGAAGAACGCAAATGCGTCCTGATCGATCTCAAGCCCGGCCGCGGCGATCTGGCGTCGCTCCTGGATTTGAAGCCGCAATTCACGCTCGCGGACCTCTGTCAGAACACGAATCGCCTCGATCGCACGATGTTTGAAAAAATGCTCGTGCACCACTCCAGCGGCGTCGCGCTGCTGGGCTCGCCGCAGCGCTTCAGCGACATACGCCGCGTCACGCCGACCGGCATCAGCCAGGGTTTGCGGCTGGCGCGGACGTTCTTCCCGTGCACGGTCGCGGACGCCGAGGATTGCTTTCACGAAGAGCAAGTCGTCGCCTTGCGCGAGGCGAACGATATTCTCTTGACGATTCGGCTCGACTTCACGTCGCTGCGCAATGCGAAGCGAATTCTGGAGCATTTGCAGGACATCGGCATTCAAGGCGAACGGGTTCGAATCGTTGTCAGCCGATATGGACAGTCGAATGAGCTGCCCGCGGATGAAGCCGAGGGCGCCCTGGGGCGGAAGATTGCTCACTTTATTCCGGAAGATCCGAAGACCGTGAACGGCGCCAACAACGCCGGCGTTCCGGTCGTGCCGGGCGACAACGGCGAGGGCGGGCGCGGGTTCGCG
>DAIOGM010000113.1:0-1083 GCA_036745215.1 Gemmataceae bacterium
GGAAGTTGAAATTCATGCAACACTGTCCACGTAGGGCGCTGCGCCCGGTTGATCGTCCGATGAATTTGTCATGGAACATAGTGACGGCAGGGCCGCGGACAGACATGCGCCGCTGACACCAGCAAGATGCGCACGCCTGTTGAAAATGCTCCTCTCTACTTGCCGGCGCCGGGCTTTTTCAGCACGCGGAAACTGGTCAGAAAGAAGCCTCCTTCGGCGCCCGGCGGCGAATTCACCCAGCCGCACTCGACGCGGTCGCCGATCTTGGCGGCGTCCACCAGGGCGACCAGTTCCAGGTAGCGACCTTTCGCTTTCGGATCTTTGGGATTGTACGAGAGGAGGTACGCCCGCGCCTTCTCTTCGCCGGGCGCGAGAATCTCCAGCGTCACGCTCCGGCCGTTCTTGGCGTCCTTGCGCGTTTTGAACTCGCCCGTCACGACGCCGGCGCGTTCCTTGGCCTTGTCCTGAGCGGCCGATTCTCCGATGCTGCCGATGACGAAGAACAACGCGAAAATCACGAATATGCGAAACATCACTTTCTCCCGAGCCGCCAGCCGTCGCACCAGTTCACTTTCTTAAGCCGGCAAACTTCGTCATGTCCCAAACGATTGCCGTGCAATCTTCGCCTGCGGAGACCAGCATGCTGCCGTCGAAGTTGAAAGCGACGCAGGTCGGCGATGCTTGATGGCCCTCAAGGACGTGAAGTTCCTTGCCGGTCTTCGCGTCGCGCAGCGTGAGCTTTTCTAGTTCGGCGACGGCAAGGTATCGGCCATCCGGTGAGAAAGCGATGCCGCGGTAGGCGTAATAGTGCGTGCGGGCCTTGAACTTGCTGAGTTCCGTTCCTGTCTCGGCATTATAGATTCGGACCTCGAAGCTGCTGCTGGCAGCGAGGAGCTTGTTGTCCTTAGAATACGCGACCGCAATCGCGCGGGCGGGCAGATTGAGGCGCCTTTGGCCGGTCGCGGTGTCGAACACGCAAAGCTGGTCCGACCCGGCAGCGAGCCATTTTCCGTCGCCGGAGAAGGCAACCGTTTGGCCTCGGCCGCTGCGTGGGAAGGAACGAATGAGCTCGCCGGTCACGGG
>DAIOGM010000113.1:1093-17712 GCA_036745215.1 Gemmataceae bacterium
CACAATTTGGTAGCGGCCTCATCGACGCTTTCGGTGGCGATGCTTCTGCCGTCGGGGGCGAACGCGACCGACATGATGCGCGGTCCAGCCAGGTTATCGCCAAGAATGTGCTGTTTCACCGTGCCATCCTCGGCGTTCCAGCAAATGATTCCTTGAGTATGGTTGGCGGTGGCGACCGTCTTGCCATCGGGAGAAAACGCCACATCGTGAACCAGGCTCACGCCGGCTTTCTTCGGGTTCTTGAATTCGCGGACGACCTGGGCGGTCTCCAAATCCCAGAGACGGGCGCTGGCGTCGTTGCCGGCGGTGACGATCTTTTTGCCGTCGGGCGAGACCGCGACCGCGCTGATGCTTTGCGTGTGGCCGGACGCCGCAAGCTTGCGCCATTCACGGCGGGCGATGTCCCAGCGCGATAGCGTTCCGTTCTCGCCGGCGATGGTCAGCGTCCAGGCATTGGCGTCGAAGGCAATGGCTTCGACGGTCTTGTGGCCGGGAGTGTCGATGGATTCCTGCTGGTTGCCGGTGGCGGTTTCCCAGATATGGACGTGCGAAAAATCGGGCGCAGCGATGAATTGGCCGTCGTTGGAGAAGGCGATGGCCCGTGCGTCCACCTGCCCGCCGAACTGGCCTTTCAACGTATGGATTGCCTTGAACGTTTTGGCGTCCCAGATGCGTACGCTTCGGCCGGCGGCCAGATCGATGCCGCCGGACGCGAGCGTGGCGCCGTCGGGAGCAAAAGCGACGGCGCGGACAATTTCAGTATGTCCTTCGAACGCATGGATTTTGTTGCCGGTCGCGGTTTCCCAGAGTGCAAGCGCGTAATTATCATTGGCAGCGTTGGGGTTGCCGCTGCCCTTGGCGCCTCCTGAGGCGATGGCCTTGCCGTCGGGGGAGAAGGCCAGTGAGAAGACGCCCCCCGCGTGGGCTCGCCAGCGCTGTTGCTGGACGCCGTCGGTCAGGTTAAGCACCAGCACATCACCGTTCTGAAACGCCGTGCCCGCGGCAATGAACTTTCCATCCGTCGAGACGGCCACTGCGCCGCACGGTCCCGGCAGGTTGATGGTTTTTTTCTCGACGCCGGTGTCGAGGTCCCAGATGCGGATGGTTTTGTCCGTCGAACCGGAAACCAAAAGCGTCGACGGCTTACCATCGCCGCGTTTCACAAAGGCGATGCCTCGGACGGCTTGCTGATGACCCTTGAGCGTCTTGATTTCACGCCCGGTGCGAGCGTCCCAGATGCGGACGAGCTTGTTGTTTCCCGCCGATGCCAGGAGCTTTCCGTCGGGCGAATACGCGATCGCCTGAACCCCGCCGCCGTGAAGGAAGCGCGTCGTGCCGAGCCGCGCGATGGCGCCCTCGGGCAGCTTATCGCCCTGCAGGTCGTGGCCCGCCAGACGGACAATCGGGGCCGGCGGCTCGTCAGGCTCGGGAACCTTTTTCGGAAATAGCTTTTTCGGAACGGGATCGGGCTGTTTCTTGGGCTCCGGCTCCTTGCCCGGCTCCGGGTCGATCTGTTTTTGTTCCACGCCCTTATCTTGCTTAAGGTCCAGATCGGGATTCCGATTCGCGTTCTGCCACGGATCCTCTTTGACTTGGACGATTGCCAGCGGTTTTTGATGCGCGTGCTGGTCGGGCTGTGCCAGGAGTCCAATGAAGAGAATCGAGCCGCATGCCGTCAGCGTACAGGTGAGTAGCAAAGCGCCGATGCCGAGCCCGGCCAGCAACAGGCCGACTCCGCGTCTGACGGGCTGCGCTTTTTTGGGCTGCCGCGTCGACTCACGTTGCTCGGGGCGCGGAACGTCGCTCGGTTTCGCCTTGATTTTGCGTTCTTCTTGGATTCGCTCGTCAGTCCGCTCCTGATAGTCCGAGACGCGGAACTGCTTGGCGCATTTTCGGCAAGGTATCATGGACTCTTGCTGGTCGTCATCGACGTTGTTGACGACTTCGCAAAACGGACACGTGAAATGCATGTGCACTCCAGACGAGTATGATGTTCGGCCTGTGTCAGGATCCGGGTTGGAGCCCTTGAGGTTACCCTCACCGTGGTCAATGTGGTTGGCCTATTTGCAATAGGCTATCCACTGAATCGTGACCAAACAAGACGATTGCCTCTGATCGCGGCCAGTTTCATCACGACGTCGAATCCGAAACCGCTCGCCAACCCGGACCGCAAGGACGACGCGATTGCCAAAGACCACGACAAGAATCTCGACAAGGGTGGCCCGAAGGGGAACGACGCTCCGCCAAAAGACAAGGTCGGGAATCCGCCGCCCATCGTGGCCCAGGCCATGCCGCTCGACGCCAATGGTCATGCGTCGTTCAACGCGCACGCAAACAAGGGCGCCGTTTCCTATCGCGTGTTCTTGCAAAAAGGCAGGGCATACAACTTCTTCGCCCAATCCGCCGATTTTGAGCCGCACGTGAAAATCGCCTTCGACGATCGTGTGCTCGAAGCGAAGCAGGGAACGAAATCGTGCTTCGTCTCCGTGACGCCCGACCAGTCGGCGGCACACACCGTGACGATCTCGGCCCGACTCAAGGAGTCGGGCAGTTTCTCGTGTCAATTCGCACCCGCGGAGTCGCGGCCGTTGGTCAAGTTGACAATGCGGGCGACTTCGACGGGTACATTGGCGGGCATGGGAGGCGGGTCTTCGACTTGCTGGCGCAGCAACTTCTCCGAAGCGTTGCCGCCGCCGAAGGGCACGCGTCCTGCGAGTAAAAAATAAAGAGTGCAGCCCACGCTGTACAAGTCGGAGCGCGCGTCGGCCAATCTGGAGCCGCGCCAGGCCGAAATCGAGAATCTTGAGCAACTCAATCAGTCGATCGATGATCCGCGCACGAACTTGGGGAATCGCGACTAGAATTCGGTCGACGGCGTCACGCCGTTGGTTGGCATCGACGCTTAGCAGACGATCGATGAATAGATCGATCGTGTGAAAAAAAGCAAATCGCCGGTGCAAGATTGATTCCCACACGAGTTGGTCGAGTATTCCATTACTCGCGGGCCTTGCGATCCTTGGTTGCCGAAGGAGAAAATTCGCCGTGGCACCGCTTGGACGGCAAAGCCACCTTGTGGTGATTCGCATTTTGCTTATCAGTAGGACAGCATGTCAGTGCATGCGCAAGACGAACGCCCACCCACCGAGAATAGCAACCGACATTGCACCAATTGCGTCGCGCATCGATCGCAGTGCTGGCCGGTCAGGTCGCGTGTAATTATCCTTGTCTTCATGAGCGACGTCACGAGAATCCTTTCTGCAATTGACAAGGGCGATCCGCACGCCGCCGAGGAATTGTTGCCGATCGTTTACGACGAGTTGCGCAAGATTGCCGCCGAGCGCTTGGCCCAGGAGAAGCCGGGGCAGACGTTGCAAGCGACGGCCCTGGTCCATGAGGCATATTTGCGGCTGGTGGGCGGCGCAGACCATCCCTGGAACAGCCGTGGTCATTTCTTGTGTGCCGCGGCCGAGGCGATGCGGCGCATCCTGATTGAACAGGCCCGACGCAAAGGGAGCGCCAAACATGGCGGCGGCCGGCGGCGTGTCGACTTCGATGAGGTGTCGCCGGCAGCCTTGGAGACTGTTTACGACGATCTCCCGGCAATCGATGAAGCCCTGACCAAACTGGCAAAGCAAGAACCCGTGCGCGCCGAACTGGTGAAGCTGCGTTTCTTCGGCGGACTGACCATGCCGGAAGCCGCAGCGGTTCTGGGCATCTCGCTGGCGACCGCCGAACGATACTGGGTTTTTGCCCGAGCGTGGCTCTGTGCAGAACTCGTGGACACGGAATCGCCGCCCCAGCCATGAAAAAATTGGCAGCGATGAGGGTTTGGACGGCGTTTTTTCGCACGTATTACCAGGGCAACAATCGAGGAACCTGGCCATGAACACACTCAACGTCGTCGAATCAATCTTCATCGCGGCGCTGGATCGGGAAACTCCCGATGCTCGCGCTGCCTTTCTTGCAGAAGCATGCAAGGGGGACGCCAACCTGCGACAATGCGTCGAGCGGCTCCTCAATGCTCATGCCAAGGCCGAGAAAATCCTCCCCACCCAGGCCCCGGGCCTGCCTGCCACCATCGAGCCGCCGCCCATTGAGGAACGTCCCGGTTTCATCATCGGCCCTTTCAAGCTGCTTCAGCAGCTTGGTGAAGGCGGCTTCGGCGTCGTCTTCATGGCCGAGCAAGAGCAACCCGTGCGCCGTAGAGTCGCCCTCAAGATCATCAAACCCGGCATGGACTCCAAGCAAGTCGTCGCACGCTTCGAAGCGGAACGGCAAGCTTTGGCGATCATGGACCATCCCAATATCGCGCGCGTCCTCGACGGCGGCACGACCGAGAGCGGGCGGCCCTACTTCGTGATGGAACTGGTCAGGGGCATTCCGATCACCGAGTTTTGCGACCAGAATCGACTTACCCCGCGCGAACGGCTGGAACTGTTCATCCCCGTCTGCCAGGCCGTCCAGCACGCTCATCAAAAGGGGATCATCCACCGCGACATCAAACCGTCCAACGTGCTGGTGACGATGTACGACAACCGGCCGGTGCCCAAGGTCATCGACTTCGGCGTCGCCAAGGCGATCGAGCAAAAACTGACCGAGCAAACGCTGTTCACGCGCGTCGGCCAGATCATCGGCACTCTCGAATACATGAGTCCCGAGCAGGCGTCGCTCAACGCTCTCGATGTCGATACCCGTGCCGACGTCTACGCCCTGGGCGTCCTGCTTTACGAGCTGCTGACCGGCACGACGCCGCTGAACAAGGAGCGGCTCAAAGAGGTCGCGTTCCTGGAATTGCTGCGGCTCATTCGCGAGGAGGAGCCACCCCGACCGAGTATGCGGCTGAGCGCGTCGGGCGACGCCCTCACCGCGTACGCGGTGGAGCGCAGGAGTGATTCGCAAAAGTTGCCGAAGCTGGTGCAGGGCGAACTGGACTGGATCGCCATGAAGGCGCTGGAGAAGGACCGGTCGCGCCGTTACGAGAGCGCCACCGATTTGGCGGCCGACGTGCAGCGCTACTTGAACGATGAACAGGTCCAGGCCTGTCCGCCGACGGTCCTGTATCGGCTACAAAAAAACGCGCGCAAGCACAAAACGCTGATTGGCATGGTCGGCACGGTCGCGGCGCTTTTGTTGTTTGGGATCTTCGGCACGTCATGGGGATGGACGGAGGCACTGTCGCAACGTGACCAGGCCGAGCAAGCACGCCGTGATGAGGAGGAGCAGCGTCGGCTGGCGCTGGCGAATGCGGCCGAGGCCAAGATCAACGAGAAAAACGCGAAGGACGCCAGAGCCGAGGCGTTGCGCCTTGCCAGGGATGAGATCGCCGCACGAAAACAAGGCGATCTGGCCCGGCACAAAGTCGAGTGGCAACTTTATGCCTCCCAGATCTCCGCCGCTCAACGGGAATGGGAGGCTGGCAACGTCCCGCTGGTTGATCACTACCTCGATCAATGCCGCAAGGAATTCCGCGGTTTCGAACACGACTACGTCTATTCCCTCACCAAGCCGCATCAGGACTTGCGCGGCCACACGGGGGCAGTCACCAGCGTGGTCTTCAGCCCGGATGGCAAGATTGTCGCTAGCGCTTCCGATGACAGTACGGTCAAGCTGTGGGATTCAGCCAGCGGCCGGGAACTCCTCACTTTCACCGGACACACCCAGGTTGCGTTCAGCCCTAAGGGTGATCGCCTTGCCAGTGCCGTCGATGACATCAAAGTACATGTTAGGGACGCCGCCACCGGCAAGATTCTGCTAACTCTCGATGCGGGGGCGGTCATGTCCCTGGCCTTCAGCCCGGACGGCAAACGTCTTGTCACCGGGTCGCGGGACAAGATGGTGCGCGTTTGGAACCTGGACAAAGGCGAGCTAGTGCGCGTCCTCGAGGGGCACACCGAGGTGATCTCGAGCGTGGCCTTCAGCCCCGACGGCGAACGCATCGCCAGTGGCAGCCAGGACAGGACAGTGAAGGTTTGGAACGCAAAGGATGGCAAGGAACTTCTGACGCTTCAGGACGCGGTTCGCGTGACGTTTAGTCGCAACAGCAAGCGCCTTGCTACCACTTCCAGGAACAATGCGAAGGTCTGGGACGCCGTGAGCGGTAAGGAACTCCAGCAGTTCCAGGGTCATACCAACAGCATTTATGGCATCGCCTTCAGCCCTGATGGCCAGCGTCTCGCCACCGCCAGCATGGACAAGACTGTCAAGTTGTGGGATGCAAACAGCGGCCAGGAATTGCTGAACATGACCGCCCACACCGCAATGGTCTTTAGCGTGGCGTTCAGCCCCGACGGAAATCGTCTGGCTACGGGCGGCCAGGACCGAATCGTAAAGTTTTGGGACGTCCCAGTGGACGCCAACAATAAGCTGATCGCCGCGCCCGGGGGTGAGGACAAGGCCAAACAGACCTTCAAGACCATCACCGACGACGCCGGCGGTTCAGTGGTTTTCAGCCGCGACGGAAACCTCTTGGCGAGCGCGGGGCAGCGTTTTGTTCTCAAAAATGTTCTCAAAGGCAAGGATCCGTTCGTAACGCCGGCAAGCCCCTTAAGACTGTGGAACCTTACCACCGGCAAGTTCGTTCGCGAATTCCCAGTGGTCACGGGCGATGTTCGTTGGCCAACCTGGCTGGCATTCAGTCCCGACAGCATCCGCGTCGCGGGGGAAGGCGTTCGTGGCGCCGTGACCATTTGGGACACAACAACCGGTGACGAAGTCCGTCGTTTCGAACATGGCAATTCAGTCCAAAGTGCCGCCTTCAGCCCCGACGGAAGGATTCTGGCCAGCGCTGGCTCGACACGAGTCGCCTACCAGGTAAAACTCTGGGACGTGACGACCGGCAAGCTGCTACGGACCCTGGAGGGACACAAGGGAAGCATTATCAGCTTGTCGTTCAGTCCCGGTGGCGAACGATTGATTAGCGCCTCAATTGCCTCCTACAGTAAAAATGAGGACGCGCGTGATCCAAGTATGGTGAAGCTGTGGAACGTGGCCACCGGTGAATTAATCTGGAATCTGGATGGACCGAAGAAGGTTATATGGTTCGCTAAACCGTGCGTGGCATTCAGTCCCAACGGCAAACACCTGGCCACCGCGGGCTGGGGCACGACGCTCAAATTACTCGACGCGGCCGACGGGACAACCATAATGACGCTCGAAGGCCATACCAGCTTCGTCCACTGCATCGCTTTCAGCCCTGACGGCAATCGAGTGGCCAGCGGGTCCGGCGATAACACGGTAAGGTTGTGGGACGTCGCCAGCGGCCAAAACGTTTTGGTCCTCCGCGGCGGCGCCAAGCCAGGGGGCAAAACCGGTTTCGGCGTGCCTAGCTTCACTGGCGTTGCATTCAGCCCCGACGGCAAACGCCTGGCCGGTGCAACCGGAGGCACTATCAGAATCTGGGAAGCGTACGTGTCGATGAATCAGGAAGGCGACATGCAACGCATAGGCCAGGACCCGCGCCGGACCAAGTGAAGCGCCTGGCGTCGGAGAAAGAGTTCGAGCGCCTGGCGGGCGTCGACCAATCGCAGCCATAACCTGCTCCGGTCCGCCACACGCGCGTCGAACCGGAGCGCACAAGAGTTACGCTTGAGCCAGGCCGACTGCCCCTTGCACGCCGGCACTTTTTCGATCATCATAACACGAACGTATTCTCCCCATCCTGCCCGCTGCCGCGCAATCCCGCGTACTTTGGGGGCTCTTTTCGAAAGGGTTTAGCCATGCGCACGCTGAAGTCATTGATGTGCATCGCCGTTTTTTGGGCGCTGGCCGGCAGCCTGTCGGCCGAGGACGTTAAAGAACCGATTAAGCCCGAGGCGAAGATCTCTCCAAACAACACCGCCGTCAAGGCCGACAACGACTTTGCCTGCGACTTGTATCGCAGCCTCGACCTGGAAAACCGCGGCAAGAACCTGTTCTTCTCGCCCTATTCGATCAGCAGCGCCCTGGCAATGACCTTCGAAGGCGCGCGCGGCATCACCGCGGCGGAGATGGGCCAGGTCCTGCGGCTGCCGCCGGCGCTGCGCAGCTCGGGCGGTGAGGCCAAGGAACTGCCCTGGAAAACCGCTATCTATCATCAGGACTTCGGCGCCCTGAATCGCCGCTTCAACGCCAGCCCCGACCCTGCAAGGGATCAGGCCATGCGCAACAACCTGGCCGCGCTGCGCAAGGAGCTGGACCAGATGAACCGCGAACTGATACTTCTTGACAAACAAAACAAATTCGAAGCCGCCTTCAAGTTGCAGGACAAAGCCCAGAAAGTCGCCGACGCCGTCAATGCCCTGCAGGCCCAGCTTGACCCTTATGAGCTGCGCGTCGCCAGCGCGTTATTTGGCGAAAAGACGCATCCCTTCGAGCAGACGTACCTCGATACCATTGGCAAACACTACGGCAGCGGCCTGGTCCGCCAGGCCGACTTCCGTAACAGCTTTCCCGCCGAACGAGACAAGATCAATGCCTGGGTCGAGGAGCAAACCAAGAAGCGCATCAACGACTTGATTCCCAAGCTGCCGCCGGAAGTGGCCAGCCAGGTGCGTCTGATCCTGGTCAATGCCATTTACTTCAAGGGCTTCTGGATGTCGCCGTTTGACGAAAAGCAGACGCGCAAGGAAGATTTTCTCTTGGCCGACGGCAGCAAGCAGCCGGTGGCGATGATGCGTGGCTACAGCCCGACGGGCTACGCCGCCTTCAACGCCGACGGAACCTTCTTCGACACGCCGCACGAGATTGCGATCGACAAGGACAAAGCCGCGCCGGCCACCTATCCCGACGGCGGCTTCCTCATGGCCGACCTGCCGTTCAAGGGCGATCGGCTCTCCATGGTCGTGGTCGCCCCGCGCAAGCACGATGGCTTGCCGAAACTGGAAGCCGGGCTGACCGGCGAGAAACTATCCGCCTGGCTGGGCAAGCTGCACCGCAGGGCCGTCGTTCTGTCGCTGCCGAAATTCAAGCTCGAGACCAATTATGGCTTGCACGACACCCTGAAGAACATGGGCATGAAGCGGGCCTTCGACGCGCGCCAGGCTGATTTCACCGGCATGTCCGCCTCGCGCAACCCCGACGACCATCTCTTTATCTCGAAGGTGCTGCACAAGGCATTTGTCGAGGTCAACGAGAAGGGCGCCGAAGCGGCCGCCGCCACGGCCGTGATCATGGTGCCGAAGGAGGCGGCCCGTGAAACACGGCCGTTCATCCCCGAGTTCCGCGCCGACCGGCCGTTCCTGTTCCTCATTCGCGATCGCGAGAGCGGCGCCATCCTCTTTCTCGGGCGCGTGACGCAGCCGGGATGATCGGACCGCCGTCCACGTCCGCAACGCCGACCTCGGCGGCACGATGCTCGGACTCGCCTCGGGAAAACCATCTGGCTTGACGACAACGCCGCCGGCTCGGGCTGGTTCGTCGATCCGACGCCATGGGACGACTCGGAGCACCTGGTCTAATATGACTCAAACGCTCTTTCAGCGTTCCTCCTCGAAGCGGACCTAGACGATGGCGGATCGGCGTTCTCGTCTCACTACCTTTGGCGCAATCGACGCATTCGTCGGCGGCATTGGCTTTATCTTGACCACGCCGCGGATGTGGCCCTTGGCGGTGGTTCCGGCCGCCGTTCTGACGATCCTGGTGATCGGATTAACGGCGTTCGGCGTTTGGGGCGCCGCGGAGTCGAGCGCCCTGCTATTTGGACAAGATCGAGGAATCTGGGGCTCGGTCGGCTACTGGATCCTCACCGTGTTCTTGGCCTTGATCGCGCACTTGATCGCCCTCGTGTTGGCATTGGCGGTGGCCGAACCGCTCTCCGCATTTGCCCTGGAACGAATTTCGACCGCGCAACAACAGGCACTGACGGGATTCGCCCCGAAATCGCCGTCGCTTTTTGCGGCAATGTGGTTGAGTCTGTGTTGCGTTTCGTTTGCGCTCGTTTTGGGCGGATTGGCGCTCGTCGTCCTGTTTCTGGTGGATGTCATTTTCCCGCCGGCCGCAATTGTGACGGTGCCGCTGAAGCTGTTGGTCTGTTCCTGGATGGTGGCCTGGAATCTCTTGGATTATCCCCTTGGCCTGCGCGGAATGGCGTTACTGGCTCGCTTGAAATGGGTGGGACGGCACTTCGGCGCATTCACGCTGTTTGGCTTCCTTTGGGCCATGGTCGCAATCGTTCCAGGGATCATCCTGGTTTTGTTGCCGATGGGAGTGGCGGGCGCAACCCGATTGGTGATTTGGGACGACCCCACGCCTCCGAAAAATGGCGAACAAAGGCGCTAAAGTGAAGCCCGATTTCAAAAGAATCGTGCAGATCGCCCGCGCGGCAAACGGCCGCGGTTACTTTTGCGGAACTCGAATCCGCGGGTCATACGATTCCCCGACAACCGGCACAAAATCGATCGGCACAGGCTGCGATTGAGTGACCACGCTTCGGCAAGAGCAAGGTAACCGGACGCGCAAGCGACGGCGAACGCCGGACTGGTCCGAACATGTCGCCGCGGACCTTCCTCGTATAATAAGGGGCATTGCGTATCCATTTCAGGACTCGGGCAGCCAGGGAGTGAGGGAATGAAAGTGGTTTCAATCATTCTGGAAGGCGAAACACGATCCTTCGAAGTCAATTCCATGCCGGTAAAGGATGCCGTCCGGTTGAGTACCAAGGCGAATACCGCGGACTGTCCCATTGTGCTGGCGCGCGTGGACGGTCAAGTCGTCGATCTTTCGACCGTTTTGAACGCAAAGGACCAGCCGTATCGCGTCGAATTCCTGAACACGGACGATCCGGACGGCCTCCTGGCGTATCGGCACACCATCTGTCACGTCATGACGCAGGCCGTCCGGCGTTTGTTCGGCAATGTGAACCTGGGCGTCGGACCGCCGACCTCGGAAGGGTATTATCAGGATTATCAAGCATCGATCTCGGAGACCGACATTCCGCGCATTGAAGCGGAGATGCAGAAAATCGTTGCGGCGAAATTCAATGTCGAACGGCGCGTTGTCTCCAGGGAAGAAGCGCACAAGATGTTCGCAGGCGATCCGTTCAAGCGTGAATTGATCGACGGATTGCCGGCCGACGCGGTTATTTCCGTTTACACGCAAGGCGACCACACCGATCTTTGTGTTGGGCCGCACGTGCCGAATACGGGCATGCTGCGCGCCTTCAAGCTGATGCGCGTCTCCGGGGCGTACTGGCGCGGCGATGCGGAAAGGGAGCAGCTCACGCGAATCACGGGCACCGCGTATCCGACGCAGGCGGCGCTCGATCTCGATTTGAAACGCCGCGAGGAAGCGGAACGCCGCGATCATCGACGCGTCGGCAAGGAAATGGGGCTGTTCATCTTCAGCATGGACGCGCCGGGCTGTCCGTTTTTCTTGCCGCGCGGCACCATCATCTACAACAAGTTGTGCAACTACAAACGGGAGCTAATGCGCGATTACGGCTACGACGAAATTCGCACGCCGACGATTCTCAAGCGGCGTTTGTGGGAAGAGTCGGGGCACTGGGCCAACTACAAGGACAAGATGTTCACGATCGAGGACAAAGAAGAAGAGCAAGTGTACGCGGTCAAGCCGATGAACTGCCCCGGTTCGTCGATCGTCTTTCGCAGCCAGCAACGCAGCTATCGCGACCTGCCGCTTCGTTTGGCGGAGTTCGGCTACGTTCATCGCAACGAGTCGTCCGGCGAAGTGACGGGTCTATTGCGAGTCCGCGCCTTCACGCAAGACGACGCGCATCTCTACATTCGCGAGGATCAAATTCGCGATGAGGTGCAGCAAACCGTCAAGATGTATCAACGCCTCTACAACGAGTTCGGCTTCAAGTACAAGATCGCCCTGAGCACGCGGCCCGAAAAACGCATGGGCAGCGACGCGCTGTGGACCCAGGCGGAGGAGTCGTTGCGGTTTGCGCTCGAGAGCCTTGGCCTGGAATTCATGGTCAAGGAAGGCGATGGCGCGTTTTACGGACCGAAGATCGACTTCCAGATCAATGATTGCCTGGGCCGCGACTGGCAGTGCGGCACGATTCAACTCGACTTCCAGATGCCGGAACGCTTTGGCCTGGAATACACGGGCATCGACGACAAGGCGCATCGGCCTGTGATGATTCACCCGGCCGCGATGGGCAGCATCGAACGATTCCTGGCGATCTTGATCGAGGAATTTGAAGGGCACTTTCCCACCTGGCTCGCGCCGGTGCAAGTGCTGGTGCTGTCGATTTCGGAAAAGTCGAACGATTACGTCAGCGACTTGTGCCGACGCTTGAAAGCGGGCGGCTTCCTGGCCGAGGCGGACGTGACGTCGGAACGGCTCGGCAAAAAGATCCAGAACTCTCGGCCGCATCGGGCGCCGTACATCCTGGTTGTCGGTCCGAAGGAAGCGGCCAGCGATGAAGTGTCGGTGCGCGACCGCCATGGCAAGGAACAGCGCAGCGTCGCCTTCTCGGCATTTGTCGAACGGCTGACCGCGGATATTTCCTCGCGGCGTCGCGAACCGTTTGCGGCGAGTGAATTTCCAAGCCGCGCACAATAACACGTCGCACTTCAACGATTGTTGCAATCGGACCCATTACTGCATTGTCACGGCCTCGTTTTCGGGTAGCCGCGTTCGCCAGAACGCGGGTTGCCCCGGAACTTCTAATTGTAGCCGCGTTCGCCAGAACGCGGGTTGCCCGCACTCTGGCGAGTGCGGCTACCGGAACTTCTAATTGTAGCCGCGTTCGCCAGAACGCGGGTTGCGCGCATTCTGGCGAGTGCGGCTACCGGGATTTTTTTGTGACAAAGCACTACCCCGGCAATGCGTTGAGTTCAATGAAATGCGCGGCCCAGCGATAATGATCGAGCAGTCCATCGGTCGGCCGGCCGAGGATGTGGTATGCTAGGTACAGCGCTTCGAGCGACGCCAGGCCCTCCGCGGGATCGGAGCCGAGCTTGGAGACGCGCGGATACGCGGTCTTCCATCCGGAGAGACGGCGCGGCGACACGTGGGCGAAGTGAGCTGACATCTTGCCGACGGAGCGCCAACTGCCGTCCAACACCAAGATGCCTCGCTCGCGATCGGCCGTGGAAAGCACCGGGCAATCGACGTCGCCGGCAAGGCGAAGATAATCATCGAGCGGCGGCAGATCTTCTGGAGGATAAGTAAAAATCTGTATGTCCGCCCGGCCGCGCAGCGGCAGGATCGAGCACTTTTTCGGGTTCTCTTTCGGATCGCGAACAATGAGCGTGATGGGTTGCGACATGAGTGGTGATTTTTGCCAACTTGGCCTTTGTGCGATGCAAACGGGCAATTACAATATGGTATCAAACTCGTATTCGCCGGGAATCGTCTGAATCGAGGAGTTAGTCATGCATGTGGAACTCAAATACTGCTCCGTGTGAAATTACGAGCCGAAAGCCGTCAGTTTGACGAGCAAGCTATTGTCGGAATACAAGCAGCAGATACAGGATTTGATTTTGATTCCGTCGGGAGGCGGTTGTTTCGAGCTCAAGGTTAATGGCGAGTTGCTCTATTCAAAACTTCAGACCGGCGAGTTTCCCAACGAGCAAGCAATCCTGGAGGCGGTGGGCAAACGGTTACGTTGATGGTTCGGACGGCGCGGCGACACGTCGCGTCCGATGTCAAGACGCCCCGGCCTTCGTGGAACCTTCCCCTGGCGTGCCGCGTATCAAATTCGTGGCAAGCCGTCTTTCTCCCCCTTTTGGCAACGCCCGATTTCTTGTTGTGTCGTGCATGCTAGGTAGCCTGATCAGGCGAATTTGGCTTTTTGGCGCGTCTAGACCAAACCAAACGATGGTCGGAACGTTATAGTTTTTGCGTGGGATTCTCTTTTTTTGGGTGCGTCGCGGTCGAGTTTACGTTTTCAGTCGTTGGAACGTCAGTACACTATGAACAAGCCAGAAGTGAGTCCTACGTCTTGCCTTGCCGGACGCCAAAGGTCGGGCCATAACTGGATTGCAGTAGTGCGTTTCCATCCAGAACCCGTTGGCTTCGTTTGTGCGCGCGAGCTTCGGGAGTCGGTTTTCTCTCACTGCGTTGGATCTGAGACCGTGGCATCCCAGGATGTCTCCAATATGTATTCGACGGCATTGGCAGTCCGGAACGGCCATGAATCCGTTTTTCTCGTTTGAAGCAGCAAGCGATCCGCTTGGGGCTTTTTATTTGTTTATTGGCGCGCAAGAAGCGCGCACGCCGGCCGATCGCGGCTGTGAGTTCGAATTTATTCCCGTTTGTTCAGACTTTGTCATTGTCTGAGAGGTAATTTGCATGCTCTCCTTCCAATTCGGTCGGTGGTTGAAGTCGATGTTCCGGCCACGGGTTCGGACAATTGAGAAACGACCGAAATTTCGCCTTTGCCCCGAGACATTGGAAGATCGCGTCACGCCGGTCGTATTCACGTGGACCGGCGGGCATGGACTTGCGTTCCCGAACTGGAGCGACGGGCTGAACTGGCAAGGTGGCGCGGCGCCAACACTCGGCGCCCCGGTGCAGTTGCTTTTTCAAAGTCCCGGCACGACCAACGCCATCGGCAATCAGGACATCGCGGGCCTGGTGGTCGATCAGATCACGTTTGCTTCCGGCACGTTTACCATGGCGGGCACGCAGACGTTGACGCTGGCGAATCCGGTTTCGAACACGGCTGCCATCACCGTCAACGCCGGCGGTCAATTGTTGTCCATGAACCTCCGCGTCGGCTCCGCGTTTGCGAGCAATGAAAGCATCTCCATCCAGCAGACCGCGTCGCTGACTTTGTCGGGCCAGTTAAGCGGAAATAGCGCGACCCAGTTGACCAAGGAAGGCATCGGCACGCTGACCTTGTCCGGCGACAACTCCGCTTTTCGCGGCACGTTTACCATCAGCAATACGATCGGCGCCAGCCCGGTGGTGCTGACCAATGCAGACGGCCTGGGCGCGCCGGTCACGTCGAGCTTGCAATCGCTCACCATCACCGGCGCGACCGTCGGCGCCACGCGTTACACGTTGACGTATCCGAACGGCATCACGAATCCAACGACGAATCAAATCGTCTTCACCGGCACGCCCGGCGACGCCACGACGATTCAATCCGAGTTGAATACGCTTTTCGGCGCCCTCGGCTTCACCGGCGCTCCGGTGGTGGTCACGCAAACCGCCAGCGGCGCCGGCAGCGCCACGTACGCGATCGATTTCGTCGGCACCATGGCCGGCCTGCCCGTCTTCCAACTGAATGCGGCGTTGGCCGCGGGCACCGGTACGCCCAGCACCAACCAGCTCGCGGCGGGCGGCAATCCCAATTTCACGACGATCAACAACAACACCAAACTCGAAGTCAATACGCCCGGCGGCAACATCGACAACCCGTTCATCGTTTCCGGCGCCGGCACCGACAATTTCCTCGGCGCCATCATCATGACCGTCGCCGGCACGACGACCCTATCCGGCAACCTCCTCCTGAGCGGCAATACGACTTTCGGTCCCATCGCCGGCTCGACCTTGAATGTCACCGGCGCCATCGGCGACGTCAGCTCCTTCATCCTGACGAAGGAAGGCGCCGGCACGCTCGCCCTCGATCCGCGGGCGCCGATTTCCGTGGTCAACAACTTCCACGGCGGCAACACCTATCGCGGGAACACCATCGTCAATAACGGCATGGTCTTGATCAGCCATCCCTATTCTCTGGGCATCGGCGGCGCCCGCACCTTCGTCAATCCAATCATCGGCGCGGGCATCGGCGGCTCCATCGGGCTCACCTTCACCAACAATCCGACCATTCCGACGCAATTCTTGAACTTCCCCAGCGTCCAGGTCGTCACCCTCGCCGGAGCGGTGCCGCAGACCACCCGGTTCACGCTCGGCTACGCGGGCTTCAATACACCGGAAATTACCTATACCGGGACGAGCGCGGACATCGCGGCCGTGGAAACGGCGCTCAATGCGCTGTCCACGATCGGCGGTGCCGGCGCCACCGTGAGCGTTACGGGCGGCGGCGGCGTCTTCAATATCACCTTCGGCGGCAGCCTGGGCGGCATGGATATTCCGACGCTCAATTCCGAAGTGACGTCGCCATTCGGCACCGGTGTGATCAGCGTCAGCGCCACCAGCGGGACCACGCCCATCGGTTTCCGCGTTCCCGACACCTACCTGAGCGCAGTCCAAGGCGGCGGTGATAATGCGCCCGTCGTTGCCAGGGCCACGGTCGGCGGCGGCGGGACCGGTTACACGGCGCCTCCCACCGTCATCTTCAGCGGCGGCGGCGGCACCGGCGCGTCGGGCATCGCCACCGTGGCGGGCGGCAGAGTCACCGGAATCATCATGACTTCGTCCGGCGTCGGGTATAATTCGGCGCCGACGGTGACGTTGAGCGGCGGCGGCGGCACGGGCGCCATCGCGTCCGCGACGCTCTCCACCGCGAACGGAAAAATCGTCAACGCGGCCGGACACAATACCTGGCTGCAACCGACTACGAACCTGGTGGGCATCGCACCCTTCTTTACGGGTTCGCCCAAGGCGATCACGCTGACGACCACCACCGCGACGACCGTTCCCATGGTCGTCGAGCAAGGCACCAATTTCACGGTGGACGGCACCGTCACGGGGCCAGTTACCAAGTCGGGGACGGGTCGCCTGATCTTGAGTGCCGTGAACGCGATCTCCATCATTAGCATCAC
>DAIOGM010000114.1:0-2238 GCA_036745215.1 Gemmataceae bacterium
CATTCGGCATTCGGATTTCGTCATTCTTTCGTCATTCGTGCTTCGTCATTCGTCAATCGTGCACGTCACGGCGTCTTCGGATTTTTGTCGAGCACGCGTGCCTTGGAGGTTTGCTCGACGCTTAAACTCATCTCCAGTTCGTTGCCCATGACTTCCACAGTCAACGCCCCCGCCATCTTCATGGTGGATTCGGAACGAACGAGTCGCCCCTTGTCGGCGTCGAAGACCATGCTACCGGTCAACGTTTCCGCTTTGAGGTTGCCCTTGACGATCTTGAGCACCCCGCCGAGCACGCCGTCCTTGGGGGCCGTGTACGTCGCCGTGCCCTGACTGGTGATGGCCACGCCGTCCTTTTGTTCTTCCTGAACTTTGAACTTGAGCTTGTTCGCGAACGTACCCAGCGGTCCCATCGACGTCTTCGTCTCGCTGGTCCATTCGTCCCCCGCCTTCACGGCCGTCTTCGGCAAACTCCCGAAAGTTGTTTCGATTCCCTGCGTGATGGTTTCCTTGGACAGGATCGTTTTGAGCAGCTTGGCGGTCACGTCATCGTCGGTGGCCTTTTTGATGAATTCGTCGTAGCCGTCGAGCTTGGTGACCTTGCCGTCGCGCATGGTGAACACGAAGGATGCGCCTTGAAGTTTCTCGACGAACTTGTCTTGCGGCGTCGGAAGTCCTCCCTGGTTTTTCTTTTCGATGGAGATCATGGTCTGCTCCACCGTCACCTCGTTATCGGCGACTTTCTTAACGTGGAAGCGCAACACCTTCGTGGTCTTGGCGGCCTCCTTGATGTCCTTGCCGAGGATCGCGACCGTCTGTTTGGCTTCCATAACGTCTTCGACGTAGAACGTGTCGCCTTCTTTGAATTTCCAGGCCAATTTCGTTTGCGCCTGGATCGTCGGCATCCCGATGACGAAGACCGCGATTACCGCCCAGCAAAAACGCGACATGCCAACCTCCGGTGTCGTTTGGTGAAGGATCCTGGGTGCGCGGATGTTAATTCGAATGGAATCTAACCGACATGGAACACGAGAGAAAGGAGATTCTTCCGAAACGTGCTGGAGTGACTCGTTCCCATTAACCCGCGATTTTCAGGTGCGGCGTGGTGTAACCCACGACCTGGCGCTCGTGGCCGCGATAGATACTTTCGATCCGTTCGCGGTTCAGGCCGAGCACTTTATCGAAGCGGCTCAGTTTCATGCCTTCAATGCTCGTGTCCTTGTCTGCCAAACCTTCGAGGATGCGCACGTCGAGCTGGATTTCGTAATTGAGCTGGCGCTTGAGCAGCCACGCGAACAGGCGCACGCCGCCGGCCGGGCCCGGATAGCTCGATTTCGTGAATGCGAACGTGTGAATGGCGGTTTCACATGGATCGATCGGCACGAAGAAAATGTACAGCCGCCAGCGCACGCGGCTCGGTTTGCCGGTGTCGGGGCATTGCCACCAATGATCGTACACGGAATAGACCGGCGAGAAGTACGTGGTCCAATCATCCATGAAAAGATCATTGGCGCCGATGCCGACGATCGTGCGAATGAACCGCGAAATCGGCTTGCGCGGTCCGCGATTGACGACGCGGACGCTGGTGTCGGTCGGGTGGAATTCGACTTCGACCTCGTGCATGCGTTCCAGCGGATAGCCGAAGAAGGCGTGCGTCGTCGGCGTGTGTTCGATTTCGCAGAAGTTGTCGAGCGTCAATTCAAGCGGCGCCTTGACGCGATGCGAGAGATTGCAGACGTTATAATGGCCGGCGATGTCGAATGTCGGGAACTCGGTGGTCGCGCCGGCGCTGCGAACCCAGATCGTTTCGAACGCTTCCACGACTTCGAAATGCTCGGCACACGCGTAGAGCTTCGGCGTCGCGGGGCTTTCGCCGTTGCCGCACGTGTCAAAGGTCCAACCGTGGTAGCTGCACTGGAGCTTGTCGTCGTGGACTTTACCGAGGTCGAGGCGCATGCGGCGATGCGGACATTGATTGTCGAGGGCGGCGACTTCCCCCTTGGAGTTGCGAAACAGGGCGAGATCGCGGCCTGCCAATCTTGCGCCGGCGACTCGATTCCGCCTAAGTTGCCGGCTCGGCAGAATCGGGTGCCAATGATCCAGGATGGCCATGTTGAAGCTTTCCGTGCGCGGTGGGTTAGCGTTCGGCGTCCTATAGCAAAAAGTCGGCGCGTGTAAAGCGGTTTGGCGAGGAATTTCGCGCCAAGGCGCAAGAAAGCGAGCCTCCCGCGTCAGCGGGGG
>DAIOGM010000114.1:2248-14180 GCA_036745215.1 Gemmataceae bacterium
GTCATCAATCTCGCGCACATACTCCCAGTCGCGCTTGTAATCCACGAGCGCGAACCGCACGGTTCCTTGCGATTTGAAACGCTTCTCCAGCGACGTGCCTTCGAAGCGGAAATCCTGAAAGGTCTTTTTGATCTGGGCCGCCATCTCCGTCGGCAAGTCGTGCGCCGTGCCTAAACAGAGCGGCGGGAATGACGACGACTTGTAGATCGAGCGGTATTGATCCGCCTTGATGTCGCCGACCGCAACGGCACGGGCCAGCAGATCGTTGGCGACGCAAGCGGCGTCGAGCTTGCCTTCCGACATCTGCTTGATCGAATGAGAATGGCTGCCGGTGTGCACATACTTGTAATCGCGGCCCGGCAACATGCTGAACTTTTCCTTGAGGATCACCATCGGCGCCCGCGCCCCGGAGTTGGACGCGAGCGTCGTGAAGGCGAGCGTCTTGCCCTTCAGGTCTTTCGGATCCTTGATGCTGCTCGACGCGGGGACGATGATTTCCATTTCATAGGAGAACTTGCCCTCCGCGTTGGCAGGCGACGCCAACGGTACAAAGCCCGCGGTGTTGACCGCCTTTGCCACGCCGCCGGTGCTGAACGCCGTCACGTGCAGCTTGCCGTTCTTCAACGCGGACAACTGGGCGTCTTCGGTCGAGAGATCCTCCAGGTAACTCACTTTTTTCCCGGTCGCCTTTTCCAACGCGGCCATGAGGTCTTTCCATTCGACTTTGGTTTTTTCCGGATCGTCGCCGGCCACCAGGCAGAAGCCGATTTCGTCAACCTTTTGCAACTTGGCTGCCTCGCTCGGCGCGTCGGCGATCAGGTCCTTGTCGGCGTCGCGATACGCGTCCGCCATTTTCTGCTCATCGGCAATCTTCGAGAGCGCGCCTTTCAACGCGCCGGTCTCGTCCACCGGCGGAATCGCCTGGCTTTCGCGCACGACCATCGCATAGTACCCGCCCGCCGCGACGAGCGCGATCACCGCAACGGCGTAAAGCAAGATGCGTCCCGTGCTCCCGCCTTTCGGCGGCGTGGGCGCAGAGGTCGGCTGTGGATTGGTCATGATGTCACCGAGAAAGGAATGTGGAGGTCTCTGGTTTGGTAGGCGCGAATGCCCGCCGTGTCAACTGATCGAACATGCTTTGCCCGACGACGCGGCATGAAATGTTCAACGCGTCAGCAAGGCAATTAGACACGGATAACGCCTTTTGCCAACTTGTGGTGCGCAACTCATTGTCGTTATTTCGATTAACGATTTCATCCGTAATTCACGCGATTCGGCACAGGGATTGCCATTCTACAATTCACGAACCAAACTCAATTCGAAAAATAATCGTGCACGCACTCTTGATGCGTCTCTCGTGGCAACGAGGGGCTCCCGGAAAGTCCATGAGCTAATCCCTCATGGACCTCTTTTATTGGCGATCTATTTCAAATAGGCTTTCACGTTTCCGCGCGCCGCCTGGGGTGGAACCTTGTTCGTCGCGCAATCGCCTTCGATCATCGCAAACGCGGCGGCGAACGGAAAGCGCCCCTTGGGAGCGCCGCGCGTGAAGCTGCCTTCTCCCCAAAATTCGCCCTTCGCAAGCAGATCGAATCGCGTCGCCTTACCGTCCTTGCTTTCGACGATGCCCCAGAAATCGGCATGATAACCGCGATCGGCATTCTTCGTTTCCAGATGCACGCTTCCGACGAACTTGCCGTCCTTGAGGGTCAGTTCAAGTTTTTTGATTTCATCGACGCGCCACATCGGCGGTTCGCCGCGCGTATTGTCAACCAGGTGATAACGCACCAGCCGCTCGGCCACGCTTTGCATCAGGTTGCCCTTGGCGAGCGCGTCGGTTTCGTCCTTGCGCAGCCAAAGATGATCGCGGCCAATCGATTCGCGGAAGCGTTTCGTCTTCGCGTCGTCGGGATCGTAGCTGCCCAGCACCTTCGCGGTCACGTCAAGGACGAGGCCGCCATCAGGAGGCGTCGCCAAGACTTGCGGTGGTTTGCCGTCGTCGAATTTGAGCGCCGGCGCACGCGGGTCGAACTTCTTGAGGGCGGTGTCCGTCAGCCGTTTGACGCCGGCCGCGTCGGACGTGTTGGCGAACGCGAGCAGCTTGCCGTCCGGCGTGAAGAGATAGACGCCCTGCGAATAACCATCGAGTCCGCGGCCCGCCTGTTTGAGGACCTTGGCGAAGAGTTCGCCTTCCTCGTCCTTGCGTTGCCGATGAATGTGTTGATCGACCGCGACGGGCACGAACTTTTCGCTCAAGATCTTGACGAGGGCCGCATCCTGGAAAACCGACGCACGGTCGGCGATGCCGTTGTTTCAGACGCACGCGAGCGGATGCCCGGCCCGACAAAGCATGTAGACCGGCTTGTTCTCCTTGGCCGCTTGCGTACGAGCTTCAAGGATGGAGAGATGCCAGGGGATGGTTTGCCAGGCTTCCTTGGCGGTGGTCAGGTCGCGGTGGAGCTTGGCGAAATCGGGATGGTCGCCCGCATGAACGCACGACAATGTGAAAACAAACAAGACTGCAATCTTGATAATGGATTGCTTGATAAGCATAAAAGCTTCCTCAATAAGCTCCCACAATAGGTGGAGTCTCACGGATAATCAATGCGCCACGAGCGCTGGTCCAACTCCCAGAGTACGGAACAGCCTTTGAGTTTGTGAAAAAACGCCAAACCAACGCGATCGGGAACTCCAGGCGCTCCTCGGTAAACCCGGATCGGCACAACGGGTCCAACTGGTTGTTTCAATTGTGGACAAAATATCTGGGCATCCAACAAACCGCTTTCGGTTACTCCAAGGCCGCCATCGGCCATCAAACGAGTATGCAATTGATGCCTGTGAAATCGTCCCGCTTTCTTGAATGCATCATACTCGGATGCATCGATTGAGAAGCCAACCTGTCCGCGAACATCGAGCAAACCTGTATCGACGAGCACTTGAAGTCGCTGACCCGCAAGGGCGACATCGATCCAATACTCCCCCCGAGCATTGGCATTCCAGGAGGCAAAGGGCATCAGCAACCGGCTCCATGAAAGTCGTATACGAGGCCAAAGTCTGGTTCATCATCGGCAAAAAACACATTGTAGTATTCGGGCACGGGTTTGATGCTCTCCACCAACGCGCGTGCTTCGTCAAACGTGGGTGAAGCGCCAATTAATTTGCCGTTCGCAAGCGCAACATAATTGCCTGCAAAATCGCTGCGAATCGTGGCACGCAGCCGTTCATAGGCTTCGCGGTTCAGGGCGGATTCTCTGGTATAAGTCGCCATATCCATGATTGGACTCCTCGATTAAACTTGTCCAACTTCATGATACCGCACAACCGCAAGGCACGTAGACGTTGACAATGATCACACCAACTCCGCCACCTTCTCGCGATCATCCAGAAAGTAAATCGGCCGCCCCTGATGATCGTTGATCGTCGTCGTCGGGTCGATGCCCAGGACGTAGTACAGCGTCGCGAGCACGTTCTGCGGCGTGTACGCGCGGCCGCGCGGGTTTTCGCCGCGGGCGTCGGTGGCGCCGATGACCTGGCCCATGCGAAGCCCGCCGCCGGCCATGAGCGCGAAGCCCGATTGCGGCCAATGATCGCGACCGGCGACCGTGCCGCGCTGCGTGCCGACCCTCGGCGTACGGCCCATCTCGCCCCAGATGACGACGGCGACATCTTGATCCAGGCCGCGCGCGGACAGATCGGTCAACAGCGCGTACACCGAACGATCGTACGCTGGCAAGATCGCCCTTAGACACGTGAAGACGTGATCGTGATGGTCCCATTGCCCGTTGCAATCGCGCGGCACCGGATAGTTCTCCGGCGTCAACGTCACCACGGGCACGCCGGCTTCGACCAGACGCCGGGCACGCAAATAATCGACGCCCCGGCCGTAAAGATCGCGAATGTACTGCGGCTCGCGGCTGATGTCGAACGCATCGCGGGCGCGATTCGACGTGATCATTTCAAGCGCCTGAGCATTGAAGGCATCCATCGCGGACAGGCTGCCGCGGCCCGAGTCAAGATCGCGACGAAGCGTGTCGAACGTGGCTAGCAATTGGCGGCGATCGCCCACCTGTTCGCGTGTGACGCCGGTCGCGAGGCTAAGGTTGTTGGCGCGGGCGCCGGGTTGATACGTTTCGTACGACTTGCCAAGGAAGCCGGGACCGGGCACGTGATTGCCGTCGCCCATCGACACGAATGGCGGCAACGCTTCAAGGACGCCCGCATCGCGCCGCAGCTTGCTGACGATCGAGCCGATCGAGGGCCGATTGCCGGTGAGTTGCCCCGTGTAAAGCTCCGGCGACGTGTGACCTTGTTGGCGGAAACGCATGCTGCGAATGATCGCGAACTTGTCGGCGATCTGCGCCTGCATCGGCAGGTGTTCGCAGATATCCATTCCGGGCACGTTGGTGCGAATCGGCTGAAACTCGCCGCGGTATTCGATCGGCGCGTCGGGCTTCATGTCGTACATATCCATGTGGCTCGGGCCGCCGTTCAAGTAGATCATGATGATCGACTTGCGCGCCGTCGGCGCGGAGGCGTGCGCCTTGGCACGCAGGAGGTCGGCCAGCGTGAGGCCGCCGACGGCGAGGGCGCCGACTTTGAGGAACTCGCGGCGGCTGGTTGAACGGACGGAAATCATGGAACCTCCAAGTTTACGTTTAGCGCTCGAGTGGCGCCGCGCGATTGCGTGGCGCCACTCGAGCGCTAAACGTGAACCATTACTGGAATAAACTCAACACCGGCTGCCCCGCACTCGCCGGCCGAGTGAAGCCGTCCGGCGACAGCCGCGTCTCCGGCGGAATGCCCAGCGCATGAAACAGCGTTGCCCCAAACGCTTCGGGCCGCACCGCCGCGTCGCGCACATAACCGCCCTGCCGATCGGACGAGCCATGCACCAGCCCGCCGCGGATGCCGGCGCCCGCCAACATCGCCGAATAGCACGCGGGCCAATGATCGCGGCCGGCCCCGGTGATGCGCGGGCTGCGGCCAAATTCGCCGACCATGACCACCAGCGTATCGTCGAGCAAGCCCCTGAGATGCAGATCCTCCAGCAATGCCGAGACGGCCTGATCGACATTCGGCAACGCCCAGCCGAGTCCAAACGCGCCGCGGCCGAAGATGCTGCCGAGGCCCGCCCCCTCGCCGTGCATGTCCCAGGTTTGCACGTTGCGGAAACGCTCGCCCGGCGGCAATCCGGCCCACGCAGTGACGCTGACGAGCCGTACGCCCGCTTCGATGAGGCGGCGCGCCATCAATAGATTTTGGCCGAGAGCGTGACGGCCATAGCGATCGCGCATCGGCGTCGATTCAAGTTCGAGATTGAATGCGCGGCGTGCTTCCGGCCCGGTCAACAAATCGACGGCTCGCTCCTGGAAGCGCTGCATGTTGTCTTCGATCCCAGTTCGCTGTGTTCGCGCTTGGGATTGATGTAACAACTCCATGCGTTGCCGAAGCCGATCGTGCGGCACATCGGCCGCGGTATCAAAAGCGCGGACGCGGAAGCCCGGCTCCGCGGGATTGTCCATATCGGTGCCGACGCGCAACGGACTGTACGCCGAGCCGAGGAAGCCGCCCGTCAAATAACGCGGCTGCACGTCGCCCGCCAAGTTTTGCAGCCACATGTACGACGGGATGTTCACGGTAGACGGCCGAACCTTGGCGACGACGGAGCCGAAGTACGGCGTCTCGACGGTCGGCGCCGAGTGCCCCGTCATGCAGATATGCATGCCGCCGTCGTGCCCGCCGTTGGCATGCGTCATCGAGCGAATCAAGCAATATTGATGTGCCATCGACGCGAGCTTCGGCATCAACTCGCCGATTTGCGTGCCGGGAACGCTCGTCGCGATCGGACGGTACGGGCCGCGAATGTCGTCCGGCGCGTCCGGCTTCAGGTCCCAGCTATCGTGATGGCTCGCGCCGCCGTATTGCACGATGAAGATGCACGATTTCTGTCTGGACGAGCCGGGAGCGTCAGCGATCGAAGAGTTCGCTTGAAGCAATCGCGGCAGCCCAAGGCCGAGCATGCCGAGGCCGCCGATTTGCAGGAGTCGGCGGCGCGAGAGCCGGAGCGTCGGATTCATAGGTCCCCCCTTTACGAATCGTCTTCCCAGGTTTGATAACTCAAGTCTACCCAAAAAAAGCGATGTTGCACAATAAAAACCGTCGCACGTTTCCAATTGCAATCGCTCCGCCGCCCCGCTAACCTATGGTGGTGCACTCGCTCCGCGAGTGCCTCGCCGGGGGGCGGCTCATGTTCATCATCAACGACCAAAGTACGCAACTGTGCGATCGCATCACGCGCCGCGAATGGCTGCGCATCGGCGGCCTCGGCATGTGCGGTCTGACGCTGCCGACGCTGCTTCAAGCTCAAGCCTCAACCACATCGCACGCTGGACGAGCGAAATCCTGCATCGTCATGTGCTTCCTCGGCGGTCCGCCGCAACAGGAAACGTGGGACCCGAAGCCCGATTCGCCCGCCGAAGCACGCGGCGACTTGCGGCCGATGCAATCGAACGTCCCCGGCATCCTCGTCGGCGAACTGATGCCGCGCACCGCGCAACAACTCGACAAGATCGCCGTCCTTCGCGCCATGGTCACGAACGACAACGCCCACTCCGCGAGCGGCTACTACATGACGACCGGCCACCCGCACTTGCCGCAAGGCGTCGAGAACGCCCGGCCCGGCGCGCCGAATGATTGGCCGAGCCTCGGCGCCCTGGTGAGACGGGTCGTGCCAGGGCAGGGCGGTCTGCCATCGGCGATCACGCTCCCCGAACAATCCGCGAACGATGGCAACCTCACCTGGCCCGGACAAGACGCCGGCTTTCTCGGCCGCGCCGCCGACCCGTGGCTCATCCATTGCGATCCGTGCGCCCCCGCGTTCAACATCGAAGGCGTCGCCTTGCCCGCCGACGTCACGTCGATGCGCGTCAACGCCCGCGCCGGCCTCCTGACGCAAGTCAATCAACATCTCGACAACATCCAGCGCAGCCCCAGCCTCGGCAACTTCAACGCCCAGCAACAGCAAGCCCTCGACCTGATCGCCGGCTCCCGCGCTCGCCGCGCCTTCCAGCTCGAAGAAGAGCCGGCCGCGTTGCGTGATCGCTATGGCCGCACCAAGTTTGGCCAAAGCTTGCTGCTCGCCCGGCGTCTGGTGGAAGCAGGCGTGTCGCTCATTCGCGTCAACTGGACGCGCGTGCCGAACGCGCTCAACAACGGCCACTGGGACACGCACAGTCAAAACACGAACGCTCTGAAACAACTGATGCCGATCATGGACGCCGCGTACTCGACGCTGCTCGCCGACCTGTCCGCGCGCGGCTTGCTGGAAGAGACGCTGGTGGTGTGGATGGCGGAGTTCGGCCGCACGCCGCGCCTGAACGGCAGCGCCGGCCGCGATCATTGGGGCCGCGTCTTCTCGGTCGCGCTCGCCGGCGGCGGCATCCGCGGCGGCGTGGTGTACGGCGCCTCGGACAGCATCGCGGCGTATCCGCGCGACGGCCGAGTGCTGCCGCAAGACTTGCACGCGACGATCTATCACTGCCTCGGCATCGACCCGCACACGGACTACCTCGACCCGCAAGGCCGCCCGATCCCGCTGACGCGCGGCGACGTGGTGCGGCCGGTGGTGTGACCCATCCCGGCACCCTTTTACCCAACAACAGTTGGGTAACAAGAACCGCAAAAAACACTGGGAAAACCGCAGAAAATGGCCCTTTTATCCACGTGCGGGCGTCACACGGGGCGTCGTCACTCGCAACCGACCTTGCGATGCCAGCTATAATGGAGGGCAATTCGACGAAAGGATTCCCATGCCCAAGAAGAAAGCCGACGCGACGACCCTCAAAGCCGACGCACAAAGCGATCCAGCAATTCGATCAATCGCTCAAGGACTACCGCGGCGTCGGCGTCAAGCACGAAGGCGCGGTCGAGACGGCGTTTCAGCGTCTGCTCGAACACGTCGCCAGGCTGCATCATTGCCGGCTCATTCCAATCCAAAGAATTGAAGATTACGAAATCGCACTGCCCAGCATTGAACCGTTGTCAGCCGTTACAATTCCATTGTAAGTGGCGCGAACTTTGAAACGTATTACTGTATCTTTACAAGGCGCATACAATGTCAATGAGAATACCTCAATTAGTGGAGACCAAATACCATGGCGCTGACGTCCGCATATTTGGTAGCTGTGAAGAACTTGCCGTTTTTCCTAGAGGCACTAAGAACCGCCAGGTCTCCTGAAAGGTTCACATTCAAGTTCGTTGAGGATCTCGGATTCAAGAGTACGAATGATCGACTTTTCATACCGCTTTTGAAGGCTCTTGGATTCGTTGATGAGAATGGTGTTCCTAAGCAAAGGTATTTTGACTTTCTCGATGACAACAGATGGCAACACATTCTGGCGGATGGAATGCAAGAAGCGTACGAGGATTTGTTTCGCTTGAACAAGAAGGCTCATACCTTGAGCCGAACTGACCTTGCGGGAAAAATAAGGAGTCTTACTCAAGGCAAGTATTCTGACGTGGTCATCAACAACATGACAAAGACGTTTGCAGAATTGGCAAAACTCGCCAATTTTGAGCGGCCTCGCGTTGAATCCCACGCCCCAACTGACGGACCGGCGGCGACAAAGGATAACAAGCAAACAGGAGACGTCTCGCCCGCCGCAATCGATCTTCCTCAGGATAGCCACGAACATCTCGCGGTCGATCGGCGAATCTCACATAACCGCGGGATTGACGGTTTGACCTATCGCATTGAAATCGTGCTTCCTGCTCATAGGGACAAGGCAGTGTATGACGCCATCTTTCGGAGTTTGAAGGAGCATTTGTTATGAACAAGCGCAATGATATCTACGCATTTGTTTTCAAAGGACAAATTGCTCAAGAATCTGCCGATAAGGAAATTGGAAAGAATGACCCCGCCCCCTCCGATGTAAGTGAACGAATTGCGCGCGCCCTGCCGCTCGATCTTTTGGACAAAGATTTTGTGCTTGCGGCTACGAAAATGGCACACGTTTTCACGCTGATCTCTGCCTTCGAGAATGGAGCCAGAAAGTTCATTCAGGATCGGCTTTTGGAGGATCATGGTGCAGATTGGTGGACGCGGTGCGTATCCAGCGCTGTGAGAAAATCTGCTGACGATAGAAAAAAAGATGAAGATCAACATCGATACCACGGATCACGCGGTGCATCGATGATCTTTTATGTTCAACTCGGCGACCTCATTTCGATCATGCAAAACAACGAATCTTCTTTCGAAGATTACATTCCATCGATCGATTGGGCTCGTCAGCTATTTAAGTCGCTGGAAAGGTCGCGAAACGTGATTATGCACAGTGGCGAACTTTCGATGAATGATATTGAAAGAGTCGGAATGAACATCCGTGATTGGATTCGCCAAGTCGGGGGTTAACCGAATTGCTCTCTTACCGAATCGACGACAAGATGCGGCTCGCCAAGGACAAGACCGCGCTCAAGGTCAACGCGTCGCTCACCCTCGCCGGCATTCCGCCGGAAGTGTTTCACTATCGCCTCGGCAACCGCAGCACCCTGGAATGGGTGATCGATCAGTACCAAGTCAGCGAAGACAAACGCTCGGGCATTCGCTCCGATCCCAATCGCGCCGACGATCCGGAGTACATCGTCCGCCTCGTCCGCCAGGTCGTGCGAGTCAGCGTCGAGACGGTCAAGATCGTGAATGCGTTGCCGGAGCGGTTTGCCGAGTGACTGTAATGCCAAATTCAACAGGTGTCTTACCCCGAAGGGGTTGCATCCCAAAGCCCAGGGTCGCGCAGCGCACCTTGGGTAGGTTCGTCCAAAGTGGAAACTACCCCGAAGGGGTTGCATCAAATGGCACGCGCCGGCGCCGATGCAACCCCTTCGGGGTAGTTTAACTTGGTTGCGGTTGACCCAGGATGCGCTGCGCGATCCTGGGCTTTGGGATGCTGCCCCTTTGGGGCAAAATGCCATTCGTTTCACGACTCTTGAAACTGCGAACAACTTTTGCTTGCGAGACGCCGTGACTTCTGCCGTGGCGACGGGCGGCTCGCCTGTCGCGATGACGAAAGCGACAGGCGAGCCGCCCGTCGCTACGGCAGGCGCGGCACATTTGCAGCTGCAATACGGCTAATTGGGACTCCGATCGAGCAAGCAGGCGCGTCACACTCGGATTTCACAATATCGCCAAAAACATTCGCGCCACACAATAATATGCGCCATAAAAATGGCGCAATCTCGAAAAAAACTTCGATTTGTTTGAATACCCAACCTGATTCGGTTACTTTCACAATTCGACTTGCGAACCTCTCCTCATTTCTACTTTCGCAAAGGAAAGCCGTCATGTTTCAAAAGACATCGTGGGTGCATCGTATTTGGCCGTCGATTGCGGTCGGTCGACGTCCGCGCAACAGCCAGGTCAAGCGCTTGAGCGGATTTCGGCCGCGCGTCGAATCGCTCGAAGATCGGTGTGTGATGACATTGGTCGCGGGAATGGATGGGCCGCTGGCAGTGGTCGCCGACATGCCCGTGTGCATTGATGTGTTGGCCAACGACTCGACCGATAATAGCCAAGGGCTGTCGATTGTCGATTTCACGCAAGGCACGAACGGCTACGTTTCGCTCAATCCGGACAACACGCTTTCGTATGTGCCGTTTCCGGGCAGCAATGCACCGGACGCCTTCAATTACACGGTGACCGACGGCGACGACACCACGACCGCGACCGTTTATGTCAACACGCCGACCGCGGGCGAGAGTTCGTATTACGCCATCTATCAAGCGGCGGTGATGCAAGCGGATCAGGGCTTTTACAGCGCGGTGTATGCAGCCGCGTCAACGGCGCAGGCGAGCATCGAATCGGCGTTGACGACCGCCCAGTCGGGGGAGGCTCAACAAAGTTCCACGTACTCCTCGGCGGTTTCGCTGGCTCAGCAGACCGCGAATTCAGCGGTTTCGAGCGCGGAGGCGGCGTACCAGAGCGCGGTGCAAAGCGCCGACTCGGCCGAGCAATCGGCGCTGACCGCGGCCGGTTCGGTGCGCGATGCGGCGCTGTCGGCCGCGCAGAGCGATCATGATCAAGCGATGATGAACGCCTATATGACGAACTATAGTGCGTGGATGGCGAACGAGGCGGCATATGAGGCGGCGATTGCGCCGTTCGAGGAGGCGCTTCAGCAGGCGTACATGTATCTCATGATGAATCCGGAGGATCCGGAGGCGCTGGCGGCCGTCGCCCAGGCACAGGCGAATTTGAACGATGCGACGGCGACCGCGGCGGCGCAGCGCGATGCGGCCAATGCCGCGGCGACGGCCGTGATGAATGCATCGATGGATGCGGCGGCAATTGCGCTCGCGGACGCGCAGAGCGCCGCCTGGGCTGCCTATGACGCTGCGGCGCAGGCGGCTGCGGATGTTTGGGGGGCCGCGGAGAACGCGGCTTACAACACGTATTTCTCGGCCGTGCTCGCCGCCCAATCCGCCCTTTCGTCGGCGGAGCAAGCGGCATGGAGCGTTTATACCACTGCGGTCGCCGCGCTGGAGGCAGCCCGGCTGGCCGCGGAGGATGCCGCGCTGGCGCTGTTTGATGCCGCGGTTTCGGCGGCGCAGGCAGCGTGGGCGGCGATCGAGCAAGCGGCATGGAACGCGTACCTGGCGGGCCTGGCGGGGATCGGCAATCCGCCGCCGGGGGTGAGGTTGCAAGAGAGTCCGCCTTTGGTCATCGTGCCTTATCGACTGTCCGGCCTGCAATTCCGCGAACGGGAAATGATGCTGGAGTTGGGCATGCTGCCGCGCCCGCCGCGCGTGGCGCCGCTGTTGGATTGGGCGCGGGCTGTCGAAGGGGCCGCACACTTTCAGGCGGGTTTCCGGGCCGGGCATTACTGGTCCGTGCCCGTGCGTGGCGGCGGCAACATCGACGTTTGGCGCCCGGACAACGGCG
>DAIOGM010000114.1:14190-17602 GCA_036745215.1 Gemmataceae bacterium
GCCCGTTCAGCATCTATGGAAATGACGTTGATCTCTTGCTCGACCGTGGCTATGGCGGCGCGGCTGCGGGGGTGATTGCCCAACGCGATGCCCGCGTCGGCGACATCATCGTTTGGCGCGACGGGGCTCAAGTCGATCACACCGCCGTCATCACTGCGGTCGTGCTCGACGGCAACAACCTCGATTTGGATCTGACCACGCTCAATTCGAAGAACGGCAATCGAGCGTTCGAGCCCAACAAGACGTTGCGGGCGATCAACACCGACGACTATCCGGGCGACGCGTGGACGATTTACCGAGCGCGCTAACGCGACAACCAAAGCGGGCCGGCGCGATGCCTTGTGGCCGTGGTCGGCCCGCTGTTGTCAAATTGACTTGACGTCAATCGCACAAGCGGTTCCAATGAATGGTTGGCTGCCCGACTCACTTTCTCGGAGTTGCCATGAGCCAATTCAGCAAACCTCTCGTCGTCCTTGTCGTTTTTGGCGTTTCGATCCAGGGACTTTCGGTCCTTTCTCAGCCGCCAAAGGAAGTCAAGATGGAATGTAAACTCATCGTTGCCAAAAAGAACGTCACCGTGGGCGAGACGCCGCCGGCGGAAGTGGAAATCAAGAACGTGTCCAAAGAGGATCTCATTATCACGTACAACACGAATCCCCTCGAGTTCTTGGATCTGGAGGTCTTCGACCCCGCGGGCAAAAGGATTTCCGACGGAAAGTACGGCGGCCGATTCTCGCCGTCGTCGCCGACGCCGCAGCGGCAAGTGATCTTAAAGCCGGGCGATGCCTTTCGCAAACCGGTCGGCGTGTTCGGCAATTCCAAGGAGACCGATCGCACGACGCCGGGCGTTTATCGGGTGGTGGCGGTGTTCGAATACGCGAAGATGCGCGCGGTCGCGGAGGCGGTGATGGTGAATGTGGAGGCGAAATGACGCCGGCGGTCTATGTCGTCCCAATCCGCCGGGCCGCGCATGCCGCCTGGTACGTTTCTTCCAGATTCAATGGCAACGCGAAGTCGGCGGCAAGCCAAAGCGGCAAAATCGGCAACGGCAAGCCGAGTGCAAGAGATTCCGCCCATATATCAACGCGACCCGCTTCGGCGCCGGCGATCGGTCGATAGGCGCTGGCGTATAAATCGTCGTTGCCTTGTGCAGGCGTGGCGACACTCACCTTCAAGAAATCCAAGAGCGCCGCGTGCAGATTCGCATGGCGTTCGGTGACGACATCGACGATCATCACGCTGATTCCTTCTTGAAGATAACTGGCGCATTTGACCGTGAATGCGCGGCGATGCGCGGGACGATCTTTGTTGGCGGGGCTGACCAACTCGATGGCCGAGACAACTTTCGGCCCTTCCTCATCATTGACAATCGTGATCTCGATGGCGTCGAGATCACCGAAATCCAGGCTGGCGGACGCCGCTGGCTTGGCCGGCGCCCAGACGGCGACGCCGCCGTTACTTGGCGCAAGGTTTTGGTCGTCGGCGTGGTCCAGCGTCGCGACATCGATTTCAACTCGGCTGCCGATCTTGACCCGCGCTTCGGCAACGTAACGCGGCGGCAACAACTCTTCGTTCAAATGGCGTGCGATGGCCTCGGCCCAGGCGCCGTGGAAACTGTCCCAGTGACGCTGCTTGCTAAGGGGTGGATGAAAATGGTCGAGAAGCGGCATGCGGTCACTCCGGGGGCGTTGCACCCATTTTATCGCGATGCCGCACTCGACGAAAGGCAAAAAAACGCTCGTCTTGCAACGAGCGGAATGAGTCCGAAGGCGGCGTCAACTTCCTTGCCGGCTGATCGCCTCGTTCAATTCCTTCTGCTTCCGGGCATCTTTCGTGTTTTGCAAGACTCGCCGCAGAGCGGGTTCGTTCACGCTGGAGCCCCAGCCCTGTTTGATTGCCCGCACGGCGCTTTCGCGGTGGAAGGGGTCCTTCGATTCGAGGGATGCGATGTGTTTATGATGCGGTCGCAATTTGCTTCGCGTCGGCCGACGCCACGGCAGGCGTTTCGCGCAGGCTGGCGAAATCCGGGGCCGGCGGCTCGTTGTCCAGGTCGCCGCGCCGGTAATGCACGCGACACTGGATGCGTTGATCGTAGGTCACGATTTCTTTGAACTGATTGCTTTGAAATCGCATCACGCTGGTGCCGTGCTTGGCGCAGACTTCTTTGAGCGTTTTGACGTGATGGGCGTAGACGACCTTGATCGGCTCCTCCACGACATAGGACAGGCAGGTTTGATCGGCAGGTTCGAAAGTGCGTTCCGGGTCCGGATTCTCGGCGGAACACGTATCGACGCAGGTCCCATCCTCGAGCACGGAAATGAAACAGACACTCCCCGTTTCCAGGAGCGCACAAATCGCCGCGAGCGTTTCGCCGTCGGGACTCAGGAAAAAGCGATCGTGCACTTCGATCGGCTCCGGCTTCAGCCGATAGTCGCCGATCAGGTCAAAGCCCATTTTCAAGAGCGGCCCCGTGTGCAGCTCAAATTGCTCGCGAATCGACTCATCCAGGCGCAGATAGTTCACCTTGACGAATTCGTATGCACGGAAAGTGCGCGCGGCGCGTTCGAATGTGCGTTGCTCGCGCAAGCCGCGCACCACGCAGTAGCCGACGAAAATCGTTGCAAACGGCAAGTAGAGCGGCGCGAAAAGTACGACGCCCCATTGGATCACGGCATTCCCGGTGCGCGACGTATCCTCCGCAGTGGCGCAGGACCAACACGCGGATCGGATCAAGAGAAAGCCGACGAGCCAACACACGACGCAGTAGCCAAGAGCGATGGATAACCACATAGCCGCCCCTCCCCGCTTGAACCGCTGGCGCGAAGCCTTTGGCGCAAGCATAGGTCGCGTTGGCGGCGAGGTCAAAAAACGGCAGGACGTGCAAGTGTCTAATTCGACTGCGTGATGTCTTGAATACTGACGAGCTTCAATCGGCCGAACGGATTGTACATGGGACTTCCCACCAGTTCGGCGCCGCTTTCCTGGGTGAACGTCTGGAAGCGAGGCCCACCCAGGTCGGCGATGATATGACCGTCGGCCACGGGTTTGTCGCCGCGGGACAGGTAGCGGATCACTTCGACGATATCGAAGCCGCCGGCCTCGACGTCGCTGCGTTTCATCACGATGTCGCGCAAACCCAGGACATGCATGCCCATGGTGTACACGTCGGCTTTACCGCGGACGATGGCGACGAAGGCGAAGCTCAGCGCGTCGGGACTGCCGTCTTCGGTCATCGCCAGCCAATTCTGACCGCCGTGAGCGAGGCCGCAGTTGTCGATGAACACGCCCGCGCCGCCGGCTTGCACGATCGCGGCGCCGGCCCGCATCATCGTGTGAGCCGTTTCAAGGGAGCCGCCGGGGCCGCTCAAGAAAACGTTCGCCTTGTAGTTGTCTACCGTCCGCAGTTCGTCCG
>DAIOGM010000115.1:0-9549 GCA_036745215.1 Gemmataceae bacterium
GTAACAACGGCGATAAGACCAAGGACGACTGCATACTCAACCAATCCTTGTCCTTTTTCTTGAACGCGTCTTTGAGCATCCACTCGGCGTCTTTTTTCTGAAGCACGAACTTCGCGGTATCGGACACGACTTCGACTTCCTTGGCGGCAAGCTGTTCGTGCTTGTCGCGCGATTCTTCATCCTTTGCGACACGCTCGATCGGGAAGAGCCGGCGCTGGCGGAAGTAATCGAGTGAGCGATTGAGCGCGGTGTAGACGCCGGGGCCGAGACGGAAAACTTCTTTTTCCTTGTCGAGCTGAACATACGTGGCACGAGTGAAACGATTGACCTCGTCCGGCTCCTGGCCAAAACGAAGCGTGTGCGTTGCCCGGTCCGCCGTGACCATGATGATGAGGGGGCGATCGTCGAGCCCGTAGGGTGTGAGCATCGGAGGATCAGTCAGCTTGATCGGCGTGAAGCGTGTCTTCAAACTGGAGATCACCGCGAGCCACTGGTCGGTTTCTTGCGTTCGGGCGGGCCAGTTGCCGGGCAGGTGCCATTCGGCGCCGGTTTTTTCGAGCACGAACAGCGTCTGCGGCGCCGGCGCGTGCAGCATGGCCGTGGCGTTGATCGAGCCGAAGCCTAGCGGCGACGCGAGCAGGCCAAGCGTCCGCGCGGCGACGATCGGCGTCTCCGCGGTGGGCGTGACGCGTGAGGCTTCGACGCGCGTCAGCTTGTCCGGCGTCAGCTTTTCGTTGAAGAAGGTCAACGTCGCGTTTTCAACGACTTCTTCAGAATGGCGCGTGTGCCACCACCAACCCCAAGCGCCGGCGGCGGCGCCCGTCAGTAGAACCAAGACGAATGTGGTTTTGAGGTTCATTGCCGAAAATCCTGACAGTCAAAGGGCGACGGGCGCGAAACCGCAAGCGGTGCGGGCGGTTATCGCATGCGCCGCACCAGCCAAACCATGACGCCGAGATAGAGAAACACGAGCGGCAGCGCGAAACAGACGCCGGTGATCCACAGCTTGCGCTCCGTCTTGCTGACCTCGACGCGCGGATAGTGCCATGTCTCGTTGTCCCTGGCGAGCAAATTTTCGCGGCCAAGAAGCCAATTGGTTACATCGAGGAACAACTTCTCGCGCATCGCCGGCAACTTCTCGCCGATGAACACGTTGCCATTGCCAATGACGGCGAGCCGAACCTTGACGGGGTCTTTTGGCGAATCGGTTTCGAACCAATCCTTCGGCACTTCCGCTTCGAGCGCGACGCCGACGGGAAACGGACCGCGACGTTCCTCTAAAAGGGTGCCCTTGGTCGGATCGTCCGACTTAACGCGTTTAAACGTCGGCGTGACCAGGCCGGCGGGGAACGGCTTTTCTTCGTTCCAGGAATCGGGCCCGGTCATCAAGATGGTCGCCTTTTCATCGACTTCCTTTTTGCGGTCGGCCAAGACCATCGCCAGCCCCAGCGTCGAGCCCATCGGCCAGGACGCGGCGAAGGCGCCGAACGCGCCGCCGACGGCCTCACCGGAGTAGCCCTTTCGCGCAACGTACACGGGGCGCACATGGCGAATCTTGAGGCCTTCGCGGCTTTTCTCACCGAGCCCATGCGCGGTCATCCGCATGCTGGCGCGCACCGGCGACGCAGCGTTGAATTTCATCGAATCAAACAAGCGCGAACCGCGCGGAAGTTTCCAATCGAAGTCCAACGGCGGAATCTCCACGCGGCCGGACTGCAGTTCGCCTTCCTCCGTTTCCGCCAGCGCTTCGCCCTCGGAGTTGTAAAGAATCATCTGGTTGGGCAATTCGATGTTGAACTCCGCCAGCATCTTTTCCAGCGAATCGCTGGGAACCTTGGCCGACCCCGGTCCCCCCGGCTCGACGATGGGGCCGAGACAAAACAGCGCCGGCTTGCCCGATTTCAGAAAATCCTTGATCGCCTGCAAATGCGCTTCTTCCAGCTCATGAGCGCGCGGCGAAATCGCGTCGCCGCCGCGCGACGGGTCGCCGCGCAGAAGATTGAAGTACGTCGCGCGCGGCACGACGAGCATGTCCACGTCGGCGAGCAGGCGTTTCATCTTGTCGCGCACGTCAGTGATGCGGCGTTGCTCGGCGAGATTATCCACGCGCAATTTCGACTGCTCTTCGACGGCCCTGGCGAGCCGTTTCTGCTTGTTCTCGAGTTCCTGTTCATACGACTCATATTGCAAGCCGAGTTCCTTCGCCCAATCCGCGCGAAAATCCTCCGTGATTTCACGTGTCGCGGGCTGTTCGCCGGTGGACTTGCGGAACGCTTCGACCTCGGCTCGTGAAATGGGCCTGGCGCCAAAGAGCGTTCGCACCAGGACGATTTTCTTGGCGATCTCAGCCGCCTTGGTGTCGCGCCAGTATTCCCATTCTTTTTTGTCGTCCACCATCTCGTCCGCCCAGGCTTTGATTTCACGCTCAAGCCTGCTTTTCCTCGCTTCCAGCACTTCAAAGCGACTCTCTTCATATTCCAGCGCCGCCGGGTCGCGCTGAGGCCATTTTCTCAGGACGATGTCGCGCCCCTCGTAGCCGCGCTTGGCCAGCGCTTCCTTCAAGCCGGGCATGCCGATGTCCTCGGTCCCGTTCTGGCCGAGGTAGCCATGCACGACCGCGAAGCCGATGCGCGGCTTCTTCTCTTCGATCTTGAATACCTTGTCGGCGAAGTTTTGTGCGCCTTGATAATTGAGCACAAGATTGCCGCGGCCCTTGTTGGCTTCGGTGGACGCCTTCTTGTCGAGCTGATAAATGTCGTTGAAGCTGAGCCGCTGCACTTGCTTGGTGTCGCGCGAGTAAAAGAAGATGCTGTCCTCCGGCGCCTTCTCGATGGCGTCGGCGAGATCTTCGGAGATCACCTTGATTTCGTTCTTGCGTTCGTTGGCGTTCTTTTTCTGCGTATCGAGTATTTGCACGCGGAAGCGCGGGCCCATCTCCTGAAACTGCTCGGCGAGGTCCTTCACTTTCTCGACGATGATCTTCTCCGCGGCCTGATCGTATTCGTCCTGGCGCAACTCGACGCGCTGGCCGAAGGAAACGTGCTGCAGAAAAATGATGATGTCGGTTTCGCCGCGCAGGTCCGCGAGTTTCGCCTTGAGTTCGGGAGCGAGCGTGAACGACTGACTGGCAGTGCAATCGATGCGCTGATAGTGCATGAAAGCGAAGACGTTGCCGCCGATGAATAACGCCGCGGCCATGGCGACCTGGAACAGGCCGTTAATGCCCGCGAAGCCGCGGTTGGAGAAGATGGCGAGCGCCAGGCCGTGCACCTCGCCCAGGAGTGCCAGCGCGATCGCGCAACCGCCGGACGCGGCGACCATGACGCCTAGGTGTTGCTCATCGAACACCTGCCAGATGAACGCGCCGACCGCGACCGCGACTAGCCCGTTCAGGCCGATGAAGCGCAACAGGAAGTGCAAGAACTGCAGGAACGAGCCTCGTTTTTTTACCGCCATCGCCGGCTCTCCAAACTGCGCACCGTGAGGAACAAACAGAATAGCGTCACCGATCCGTAGAGGACCAGTTGCCGCGTATCGATCAGGCCACGGCTAAAATGCCGCTCGAAATGCAGCGGCACCGTGACGTAGAACATCAACTCGTACAAGAAGCTATCCATCTCGGGAAAGAAACGCCCCGCGATGAAGATGACGCCGATGAACAGCGAGACCAATGCCGCGATCATCTGACTCGTGACGAGGCTGCTGACAAACAGCCCGATCGCCAGGAACATCGCGCCCGCCAGCGCCAGGCCGAGATACGTGGTCGCGATCGGCCATGGGTCGATGCCGCATTCGATTGTCATCCACTGGCCCCAATAAAAGATCGAGCCGAACACCATCGTGCCAAGGCCCGCGAAGACCGCAAACGTGAGCAGCGATCCAAGGCACGCCATGAAACGGCCCCGGAAGAGTTGCGTCACGCACATCAACGCGAAAACCAGCGCTGTCAGTCCCAGGAAAACCGCGACGCCGAAATACGCGGTGACGGCTGGAAGGTTGTCAAAATCGATGGTGCTGTACGAAATGTGCCAATCGGCCAGAATCGGCAGGTACCCAAGCGTGGGCAGCCACATCACGACGTAGACGCCGTAGCACGCAATGTACTTGGCGAGAACGACTTGCCAATCGCGAATCGGAGCCGTCATGAGCATTTCGAGGGTACCGGAGCTACGTTCCTCGGCGAACAGGCGCATCGTCAAGAGCGGCGGAATGAAGAGGTACACGAGCCAGAACGCGTTGTTGCCGACCATCAGTTCCATGGAATAGGCGACGCCGCGCGGGCCGGTTTCAGTCAGTTGGTCAAGGGTCAGGTAAAAAAGATAACCCATGACCGCCAGGAACACGAACAACACGACGTACGCGATCGGCGAAAAGAAAAACGCACTGAACTCTCTGCGGATCAAGCTGAGAGTCGGACGCATGGGGTTGGCTCCTGTATTGAAACTCTTCGTTTAGCGCTCGCAGTGAAGCGCCAAGTGGCGCGGCGCTTCACTACGAGCGCTAAACGGCAAGCGGGCTAGGCAACTTCGACGGGCACTTCGTCGCCCTCGGTAATCTGCACGAACAAATCCTCGAGCGTCGGCCGTTGCATGCGCATCTCCAGCAAGCGCCATTCATTGTCGGCGGCGAACTGACTCAGGCGCGGGGCCAGGGTATCCATGTCATTGGCGCGAATATGCAACTCGACAGTGCCGCTCATCGGATCGCCCTTGATGCGCAAGTCGAGCACGCCGCGGACGTGCCGAAACACGTTCGGATCGCCGTGGCCGCCCAGAAGGAGCACGAGCCGCGCCTTTGAGCCGGCCTGAGCTTTGAAGTCGTTGAGATCGCTCGACACCGCGACTTTGCCGCGATGGATGATGATGACGCTGTCGCACGTCGCTTCGACTTCGCTGAGGATGTGCGTTGAAAGGAGGATGGTGTGCTGTTCTCCTAACTCGCGAATCAGGCCTCGGGCCGAGCGAATCTGCGTCGGATCGAGGCCGGCGGTCGGTTCGTCGAGGATCAGCACCGGCGGATTGGCGAGCAGGGCGTCCGCAAGGCCGACACGCTGGCGATAGCCCTTCGAGAGCGTGCCGATGATTTGCCGTTGGACGTCGTCGATCCAGCAACGCTCGAGCACGTAGCCGATGCGCTTGTGTCGTTCGTCGCCGTAGATGCCCTTCAGGCCCGCGCGAAAATCAAGATATTCGTTGACGCGCATTTCTTTGTAGAGCGGACAGCTCTCGGGCATGTAGCCGATCTTGCGGCGCACCTCGACTGATTTCCAGAAGACATCGAGGCCGGCGATGCTCGCGTGGCCCGATGTCGCCGTGAGAAAACCGGCGAGGATGCGCATGGTCGTGCTCTTGCCGGCGCCGTTGGGACCGAGAAAGCCGACGATCTTGCCGGCGGCGACGTCGAAGCTCACGTCCTGCACCGCGGCATAGTCGCCGTAGTATTTCGTCAGATGGCTGACATGAATCACGTTGACACCCCTACGCCCTCTAGCGGATGTCGAACCAGAGGGTATCAGAATGCTTAGCCCTGCGTCGTTTTCGCGGCAAGCCCTGCGCTCGCGTTGTTTTTGCTGGCGTAGCCTTCCATAGACGATTAAGATGAAGGTATTATTGATTGAATTCAGACCGATCCTGTATAAACATCAACGCAAGCCCCGCGATGAGCGCAGCGATTCGCGGGGGTCGAACCCCAGGAATCGCTGCGCTCATCCTGGGGCTCAGGGGGGATCTTGATGCACCATCCCAAATTCTCGCGCCGCGACATGCTGCAAGCCGGCGCGATCGGCTTGATGGGCTTGTCGTTGAGCGATGTCCTCGCCACGCGCGCAACGGCTCAAACGGCCACTCGCCCGAAGTCGGTCATCTACATCTTCCTCTCCGGCGGCCTCGCCCAGCAGGATAGCTTCGATCCAAAACCCGACGCCCCCGACAACATTCGCGGCGAGTTCGCGCCGATTCGCACGCGGCTCCCTGGCGTGTTGATGTGCGAGCATTTGCCCCGGCTCGCGGAACGCATCGACAAATGGGCGATGGTCCGCTCCCTCACGCATCCCTCAAACGATCACTCGCTCGGCCATCACATCATGCTGACGGGCCGCAGTCCGGCGCCGCTGGGCTTCAATCCATCGATGCCGCGACCGGACGATTTTCCATCCATTACATCGATCGCGGGCAATGTCGTTGGACCTCGCAACGGTTTGCCGTCCGCCGCCGTGGTGCCGTTCAATTACATCCACCACTCCGGCCGCATCATCCCCGGACAATTCGCGGGCGAACTCGGCCACCGGCACGATCCCTGGTTGATCCAGGCGTCGCACAATTGCCCCGGCTACGGCGCTTGCCCCGATTGCTTCGACCATCAGCGCCGGCCGCACGAACATGTCGGCACGCCGGTCTTTCAACCGCCGGTGTTGCGATTGCCGGAAGGCCTCGATTCGGCGCGCCTCGAATCGCGCCGCAGCCTGCTCGAACTCGTCGGAAATCAACAGCGCCAGCTCGATTCATCCGCGGCCGCTCAGGATCTCGATCAACATCGTGCCAGCGCCATGTCGCTGCTCACATCAAGCCGCGTCCGCGCTGCGTTCGATTTGACGAACGAAACCAATCAGATGCAGCAAACGTATGGCCGCAATCTCTTCGGCTATTCGTGCTTACTAGCCCGCCGACTCGTCGAAGTCGGCGTGAGCATGATCCAGGTCAACCTCGGCCGCAATGAGACGTGGGACACGCACGGCAACGCGTTTCCGCACTTGAAGAACGACCTGTTGCCGCCGATGGACCGCTGCGTGTCCGCGTTGATCGACGATCTCGACGCCCGCGGCTTGCTCGAATCGACGATGATCGTGATGGCCGGCGAGTTCGGCCGCACCCCGCGCATCAGCCATTTGCCGCAGCATTACGCGTTGCCCGGCCGCGACCACTGGGGCGCCGTGCAAACCGTCTTCTTCGCGGGCGGCGGCGTGCGCGGCGGCACCGTCATCGGCTCCTCCGATCGCAACGGCGGCTATCCCGCCACCAGTCCGCAAACGCCGGAGAACATGGCTGCCACCATTTACGAAACGCTCGGCATCCCGCGCACCTTCATGTGGCGCGACGCGGCGCAGCGGCCGCATCATGTGTATCATGGCGAGCCGATTGCGGGGTTGATGACGTAATTGTCTCGCATCACTGGTATGATTATCGAAGTTGCGAAAACACTGCGGAATTGGACCCAGGAATAATCAAACATGCAAGCCATCACGCTAAAAGACGCCAAGCGGAACTTGCCGCGGCTCATCGAACAAGTTCTGGCCGACGCGGAACCGCGAATCGTGGTCACGGATCAGGGCGATCAAGTTGTCGTCATGCCCCTGGACGAATTCAACTCCTGGAAAGAGACGCTTTACCTGTTATCCAATCCGGCTAACGCCGCTCATTTACGGCGGTCGATTGCCGAAGCGAAGGCAGGCAAGTCGAAAAAACGAGAGTTGATTCCAGAATGAACCTGACTTTCACTCCCGCCGCATGGGACGATTACCAGTGGTTTGTGCAGCATGATCGGAAGCTGCTCAAGCGAATCAACCTGCTGATTCAGGACATCATCCGGTCGCCCTTTGAGGGCATTGGCAAACCTGAACCGCTCAAAGGCGACTTGTCCGGATATTGGTCACGGCGCATCAACGACGAACACCGCTTGGTTTACACCGTCGAAAGCGACGACGTCATCATCATCGCATGCAGATTCCACTACGACAATTGACGCAGCGACTTTGCTTCGACGTGAAATGAGCATTGGAGTCCACTTTGCAACGCATCCGCCGCGACCTGGCCCGCAAATACGCCTTCGACTGGCGCGACGAAGTGCTTCTGCGCGTGAAGCCCGGCGAAGCCTTTGAACTGGAAACCTTCGACGCCAGCACCGGCTACTTCAAATCGGAAGCGGACAAGGCGATCCCCGGCAAGCGGCCCGGTTTCGACAAGGTGCCGCCGCTCGCCAATCCGATCGCCGGGCCGATCTATCTCGAAGGCGCGGCGCGCGGCGACGTTCTCGTCGTGACGCTTGAAGCGATAACCGTGGACAGCTACTCCTGGATCGCCATCGGGCCACGCCGCGGCCCGTTAGGCGAATCGACGCGCTGGCCCGAGCTTTCGAGCGATTACACGACCAAGATCTTCAAGCACACTCCCGGCCCGTCGGGAACGACGCGCGACGGCACGCTCCACTTCAACGACAAGATTGCCTGGCCGATCACGCCCTTCATCGGCACCATCGGCGTCGCGCCGGATCGCGAAGTGACGACCAGCCTCGACGGCCAGGGCGAATGGGGTGGCAATCTCGATATCCGCGACGTCGCCGTCGGCAACAAAATCTATCTGCCCATCCATCATCCCGGCGCTCTGTTCTACCTCGGCGACGTTCACGCCAGCCAGGGGGACACCGAATTCACCGGCACCGCGGCCGAGACGAAGGCGACCGTGGAGGTGAAGCTCGACCTCATCAAGGCAAAAAAGATTCCGTGGATGCGCATCGAAAAACCGAACTCGCTCGTCGCGATCAACGCCAATCGGCCGCTCGAAGTTGCCGTTGAAACCGCGACGTTCCACCTCATGGACTGGCTCATCACCGAGTACGGCTTCACGCCGACGGACGCGTATTGTCTCGTCAGCACGTGCCCCGATTTCCGCATTAACGTCTACCAAATGTGCAAGATTGGCAAGCTCGCGTATGTCGCAGGTGCTGAGATCCCAAAGAATTACCTGGCGAAATGAAGATCGAATTGCCCCTGATGCGGCATTACGGGTTCAAGGCCACCAGTCGCGACGCTTCAAGGAGTCTTGGACTTTGGCTTTCGATCAGCGAACGCCATTAGAATCATTCCGCTCACCGCTACGGCCCATGAAATGCCAGGATGTGAAAAGATGTAAAGAAATGGATTCGTCGGAACGAACATCCCTTGCCCCTCGGTCGGGAATGAATCGTAAGAATTGGGCGAATAGGACACTTTTGAAAGCATTCGGCCGTCCGTCTCAAAGACGTAATGCCATTGCCCTCGCGCTGGGACGGCGCCAATTCGACCGTCTGGAAGATTGAAAACCTTGAAGGTTCCGGCGCCGCCGTCAATGTGCCAACCGGCTCTGAATTCCCAGTTAGCATCGTATATCTGAATTCTCCCCGAAGGAGTATGCGGGACAACGTGCAAGCCGTCCTCGGTCGAAATAACGCCTCCTGTGTAACCCACGGGCCACTCGAATACCGGCAGCCAGTTTAGCCCGCCCATCGCCGAAAAGGCTGAGCCGAAGAACCCGGCCGAGCCCACCATCAGAAAGAAACCGCCAAGAAACGGAAATATGCGACGCCAACCCTTCACTTTTGCTGTAAAAGGAATCGACGCAGCGGCAATCATGAACAGGCCGCCAATCGCCGCAATGAAAAAAATGGCGAAGATTTGCATGGCCCCTCCGGTATCATTCTACGTGCCCGTGGTCAATCGGCGTGACTGAGCTTATCAAGTACAATAATCCCGGAACCATACGGAGCGTTCCATGTCGCGATTCTCTGTCACCGTGTTAC
>DAIOGM010000115.1:9559-14825 GCA_036745215.1 Gemmataceae bacterium
TCGATTGGCCGCAGTTTCGCGGCGCCAAAGCGGACGGCCTCGCCGAAGGCAAGTTTCTTCTTGATGATTGGAGCGACACCGAGAATGTCGTGTGGAAAACCGATCTTCCCGGCTGGGGCTGGTCGTCGCCGGTGATCTGGGACAAACGCATCTTCGTCACGGCGGCCGTCCACGATGGCCCGCGCGACAAGATGTTCGCCGGCGGCTATCCGGGCGGATTCGTCAAGCCGACCAACGAGCATCGCTGGATGACGTATTGCCTCGACTTCGACTCCGGCAAAATTGTCTGGGAGCGCGAAGCTCACAAGGGCCTGCCGCCGCAGCCGCGTCATCCGCGCAACTCGTACGCTTCCGAGACGCCGGTCTGCGACGGCGAGCGCCTTTACGTTTACTTCGCCGACATCGGCATCTTTTGCTTCGACCTCGAAGGAAAACCGGTCTGGGAGAAGAAGTGGGACAGCTATCCGACGCGCGGCGGCTGGGGAACCGGCATCTCGCCGGTGCTTCACAAGGATCGGCTCTTCATCGTCAACGACAACGAGAAAGTTTCGTTCATGGTCGCGCTTGACAAAAAGACGGGCAAACAAATCTGGCGTGTCGAGCGAGCGGAGAAAAGTAACTGGGCCACGCCCTATGTCTGGGAGAACGACCAGCGCACGGAAATCGTCACGATCGGAACCAATCGAGCGCGATCCTATGACCTGGACGGCAAAGTGCTATGGGAACTGAACGGCACGTCCGGTCTCGTCAGCCAGATTCCGATCTCCAAGCACGGCCTCTTGTATCTCGGCGCCGGCTATCACTACGGGCCGCTTTACGCCATTCGCCCCGGCGCATCAGGCGACATCACCCTCAAGGAGGGCGAGACGAGCAACAAATGGATCGCCTGGTCGCAACCGCGCGGCTCAAGCATTCACCCCGGCTACTTGATCAGCGGTGAACGGCTCTACGTCTTGTTCGATGCGGGCTTGTTGACGTGTTCGAACGCCAAAACGGGCGAAACGGTTTTCCCGCGCGAGCGCCTCGACACCGGCGGCAGCCGCTTCTACGCGTCCCCGTGGGCATACAACGGCAAGCTATTTCTACTCAACGAGGACGGCACGACGTGGGTCGTCGAGGACGGGCCCAAGTTCAATCTTATTCGCAAGAACAGCCTCGGCGACTACGCCTGGGCGACTCCGGCTATTTCACGCGGCAGTTTGTTCATCCGGACTTATACGAAGTTGTATCGGTTGCAGAAGGAAACAAAGCCATGACAAGAAACAGCGCGCTGACCGCCATATTGCTCGGCGTCATTTCATTGCCGCTCTGCGCACAAGACTGGACGAAAGAATCCAAGGACCGCGCCAAGCGGGCCGCGCTGCACGACAGCGCCCAACTCGTGCGCGGCGACAGCGGCAAGTGGAATGATAATGCCCAACTTCAGCACGCTCCGCCGATCGCTCAGAAGCCCGCGAAAATGACGCTCGACGCCTGGGCCGATCAGCTTCTCAAAAAGAAGGTCGAGCTGTCCGAACAGGACGACAACTGGCTGATCTTTCGCACGGCGCAGATCGACGATAACGACCGCGTGTGGGTCGAACGGATCGAGCGGCGCGGCAAGAAGTTCACCATCGTCGCCAACCTGGCAAAGTGGCAAGGCAAGTATTTTCGTAATTTCACTTATTATCAGGTCATCGCACTGAATCTGGGTAAGCTCGAGCCCGGATCGTACGAAACGAAGTTGCTCACGCAAGCGCTCATGTTCGCCAAATTTGACGGCGACGGCAAGGCGCTCGACAGCAACTGGCCCAAGGACGAGCGCGCCGCCGACAAGAAGCCGACCGAATTGCGACTCACTTTTGACGTTAGCAAGGCCTCCCACTAACAAGGCAGCGTGGAAACCCTGTGGACAAGAAAACAATACACTAGGCTGAAGCGCAAGCGAAGAAAATGGAAGTGACCTTTGCCTGCGCTTTTTGAAGTTGCGCTTTTTGAGCACCAAAGGTGCGGAAATGCTAAAGCCCAGGGCAACGCCCTGGGAGAAAAGTAGCAATCAAGTTGAAAGCCCCATAGGGGCGCAATCGCCCCATGGAGCAGGTCATCGCGCCCCCTCGGGGCTTTGGATGAATTTCGGGTACGTCTCCCAGGGCGTTGCCCTGGGCTTTAACATTTGCGCACCTTCTTCTATGAGGAAAGGCGGTCCGTCAAGAGAGATTTCATGTTTTTTCCATGGCAGCGAACTCTCCTTTCCACGCGAACAGAGAGAGGCTAGCGGGGGGTCCAGGGGGGCGGCAATGAGCCCCCCTGGTCGGCTCACGGATGAGCCGAAAGGCCTGCACGGAGGCCAGCCTTCGGTCCGCTTCTCTTGCGCCCTCGACTCCCGCGCCGTCAGCTCGGTTCAACCTTCTATAGTGGGTCACGCCAGCCACCAAGGGTCTGTCGGCCCAAAGATGTTATGGAAAACGCGGCGACCTGTTCTTCGGTAGTTGGGTCAAGCCCAAAGGGTGCGTGTGAGGTTCGCCGCGTGTGACCGCCTGACGTCGAGGAACTCTTGGCGTCGCTAGTTCTTTTTACCTACTCCTGCCGGGAGCGCTGGATCAAAGGTTTCGCCCTTGCGCAAAATGCGCCAGATGCTTCGCAGCATCATCCGCGCCACCATCAGACGACCGATCCGCGCACCACGCCGCTGACACGTGCGCTCGTAGGTCGCCCGGTAACGCGGGATGTGCCGGGCCCACACCGTCGCCTCGATCAGGTAGTGGCGCAGATGTCCATCCGTGCCGCCGCCGCCGATGCGTCCGTGCCGACGCGTGCCGTCCGACTGCTGCACGCCGGGCGCCAAACCCGCGTAGGCGATCAACTGTTCCGCGCTGGCGAAGCGGTTAATCGGGCCGATCCGCGCCACGATCGACGTCGCCGCGATCACGCCGATCCCCGCGATCTTGTCGAGCCGCTGCGCTTGCGGCCATTGCTTGAACACCTCATGCATTGCTGCCGCGACGGTCTCCACCTGGCACACCAACTGATCCAGCTCGGCCAGCTTCGTCTCCAGTACCAGGCGATCCCAACGCGGCGCCGCGGCGGCTAACTTCTGCAAACGCGTCCGGCCTTTTTGCGACCAAAATCCCGTGCGCTCCTGCCACGTTTCGTGCGCAAAATAGCGATTGATCCAGTTGCGCAGCGCCGTGCGCCGGTTCACCAGGTTCTCACGCAACGCCACCAGCCGGCGCACTTGCCGCCACCACGCCGGCGGCCGATGCGCCAGCGGCAACGCGCCGTTGCGATATTCGCGCTGGATGCGTGCCGTGTCGATCTTGTCCGTCTTGCGTCGCTTGCCCTTCGGCGGCAGCGGCATTTGCACCACATTCGCCAGGTGGAATTTCACGCGCCGGCCCAGCAGTGCCTCGACGCGCGCCCAGCCGGTCGTGCTCTCCTGAATCCACACCACGTGTCCGCCACGCGGCTTGGCGATGGCCTCGGCCCGAGCCACGAGAGCGGACAATCCCTTGGCACAGGTCGTGATCTTGTGGATTTGCTCCTGGCCAGTGCTTTCATCCAACCAGCGAATGACGCAGTTTTCATCGTGATAATCCGTTGAAAGAATGATATTCTGATTCATGGCGGTCTCCAAAAAGTCATGGCTTACGCCAGATCCCCCGAATGCCTACCGTAGGCACCTTCTTGAGGCAAGCATACGCTTTGACCTCCGTGGGGTGGAGACCGCCTTTCCTCATGCTATCTTCGGTGCTCTTTGAATTCGCGCCAATTCTACAATTGCAGTCGGCGGCTAGAACGTCTGACCTACGCACCGTCGCCGTCGATGTACTTACAGAGCTTTTCGCGATCAATGAAATCGAAGCCGTAACTCAGCAGTACCCGTTTCATTAACGAGCCCACGTTCCAAAAAATTGGCTTCACCTCCGCCACCGCCTGCAGCGCGCTTTGTTGTGCCGAATTGAGTGCGGCAAATGGCGTCTTCTCCGCAACGGGTTTGCCGGCAAACGCCGTCGATATCAGCGCGCGTAGTGCATTCTCGAACACGTTGTCATCGCCGAGCGATTGGGAGATCAACCGCGTCGCCAGATCGGACAATTCGTCGAGCGAGTGTTCCACGCGATACGTTCGTTCAATGTAATCCCGAACCTTCGCCTTCAGCGGCACGCCCAACGGCGCGTCCCGCCACGCCGTCGCCAAACGAGCGTCGCCGAGGACCGAAAACGTAAGCCCTTCGCCGAGACGGCGCACCCGACCGAGCCGGCCGCTGCGCGGAATGAGCGGCGACTTGTCCGGGCCGTGTATGTCCAGCGCCACGACACGATCCAGGAACGGCGAATCGGCGCAGATCTCGGCGCTGGGAGTATTCTTTTCCCAGGGGCCGGGAAGAAGCAAATTGACGTCCCAGACACCGACAAGGTTCGGCGAGTGGAGTAGCGTCCGAATCGCGTCAACGCTCGGCTTGTTGTGGAAATAGACAAAGACACGCACCTTGCGAAGGTCGCTGCAATCCGCGAGGACTTGAGCCGCTTCGTCGGTAAGGCGCCCGCTAATATTCAGGCGATACGCTGTGCTGAGCACACCGCTCTTGACGAGCGCGCTTGCCACGACGGCATCGATCATGAGGCTATTGTCGAGCATCAATAATTCGATCGGGCGGTTCAATTTGATCGACGGCAGGGCGAGGGCTGCCTCCGCGTTGAGAATGACAAGGTGCTGGACGCGGTCCGGCGAGCGCGTCAAATCAAACGTGGCGGTGAACAACGAAAGGTTGTGGACGTTCGCGGTCTTGTTGTCGAATGCCAGTTTGAGCAGCCATTCCGGCGGCACCTCCGCGGGCGTCCCTTCCGCTGCGTAAACCGAGAACGATTGGAGTGCGCCGATTTTCGGCGAGCGGAACAGCGCTTCCCATTCGTCCATTCGCGGCGAATAGACCAAGCTCAACACGCGCAAATTCGGCAGGTCGTCGAGAAATTGAATCACCTCGGCAATATCGACGCCGTCCGGCAGCACCAGCGTAAACTCGGCGACCCTTCGAGAAACGTGCGACCGCATGTCCCAGTGGAATGCGAAGGCCGAATAAAAGGTGACGTTGTCGTTGAATCGCATGTCCAGCTTTGCGTCAACGCGGTCATAAACCATGCGATGATCGTAACACCGGCCGAGGTTCATTTGCGACATCTTCTCGAATTGCGAATACCAGCTCACGCTCTTGACGGACGCCGGCAATTCCGCCGCGGCAAGGCAATGGGCCACCTCGCCGCGAAAATCGCTCAAGAAGAGCGAGACC
>DAIOGM010000115.1:14835-17573 GCA_036745215.1 Gemmataceae bacterium
AGCGAGACCTCGGCGACTCTTTCGAGGAGACGCCTTTCCCGTGCCATCGTCTCCAGAAATGGTTGCAAGGCCTTTGAAAACGCACCCAATGACAGCGACGCGAGGTGCGGCGTGACTTCTTCCGCCAGGAGACCCGCGAACGAAAAACCGCCGATCGGCTCGCCATGTCCCGCCAGAACGAGTTCGCGAACCTTGAGCGGGCCAGCGATGGTCTCGCCGAAATAGGGAGCGCCGTCGATGCGTTCAAGACGTCGCGCCAGCGGCGACGCCCAGAACTTGCGTGATAGCTCGTCATCAACCACCGTGGAATGGAAGATGATCGAGCGAACGTTGACGAAACCGGTGGAGTTCACGAGCGCGTCCGCGAAATCCGGTCGCACCTTGCATCCGCCATAAGCAAAACCCAGCAGCGTAATCTCTTCAATCGCAGCGAGGCGAGGATCATTGAAGTACGTGCAGATTTCCTGATTCGCCATGTCAATGACAAGGCTGCGCACGAGCGACCAGCCGGGCGAGTCCATCAACACCGGCAGCGTGACCGCGGCCACCTGTTGCTGCCGCATCGCCGCCGGCATTCCCGCGAGGCGATCCGCGGCGGCGGCCGTCGCCTCGGCACGTAACTCGCCCGGCATGGCGTCGAGCAGCGACAACAACGCTTCAAACGCGAGGTTGTCCGTCGCATAACGCGCACAGATCGCGCAGTGCGGCAACGTCACCGGCAGCGCGGCACGTTCGGCGCACACGTCCAGTATCTCTCGCAGTTCATTTCGCCAAGCTTTCAGGTCATTGGCTGAGACCATCGCAGCGGCTCCTGAAGGTCACGACCAATTTAACAACATCGTTCGCTCATTGCATGCCTTTTCGCGGGGGCTTCAAGTTTGAAATTGCAGCGTCTTAGCCGGAAAGCTATCATCGAATCAAAGGAATGGACTAATGACGCCAACTCCACGCGGCAATCGCTGGAAGGTCTTTGCACTCGTTGGTGCGGCCGCCACCTTCGCGGCGGCGGGTTCCGCGTGTTATTTCATTGCTTTTGTATTGAGCATGACGGATTCATTTCGCGTGCTCTGCCTCATGATGGCGCCGCCGTGGTTTTTGCTTTCGATCGTTCTCCTGGGCCGGTTGGCATTGGAATTCGGTTGGTCCGATGTCGCGCCGAATGAACTGGATTGGCTGCTCGAACGCAAACGCTGCGGCGCGCTCAAGCATGGCGCTCGATCCTTTTGGAAACAGATCCGACCTGCCAAGAAGGTTGAAGCACCGGTCGTAATCGTGCCGGTCCCGCCCGAGCTATCGCACCACGTCCAGGCCGCGGCGCCGATCGCGAAGACGTTCGCACCTTCGGAATGCGATCAACCGCTCGAGCGGCTCATTTCCTGGAAGCGGCAGAACATCAGAACGGGCGAACGTGACGACGAGTAAGTAATCGATTCGCCGACTCAGGGCATGGCCATCACATCCGCGGGCGTAATGGCCGTGATGTTCGTGAATCGCTGAAAGTCCTGCTTGTTGAACGTCAACAGATGGGTGATGCCATGCACGATCATGGCGGCGACGAGGCGGGTGTCGTGAGCGTTCTTGCCCACGATTAAGTATTGATCGACAAGTCTCTTCCATTCCGCATAGATGTCCGCCTTTTCGTCGAGCAAATCGAAGAATGTTCGCAATCGATAGACTTCTGCCTTGGCTTGGGAGACGGTAAGACCAAGGCCGTTGACACTCGTAGGCCGCGTTGCCGCGGACCAGAATTCGTAAATATTCTGTGGAACGACGAACAATTCCTCGTTGGCGGTGAATAATTTCGTTGCCGCGTTTGAAGCGAGTACGTGTTGTGGATCTGCGGCATTGGCGAGACGAAGCAGAATGTTGGTATCCGCCAGGATTTTCATTCCCCTCGTCCTTCATAAAAGGACTCTCTGCTGTCATCTAGGACAACATCGATTTTCGGTCGGCTCTGGACCCACTCCGTGAATGCTTTGAGCTTTTCTTCCGGCGTTAGTTTTGGCGGCTCTTCATCAGGCGCAGCGCATAACTCGTTTTCCAGGATTTCAATCACTACGGCAGCCGGTTCGCGCCGTAGAGTTTGGGCTCGTTGTTGAAGCTTTTGGTAAACGTCGTCAGGCATACTGATAGTAAGTGCAGCCATGATCAGGTCTCCTTAACATCAATTTACCAGACGACATTAGCCGTCGTCGAGAGCGAAAAAATATCAGCGTTTCACGTTTTCATTCATCAACTCCAACACCGCCATGCTCATCGACAAAACGCCGGTTCGCAGCGTCGGCTCTGGAACCGGCGCGTAATACGGCGAATGCGTATTCGCGAGCGCCTTGCCGCCGGCGTTCTTCGACTCGGCGAACGCGGCGGCGTCAGCGGTGCCGAGGTGCCAGTAGAACGTGCGCAAGCCGGCGCGCGTGAACTGGCTGAAATCTTCGCCGCCCATCGACATCGGCCTTTCGTGGACGCGCTCTGGGCCGAGGACGTCCTTGAAGAGCGATACCATCTTTGTCGTCAATTCTTTTTCGTTGATGAGCGCCGGCGTGAAGCTCTCGCCGCGCGTCTTGACGATCGGTTCCGGCGCCCGCGCCGCCATCGACGCGGCCTTGGCGATGCGGGCGATGGAGTCCAGCACTTCGGCACGCGATTTGTCGTTCATGGTTCGCACGGTCAATTGCAGTTTGCACTCGTCGGGAATAATGTTGTGCTTCGTGCCGCCGTGAATCGAGCCGACCGTCACT
>DAIOGM010000116.1:0-5564 GCA_036745215.1 Gemmataceae bacterium
GTTCTGGGCGTGAAACTCCTTGAGAATGTCGTTCTGGATGGTGCCGCGCAGGTCCTTCCAATCGACGCCCTGATTCTTGGCGTTGGCCAAAAAGTACGCCATGACGATGATCGCCGGGGCGTTGATGGTCATCGAGACGGAGACGTCGTTGAGGTCGATGCCGTCGAAGAGCACGTGCATGTCATCGATGGAATCGACGGCGACGCCGAGCCGGCCGACTTCGCCGAGCGAGCGCGGATCGTCGGAGTCGAGACCCATCAGCGTCGGCAAATCGAACGCGGTCGAGAGCCCGGTCTGCCCTTTGCCGAGGAGGAACTTGAAGCGCTCGTTGGTCTGCGCCGCGCTGCCGAAGCCGGCGAACTGCCGCATCGTCCAGAGCCGCGAGCGATACATCGACGCATGGACGCCGCGCGTGAACGGGTATTGGCCGGGATAGCCGAGGTCGGTATCCGGGTCGAAGTCGCGCAGATCGTCCGGCGAATAGAGCGCCTCGATCGGCACGCTCGACACGGTGGTCGGCGGCTCCTTGCGCGTCGGCGCGGCGGCGTTCTCTTTTTCCCAGCGTTCCTGGGCGGCGGTGTCGGTGACGGTGGACATGGACAAGGCCCTCGCGAGTGTGATAGGACCATTGTAGTCGATCCACCGCCGTGCCGCTGCTTCCAAAAAATGCAAATTACGAAGAGCGAAGAGCGAAGAACGTTTTTCCAGCCGAGCACGCAGCGCAAGCAAGTACGCCACTTGTTTGCGCTGCGTGCTCAGAGGGCCGACCGAAAGTTGCGCTATCTGCGTATCTGTCATTAATGACGTTTTATTGACGTTTTAATGACGCCCCCGTATCGTGGCGGCACGGAGGAACGCCGCATGTTCGCGCCCCGATTCAAACTCACGCCGGCCATCGCCAAGGCACTCATGGAAATCGAGGCGTGCCGGCAAGCGATCCTCCGCCTGCCGTTGACGGTCCCGATGCTCGAATCGCTCCGCAAGACCGCTCGTTTACTTTCGACGCATTTCTCGACGCAGATCGAAGGCAATCGGCTCGGTCCGGAACAGGTTGAAGCCGTGCTCCAGGGCGGCGGCGGATTTCCCGGCCGAGAACGCGATGAGGCCGAGGTGCGAAACTATTACCTGGCCCTCGATTTCGTCTCGGCGTCGGTGAGCAGCCGTCGCCTCAACGAAGTCGTTGTGCGTACCATTCATGGCCTCGTCATGCACGGCCGAAAAAAACCGACCAGGTATCGCGACGGCCAGAATGTCATCCGCGACGGCCGAACGGGACGTATCGTGTACCTTCCCCCCGAAGCGAAAGACGTGGCCGGTCTCATGAAGGAGTTGATCGCGTGGATTGAAAAAGAGATGCGGCGTGAAGAACTGCCCGTTCCCATTATCGCGGCCATCGCGCATTGCCAGTTTGCCACGATCCATCCGTATTACGACGGCAACGGCCGAACCGCCCGGCTTCTCACGACGCTGATTCTGCATCGCGGCGGCTACGGCCTGCACGGCATTTACTCGCTCGAAGAATACTACGCGAAGCATCTCAGCGGTTACTATGACGCACTCCACATCGGCACGAGTCACAATTATTACCTGGGCCGAGCGAAGACGGACATCACCAAGTTTCTCGCCTACTTTTGTCGCGGAATGGAAGACAGCTTCGCGCGCATTCGTGCCCAGGCCGAGGAAGCCGAACGCCGCAATGAGCCCGATCAGGCGGCCATGCTCCGCGAGTTGACGGCACAGCAGCGCAAGGCGTTATCCCTGTTCACGAACACCAGCACGATCACGTCGCGCGACGCCGCCGGGTTTTTTGGCATCTCCGCGCGCGCCGGGTCGGCTCTTTGCCTCAAGTGGGCGGAACAAGGCTTCGTCGTGATCGATGATCCATCGAAGAAAGCTCGACGCTATCGGCTAGCGCCGACGTTCGAAGCGATTGTGAGCGCGCGAACAACGAAGCAAGCGGAATGAACTTGTCCAAAGCTACTCGATTTTCCCTTCCGCCTTCAATTGTTCGTAACGGTCCGGATCAATCATTCTGATCGTGTCGGCAGCTTCGTTGCGAACGCCGTCGTTCTGGTCGGTCAGAAGCCGGACCAGCACGGGCACGAGATCCTTCGCAGCGGAATTCAGGACATAAATCGAATTGATTGCACTCCGCCGCACCAGACTTGATCGGTCGTCTGCGCCCCGGCGAAGAATCGGCAACGCCTTGGCGCCGAGCCCTTGCACGAAAATCATGACGTCTGCGCGCACGGCTTCGTCTTCATCGGCAGCGTACCTGTCAACGTGTGGCATAAGCTCGGGAGTGGTTCTACTAATATGCGTCAATGCGTGGATGGCGTTTAATCGGAAGGCGCTGTGCCGATCGTCGGCTTCTCTCAAAAGCACCGCAACGACCGGCTCGTTGGGATCGATGACCCACGCCGCGACCGCCGCCTTGATTCGGCATTGCCTTTCCGCATCATCGAAACGTCGGCGCAACACCGGAAGGGCTGATCGATCATGGAGCTGATCGCATGTGATGAATGCGATCAACACGCAGCGACGTACCTCGTGATCGTGATCTTCAGCCATCTCCAAGAGGAGTGGCAACATCTCCTTGTGGTTAAACAAGTCGTCGCGGTCGAGGTTGTCCTGTTCGAAACCCAGCCACCGTCTCAACCTTGCCGCGACCGACTTTTCGTAGTCTTCGCGATGCACGTACCGCCGCACTGCCTCCTCCCACACGCACCACGGCTCGCCGCGAATCGTCGGCCCGAACAGCGATTGCCGCGGATACGGGTGCAACATCGCGAGGCCGAGGATGAGCGCGGCCAGGCCGAGGAGACCGAGAAGCCAACGGCGCGACAGAAGACGCCGCAAATTACCCATGACGGCATCCTCATCGCTCACGAATCGGCAAGCGGTGTGTTCGGCAGTGGTGATATGCCGAAGATAATGACCGTTTCCTCGACTGGATAAACGGCAAAGCGAACGAACAAAGGCCAAACGATGGCGTGACAGAAAACGCCGCCGGGATGATGAGCGTTATACTCGGGATCGCCCCAATCCAGCGGGTCGGTTTGCAGGCGAGCCAGCATGTGCAGCAAGGCGTCGCCGTAGGAATCGTGGATCCGCCGTGCCTTCGCGCGTTTGGCCAAATCGCGCAACTGTCGGTTGACAGCGGGCGTCCGGTCAACCTTGAAGGTCATGCGCCGTTCTCCATGTCACGCTTCAGGTCCGCGATGAATTCGGCTAGAGGTTGATCTTGGCCTACGCATGCAAGTAGTTCTTCTTTGGTGTACGTGGGCGCCGGGAGTTCCTTGCGCATGAAGTGATGGACGGTCTTCAAGTACGAATCTCTCTCGGACCTGACCTGGGCCAATTCCGCCGCCAGACGATTTCGCTCTTCAAGCAACTCCGCTGAACGAGCTTGCCATTTCCTGCAGTCGGCCGCGAGATCCGCGTCGCCGTTAGTTTGAATTGAATGCGACATGATTACTCCATCGGCGAAGATCGATTAAATCGCCTGAAGGGAGATTAACAGAATTCAGCGTTGTTCACCATCACAATCCGCGGACGGACGCTTCACGGTTCATCACTCAGGCTTTGAAAGCGAACCGGATCGATGAGCTGCAACGCATGCCGCGTGCAATCCCGAATGTCCTTGTCGGAATCGAACCGGCGCCTCTCCAGAGCCGGGATCGCCGAAACGGCGGCGGAACGGTGGCCGCCCAGAGCCATCACGGCTCGAATCCGAACATGCGGCTCCTTGTTGTCGAGACACGCCACGAGGACGGGGATGCCCTTGACGCCGAGCTGCGTGCCGACATGCAATGCGTACGAGCTGCAATGATTGAAGTCGGGATGTCGAGCGAACTCGCACAACGTCGGCATCATTTCCGGCGCCTCGACGCATATCTGGCCAAGGCGGTGCATGGCGTCGCCGCCATCGAAGATGCCTATCATTGAGCCGCCGCCCATGTCGATGCAATCGCGATTCTTGATGTCTCTCGCAATGACCGGCAACGCTACTTTGTCCTTAACCATTTCCCATAGAAGGAACGCGGCTTTCAGCCGATTCTCCTGATAATCGTCTTCCGCAATGCGAGAACGCAACATCGGAACGCACGAAGGATCGCGCAAGCAAGGGTAGTTTCGGATCGCCTGCAAAATCTCGCCGCGCACGTCGCGGTGTTTGTCTGCGGCCAACAACAAAAGCAGCGGCAACATTTCCGCGTGATCGTAGAGTTCGGCGTCGGCCATCGGTTCGGGCTCAACGCCCATCTTATCGCGGAACCAGAACCAAAGCGAATTCTCATACTGCTGCCGATTGGCGTGGCGTCGGATTTCTTCTTCCCACACGCACCACGGCACGCCGCGAATCGTCGGCCCGAACAGCGCTTGCCGCGGATACGGGTGCAACATCGCGAGTCCAAAGAGGAGCGTGAGAAAGCCAATGAACGCGAGCAGTCGGCGAGAATTGCGCATGTTGGCATCCATTCTCAACAACAGGGGCGCGATGGGATTTGACTTTACACGATCGGCGACACCGCTAAAATAACAACATGAACGCTGAAGCACTCAGAAAAATGTTGGCGATCCGTCCTTTCGAGCTGATCGAGGTCGAGCTTTTGAGCGGGCAGATTTTCTCGATCAAGCATCCGGAAAACGTCATGGTGCTCAAGAATACGCTCGTGGTCGCCGAGCCGGAGACGGACACGGTGCAATGGGCGTCGTTGATTCACATCGTCGCGGTGCGCAAACGGCCGATGTCGATGCCGGCGTCCGCGTAAAGATGACTCGCCCGATGTTCCCTACTCATTTGTTGCAAAAACGACCCGATCATACACGTCCTTCAACATCAGCGTGCAGCCAATGGACGCCACGGCGACCGCCGCTTCCAAGCCAAGATGCAATCGATACGTCCATTCGCCGTCGGCCTGGCGCTCGTAATGCTCGATTTGCGGCCGATCCTGCGAGACGAGGACGTAATCGGTCAAGGATGGATTGCAGGTTTGCAAGCGCGTGAACTTTTCGCCGCGGTCGAAGGCTTCGGTGGATGGGGAGAGGACTTCGAAGATGGCCTTGGGATTGAGGACGATATCTTTGTGGGCGTCGTGATACTCGGGCTCGCCGCAGATGACGACGATGTCAGGATAGAAGAACATCCCTTTGGTGCTATGTCCCGGAAGAGGCGCGAGCGCGCAACGGACCTTGGTGTCCTTGGTGCGCGCCCGGCATGGTGAGCCTTTTAGTTGCGAAACGACGGTTGCGAGGAGATTGGCGGAAACGTCCGCGTGTGCCGGACTTTCGCCGGCCATCGCGAAGATCTCGCCATCCAAATAGTAATGTCGCTCGAACGCCTCGCGCTCCAGTGCGAGGTACTCGTCCACGTTGACGCGCGGCTTGAGCTTTGGGATGGCCATCGGAACTTCCTCCAAGATGGCGCCACGTGATGGAGTTTCGGTTTGCATGGCGTGTATTGTACCGAATGAACGCAACGGCACGCCAGAGACAGACGGTAGGTTTGTGATGAATCCGGAATTGGCGGGCCGAGCGCATGGTCATTGCTTCTTCGCAAACCC
>DAIOGM010000116.1:5574-17557 GCA_036745215.1 Gemmataceae bacterium
CAAACCCTCGGCCTCTATTGCCGATCAAACGGCAATCCAGGCAACGGCTTGACCTCCTTGACAAACACGATCTTCCTCGCATCGAATACGACATACCGAACGATAATCGGATCAAGTACGGCGTGATATACGACGCCGCCCGGCGTATTCAGCGTGTAATCGGGATCACCCCAATCCAATGGATGAGTTTGCAGGTGTAGGACCATTTCCTTGAAAGCATCGCTTACGATGCCTCGAATGCCGGCAAAGCCAGCGTGATCAACCAACAACCGGATTTGTTCAGCTACACCGGGATAGTTCGCGACTTGGTACAACATGCTCACTTCCCTGGCGCCTGTTCAAGTTCCGCGATGAGTTCCTCAATCGTTGGCTTGTCGTCCAGGTGTGCGAAGGCGAGGTTCACGTCAAAGTCATCATTGAAGTCTTTGCGTAACAAGTGAATCAACGATTTCCGGTACGATGCCGATTCACGTTGAGACTTGGCAAGTTCGGTGCGCAGCTTTTCTCGTTCCGCGAGCAACTCGCCGCAGAGTTTTTCCCAGTTCTTGCATTCCGCCGCCGCGTCGGACGAGTCCGGAGCAGTGCCGAAATGCAATTGGAATTCCCCCGTCGGCGTCGGGACGGATTGGTTCGGATTAGACATGTCGGCTCCTTAAAGCGCGGATGCTTCAACGCGTGTAGTTTATCACGTCTTCGGATTTCTTGGCAGCGCCATTTTTTCAATCAACCCGCTTTGGATCGATCCTGCGCAGCGCCGCTCGCGCGACGCCCGCCACATATGAATCCGCATCTCCAAAGCACGCTTCCAGCGCCGGCGCCGCGTCCTTGGCGACGGGCCCCAAACTATACAAACCAGCAACCGCGGTATGGCGCACGCCGGCGTTCGCGTCCTTCAAGCCGGTCACCAGGATGGGAACGCCTTTCGAGCCGAATTGGTCCATGGCGTACATGACGTTTTGGCGAATCAAGGGATTGGCATCCTTGGCATGGGCCGCGACATGCGGAAACAACTCCGGAAAATCGGCGCCGAGCCGGCTGACGGAATTCGTCGCGGCGAAACGCTCGTCGGCGTTGCCGTTCTTCAGAAGGTCCGTGCACACGGGCACGATTCGTCGGTCCTTGTTGACGCGCCAAAGCGCGATGCCGGCTTCGAGGCGATTCTTGAGCACGTCGTCCTCGAACCGCTTCGTCAGCGCCGGCACGGCCGACGCGTCTTGAATATTCGGATAAATCTCGATGGCGAAGATGCACGCGCCGCGAACCGAAGGACTCGGATCATCCAAAAGCGCGATGACGAGCGGCAACATCTCCGGATGATCGAACAGCTCCGCGTCCGCCATCTGCTCCGGTTCGGGGAACACGAAGCGACGCAAGAACATCATCACGTCCGCCAGCGGTCCGTCGCCGCGCTCGGCGTGATTGCTTCTAATCGCGTCCTCCCACTCGCACCACGGCTTGCCGCGAATCGTGGGTCCGAACAGCGATTGCCGAGGATACGGGAACAGCATCATCACGCCGAACAGGATCAACGGAACGCCAAGGACAGCAAGGAGCCGGCGGCGCGACAGGATTTTCCGGATCAACGCCATCGTCAATCTCCTTTCACCTTCCAGTGCCCGAATCGCTCCGGATCGATTGCCGTCAGCGCGCTCGCGGCCAGGATTCGTATCGTCGGGTCCGGATCGTTCAGGCAACGTTCCAGAATCGGCACGGCGTCCCTGGCGTCAGCGCCGAGGTCGGTGAGGGAACTTAACGCGGCTCTGCGGACGACGACATCCGGGTCCTGCACGCCCAGGATCAGGGAAGGCACGCCGCGTTTTCCGTAACGAAATAGCTCCATCATGACTTCCGTGCGGACGTTCGAATCGGGGTCCTTTGTGTAAAGCAGCATGGCGTCAAACGCCTCGGCCTGGAATCCCGCCAGGTACGTCAGCGCGCGAATGGCTTCATAGCGATGCCGGCTTTTCGGATCGTCCAACATTTGCACCAGCACGGGATGGACGCGCTCCTTCGGCTCAATCGTGGCCAGGGCCATCGTCGCCTCGATACGGCAACCGAGGTCGGGATCGTTCAGTCGCGCTTGCAGGACCGGCAACGCGGATTGGTTGTTGAGGTTGGCATGCCAATAGAACTGGCTCACCACGAAGCGTCGAAAGATGGGATCGGGATCATTGGCCAGGTGCAACAATAACGGCGTCATCTCCGCGTGGTTAAAAAGATCGTTGGGTTCCATGGGTTCATGTTTGAATCGGAGCCATTCCATCGATTTCAGCCAGAAGGGCTTTTCGTTCGCCACGTCATTGAAGTAGATGCGAACTTCATACTCCCATGAACACCAGGGCTTGCCACGAATCGTCGGGCCGAACAGCGATTGCCGCGGATACGGGTGCAGCATCGCGAGGCCGAAAAGGAGCGCGGCGAGGCCAATGGCGCCGAGCATGTTATTGGACGACAGCAATCGGCGCTGCGAGCGGCTCATCGTGGCAGTTCCTTCAAATGCTGGTAGCGCTCGCGATCGATCCGCAAGAGCGCCGCCGCAGCGACCGTGCGGATGTCCGGGTCCGAATCGGTCAGGCGAGCTTCCAGCGCGGGGGCGGCGTCCTTCGCGACCGGACCGAGATTGTCGGTCGCGATGGCCGCGGCGATGCGCACCTCGGCGGACGGATCGTTCAGGCCGTCAATCAGGACGGGCACGCCTTTCTCGCCGAACTGGGTCATCGCGTACATGACGGGAACGCGCACACGCGGATTGGGATCCTTGACCCGCGCGACAATGTGCGGATAAAGCTGGGGCGCCTCCCCAGCCAGATTCGCGACATGCGACATGGCCAGCGCCCGAACGCCGGGGTCCGCGTCGTCGAGCGGCTTCAAGAGCACGCCAATTGCCGCCTCGTCCTTGGCGATCGACCAGATCGCCCGCGCCGCGAGAAGTTGACATTCCAGATCGCCCGCCGCCAATTGTTGGCGCAGCGCCGGCAGCGCGGTTTCCTGTTGCAACGAGCGGAATATCGTCAAATTGCCCAGTGCAAAATGCCGCACTTCGTTGTCCGGATCGTCGAGCATGTCGAGCAATAAAGGCAGCATTTCCGCGTCGTCGAAAACCTCTTGCCACGGCATGTTGCGTCGTGGCATGCCGAGCACGTTTTTGGCCCGGTCAACAAAAGACGGCTCGCGCGGCAGGTGTCGTTGAATCTCCGCTTCCCAAAAGCAGCGCGGTTTGCCGCGAATCGTCGGACCGAACAGCGATTGACGCGGATAAGGGTGCAGCATCGCCAGCCCGATGAAAAGCGCGACAACACCGAGCGAGGCGAAGGCGCCCTTGCGCGACAAGAATTTGGGCACGACGTTCATGAGGCGTTACTCTGCGTCAATCGACCCACGTCGCCGGCTTCGCGAATTGTTTGGAATCCATCATGTACAACGCATGCGACGCGTTGCGGCGAATGTTCGGATCGGGGTCGTTCTGCATGGCGAGCATTTGCGGAACCAACTCGGCGCCGTCCGCACGCAGCTCCGATGTTACACGAATGGCCGTGAGCCGAACAATCTTGTCTGGGTCACGCAGCGCCTGCCGGAGCAGCGGCAAGACCCGTTTGCCATACGCTTGCAAGGCATTCACGGCATCCATTCGCACGATCGCATCCGGGTCGGCCGCGAATTTGGCAACGGTGTCGAACATGGAAGGCTCGCTGCGAGCCATGTAGCACAGGAGCGAGACGGCCGTCCGGCGAACTTCCAGGTTTTCGTGATTATGCAACGGCCGCACCACTTCAATGGTTTCGCGTTCCTTGGTCGCAAACCAGACGACCTGGGCGGCCCACAGCCGGCAGAGCGGATCATCGTCATCGAGCCGGCCGCGCAGGGTCGGGGCGCTTTTGTCGTAAGTACTTCGCCAATGACTCAACTGGCTGATGGCGTGCCTGCGAACGGTGAGATCGCCGTCGTTGGTCAGGTGAAGGTAGACGGGCAAGGCTTCAAAGTTTCTGTCCAGACCGATGCGCTGCCGTTCCAAACCGAGATCGGCCAGCAGTTGACCGAACCATGACCGCCGACCGCGTTCCGGTTCGGCGGCGGCGCGAATCTCGTCTTCCCAGACGCACCAGGGCACGCCGTCGATGGTCGGTCCGAAAATCGATTGGCGAATGAACGGGTGCAAAAGGGGAAGCATGCAACAGACAGTGCCGACGCCAATGACTCGGCACCACCGGCGTTGCCAAAGGGACGCGAGGAGTTTCTTCATGGTTTGGCTGATTGCAAAGACGCGACAAACTTCTGGTGTTCTGGGGTCGCGACGCCTTGCTGGACCACTTCGAAGACCTTGATCAGATTGCCGTCAATCAATGCTTGCACATCGAGCCAGAGGCCGGGGAAAACGCGGCTACGATAAATGCCGTCGTTGAGGGGCAAGCGAACATACTGGTTATTCTCGAGGACAAACCAATCGATGGCGTTGTCGAGCACGCGCCACACGACGTACTCTTGCACTCCATTGCGGCGATACGCTTCGAGTTTCGTGTGCAGGTCATAGCTTGCGCTCGACGCCGCGATTTCGTCGATCAGTTCCGGCCCGCCGACGATGTAGCCGTCTTCGTCGATTTTGATACGGCCGCCACGTTCGCGTGGAATAAAGAGAAACCCGTCCGGTTGTGGTTCATTCTTGAGATCCAGCTTCAAAGTGGCGTCGCTGCCGCCGCGCAAACCCGGCGTAGCCATGAGATAACAACCGAGCCAAAAACTTGTACACAATTGCGGACTTGCGTGCTGTTCGAACCTGACGGGTGATGGCATATGGACGACTCCTTCGATGAGCTCCGCTTTCTTGCTGTGAGGCATCGCTTCGTAGCGTCGATGAAACTCCTCGCGCGTCAAATGATCGCCTTGTTCAAGCGGCGGTATGGGCGCGCCATTGGCGCCGATGGCCGGACGTTGGGTCGTATGAATGGTGGACATATTCGCCTCCGGCTTCATCATACCATGATCTCACGAATCGGCGTCCCATAGTCGATATCGAGCCGCCGCCGCCCCGGCACCTCCAGACGCCGCGCGTCGATGCCGAGCTGATGCATGACCGTCGCGTGGATGTCGGTGATGTAATGCCGATTCTCGACGGCGTAAAAGCCGAGTTCGTCCGTCGCGCCATGCACAACGCCGCCCTTGATGCCGCCGCCGGCGAGCCAGGCGCAGAAGCCGGTCGGATGATGATCGCGGCCATCGCCTTGCGCGCCGGGCGAGCGGCCGAACTCGGTGCCCCAGACGACGAGCGTGTCGTCGAGCATGCCGCGCTGTTTCAAATCTTTGAGCAAGCCCGCGATCGGCAGATCAACCTGGCCGGAGAGGTTGCTGTGATTGGAGCGAATGCTCGAGTGCGCATCCCACGCTCCGCCGCCGCCGCCGCCGTGGAAGAGTTGCACATAGCGCACGCCGCGTTCGACGAGCCGGCGCGCCGCCAGGCAAAGCTGGCCGAAGTTTTGCGTGTTGTTTTGATGCAAGCCGTAGAGCCGGCGCGTCGCATCCGTTTCTTGATTGAACTGCAACGTCTCCGGGATCGCCGTCTGCATGCCGGCCGCGAGTTCGTAAGCGCGGATACGGGCACGCAATGCCGGATCGTCCGGATACTCGATGCCGCTCAGGCGATTGAGCCGATTGATCAGGCCGAACTCGGCGTCTTGTTCCGCGGGCGTCATGCCGGGCGTGACGAACGGCAACGGGTCGCGGGCGCCGACATTCAAGCGAACGCCGGCGTATTCGGGGCCGAGGTACGACGAGCCATGCGTCCACGAGCCGCCGCAGCAATCGCCGGTCGGTTGCCCGAGGACGACGTATTGCGGCAAGTTTTGATTGAGCGTGCCGAGGCCATAGTTGATCCAGGAGCCGATGGTCGGGAACGCGCCTTCGCGCACATGCCGGCCGGTGTGCCAGGTGAGCTGAGCGCCGTGATCGTTGTGATTGGTCCACAGCGAGCGGACGACGGCGATGTCATCCGCACATTCGCCGATGTGCCGCCACCAGTCGGCAACTTCGAGGCCACATTGTCCGTAGCGCCGATACCCGGTGTTGAGTCCCATGAGCGTGTGGCGATTGCCGTGCGACGGATTGCCGGCGATGACGCCCTGCCCCTCGAACTCGAGCACGTTGCGGTGCGGCGTATTGGCGATGGTCATGCCAGCATAGCGATTGAGTTCCGGCTTGACGTCGAAGCTTTCGACATGCGACACGCCGCCGCACAGGAAGATCCAGATGACGGACTTCGCTTTCGGCGGGAAATGCGGGCCAACGTGTTCGCCGCGCCCCTCCGCGGCAGTGGGGTTCGCTTGGCCGCGCGATTCGTTGGCAAGCATCGAGCCGAGGACGAGGCCGGTGAAGCCCATGCCCATGTCGGCAAGGAAGTGGCGGCGCGTGATATTGACGTGATGTTTCATCATTCCCTCTTATTCTTCCGATTGCAGCAATTGCTTGAGAATCTCCGCTTTGCGCGGCCGCGGCGATTGCCACAGCCAATTCGGATCGAGCCAGAAGCCCTCAATGACCTCGCTGTGCAAGATACCATCCTTCGGCCGCACTTCCTGATACTTGCCGCGTTTGTTGAGACGCAATAGCGTCACGGTTTCTTCCATCGGGTCGATGATCCAGTACTCGCGCACGCCGTATTTTTCGTATTGATCCTTCTTCTTGTAGTAATGTCGTTCAATACTCTCCGGGCTGACGATTTCAAACGACGCATCCGGCGGCCCTGCAATGTAGCCTTTTCTGACGAGGTGAAGCCCGCTTTTCTTGACAAAGCCGATATCGGGCTCCGGCGCGTTCTTCTCGTCAAGTCGGAAAGCGACGCGCAGCATGAAGCATTCGCCCAGATCCTTTTCGATGGCATAATCGTCGGTGACGCCGAGCAGCCATTTGGATAGCCGATTCGATTCGATGCTATCGGGCGACGCCATGTAGATGACTCCATCGATCAGGTCGGCTTTCTGCCCATCCTTGACGAGGAAGCAGAAATCGTCAAACGTGTAAAAGTCTTGGGCCACGGTTTTTTGCATGACGAACTCGGCTTGATGCGGCGGCGATGCAGCAATATCTCCCGTGGATTTTACCAGACGCGCCTGCCGATGCCAGAGGATTGTCGAATGGGACGTGAATGAGCCGACTAAGGTGCGGATTGACCACTCCAGGTGGCCGTGTAATCGAGATCGCAACCGGCGCCGTCGGAATGGGCATGGATGGACAGACGATACCAGCCGTCCGCAGGGATTGGCGCCGAGAAATGGCCGCTGCCGCTCGCTCGCACCGTGTGGGCGCCGATGCTGCCGTCGTTGATGCCGTACCAGCCACGTTCCACGCGGAAGTGAAGCGATCCCCGCGTGATTTCCACTTCATAGGAGACGACAAATGCCTGCCCGCGACGAAGATACACCGTCTTCGGCCCGAATGTCCCGCCGCGCCCTCGGTTGCCGATGTTTCCGCTATACTTCACGCGATAACTCGCGAAGCCGCACGTGAGATGTCCTTCGATGTACGCCAGCGCGGTCAGCCCGATCGCGGTGAAGAACAGCACCGACCAGAACATTTTCGTTCGCAAGACTCGCATGCATGAAGCATAGCTCAGGAACGCTCCAAAGCTGCCTGGGACCGCGAAACAAACGCTCTTACGCCCTCCCATTCCCCGCCGCCAGGATTTCCTTCAGCACGTCGTCTCCATCCGGCAGCGGTGATTGCCAGTACCATTCGGGTTTGACCCAGAAACCGGGAATGACTTCGGAGTGCATCTTGCCGTTGCGGCTGCGGATTTCCTTGTACTTGCCGTTCGCGCCGAGGCGATAGCAGAGCATACGTTGTTCGAGCGGATCGATGATCCAGTATTCTGGAACGCCGGCGCGCTCGTATTGCAGGCGTTTCTTCTGATAATCCCGCTCGATACTGTCCGGCGAGATAATTTCGAGCGACCAATCCGGCGGGCCGTCGATGTACGTCTTCTGAATGAGCCGTACGCGCTCGGGCCGAACGTAAGCGACGTCGGGTTCCGGGCCGTTTTCGTCGTCGAGGCGGAACGCGATGCGGAAGCCGAAGACGCGACCCTTGATTTTGCGTTTCCGCAAAAATCGACGAAGCACTTCACAGTTCCAGAGGCAGAGCTCGTTGTGCTCAATGTTGTCGGGTGATGCCACGTAAATGACTCCATCAATGAGATCGGCCTTCAGACCCTCCGGTATCCGGTCACAAAACTCTGCAAAGGTCCAGACGCGATGCGCGGCTTCTACAATCATGTTTGTCTCCCCTTCCTTAGCAATCGCAATTCTATCACCTCACCGTCACAAACTCATGATGATTGAACAACGCATGCACCAGGTTCTCGCGCGCCCGCTGAGCCGCGTCATTGGATGCCTGGCTGCCGTCCTCGACATTGCCGCCGGTGAGCTTCATTGATTGCAGCGCCTTCGTTTGCGTCGCCAGGAACGTGACACATTCGCCGCGCTCTTCCGGTGTCGGCCGGCGCGACAGGACGTGCTCGAACGCGCCGATCGCGAATGCTTCCGGATCGTTCGACTTCGCCGCGATCGTCCGCGCGAGGATGCGCGCATGCTTGATGGCGACTTCGCTGTTCATGAGCGCGAGCGCTTGCTGCGGCACAATCGAATGCTGGCGTTCGTAGCATTCCGTCACGTTGGCGGCGTCGAAGAGCTGCAAGAACTCCATCTGCTTCTCGGCCGCGTGGCGGAAGTACAGGCTGCGCCGCGGCGTCGTCAAGCCGAGCTTGTAATCGATATCCGGCCCGCTCCTTTGCAGATCAAGCTTGCCTGCGACATAAAAGACGCCATCGCGCACCGCCTCCGCTTCGAGCCGATGCGGCGTGTAGCGCCAGAGATACTTGTTATCTCGATCGATTTGCATATTCGCCGCATCGGGCGTGGACGCCTGGCGATACGTGCTGCTCATCACCATCAAGCGATGGATATGCCTCATCGACCATTTGCTCCCGGTCTCCTTGTCTCCTTGTCTCCTTGTCTCCTTGTCTGCCTCCATGAATTCCGCCGCCAGCCAATCAAGAAGCGCCGGATGCGACGGCGGCCGACCGTTCTTGCCGAAGTCGAACACCGTCGGCACGATCGCCTGGCCAAAATGGCGCAGCCAGATGTGATTGACGGCCACGCGCGCCGTCAGGGGATTTTCCCTATCCGCGAGCCATTTCGCGAACGCTAAACGCCGGCCCGTGCTCTCCTCCGGATACTTCGGCGTCTTCTTGTCGGTCGGCTCCGGTTGCTTCCCAAGCTTGATCGGCTCGACCATTGGAAATCGCCCGCCCAGCACGTCCGGCACGCCCGGCTCGATTTTCTTGTTCTTGTCCGGCGCACGATCGTCGCCGCGGATGAAGAACAGCGTCGGCGTTTTGAGGTCCTTATCATAGACGCGCACCAGGCCATCCTTCTTGATGTCCGGCTCATTCGGCAACTTGTCGGTGCGAACGTTGTGCGGCTCGAAGATGGCGCGCACTTGATAGTAATCCGTCTGCAAAATCGGATCGAACATGTGATCATGACACTTCGCACATTGCAGCGTCACGCCCTGGAACGCGAGGAATGTGTGCTCGACCGTGTCCTGCATCCATTTCTCGCGGCTCAACAGCTTGAAGTTGCGCACGAGATAGCCGGTCGCGACGAGCGCCTTGGGATCCTCCGGCGCGAGTTCATCGCCGGCGAACATCTCGAGGATCATGCGGTCGTAGCCCTTATCTGCGTTAAGTGAATCGATGATCCAGTCGCGCCAGTGCCAGATATGCGGCTGGCTGTCGCGCACCTGAGCGCCGTAGCCGGCCCAGTCGCTGTAGCGCCAGACATCCATCCAGTGCCGGCCCCAGCGTTCGCCATACTGCGGCCGATAGAGCAAATCCTCGACGACTTTCTCATACGCCGCTTGCGGTTTCGCGCTCAGTTCCTTGCGAAAATCCTCCATTTCCTTCGGCGTCGGCGGCAACCCAATCAAATCCAGATAAACGCGCCGCAACAACACCTCCGGCGCCGCCTCATTTCGCGGCTTCAACTTCATCGCCTCATGCTCGGCCGCGATGAATGCGTCAATCGGATTGCGCACCCAGGCCGCGTTCTTGACCTTCGGCGCCTCCGGGCGCTTGACGACCTCGAACGGCCGCCAGGGATAGCCGCTGCGATCGCGCTGAAACGCGAGCAGCTTCGACTTGACGTCCGCGAACTCCTTATCGCTGGGCCGATCCGCCTTGTCGCCGGGCGCGTGGCCGGTAAGCACCTCGATGAGATTGCTGACGCCGTCGCCGTCGGAGTCCTCGTTGAGAATCGCGTCGAGCCGGGCGTCGATCGTCGTGCCCTTGCCGGCTTTGCGCAGCTCGTCCCTGACGGCCTTGACGCGCAGACCGAACGCGTTGTGCGGCTTGTCGTCGTCGTCTTTTTTGTCCTTGGCGTCGGGCAGGTGGCACGTCGTGCAGGCGTTGAGATTCTTCGGCAGGTGGATGCCGAAATAGTGCGCGAATGCCTGCTTGTATGCGGGGCGGGCATGGAGGGGGAGGGACGCGATTAATAGCGCGGCGACGATAAGGATATAGCGGAGAGGCATGATGATTACCTGCGTGCGAACCCCCGGGAATCGCTGCGCTCATCCCGGGGCTTGGGTGGGTCATTTCTTTTTCTTGCGGGCGAGCTTCTTGACAAACGCGGCGTGCTCCGGCGAACGCAGGCCGCGATTCAAGGTTCGGAGAAGCTTCGCCGAGTCGCCGGCGAGCAGGGCCTTGGAATCAAGCCAGAGGCCCGGGAAAACTGATGATTTCCAGACCAGATTGCGCGTTGGTTCGAGAAGTTCATATCCGGACTCGCCAAGGCAATGCCACCGGATTTGTTGTTCGTACATGAGAACGGCAAGGTATTCCTGCACGCCAGCTTTCTCGTAAAGTTTGAGTTTTTGATGCAAATCGTAAGCGGCACTGGATAGACATATCTCGGCAATCAATTCAGCCGCCCCACGAAGATACTTGCCCGCCGGCCGGACCGCGCCGCCACATTCCGGCAGAATTCGCAAGTATTCGTCCGGCTGAGGTGAATCTTGCTCCATGAACGTCGTCGAATTAGTCCCATGTTTCACACCTTCGGTATTGGCCGCATAGGTCCCCAGCCAACACGCGACTTCACCTTGTGTTTCTCCATGAAGGAACGTCGTAGGCGAAGGCATATAGACAATTCCTCCTATTAACTCGGCATACTTGATTTGTGAGTTTTGTTCCCAACGGCGCAAGAATTCCGCGCGTGTCAGCGTGTCTCCCGCGCGGAATGGCGAGGTTTCTTTTTCGACGGCCGCACCGCCGTTGCCGTTTGCGAGATCATGTTTTCGCATCGGAGACCTCGGGAACGTTCGCAGTTGGAGGAGTTGGCGATATTGTATCACGTTTGCGGCGACGCCAGAATTGCCAGGTTGACACGATTGCAATCAATGTGAGCGGCGCGATGCCGGCCCACAACGCACTGGTCAACCACGACCGCAACGGCAGCGCGTAATGCTCCACGACGTGCCCATCCGTGAACACCAAATAGCGGCCATCCGTGGTGAATCGAAAGACGCCGAGGCGTTGCTGTTCGGCCGGGATGCGAAACGGGGCGACGAGAGTGAGGGTTTCACTGTCGAGCAAGGACGCCTCGATGACCAGCGGCGGCGGGTCCGGCAGACGCAGCCATTTGCGAACGGTCGCCAGCCAGTCGGGGTTGGTTCGATGAACGTAACCGCCGAACAGGACATGCCGGCCATCCGCGGAGAGTTCGGCGATGCTCGTGGGCGGCGTGACCCATGACGTCATCTTCGCGACGGTAAATTTTGAGCCCTCCTTCGCATCCCAGCGTGCGACCCGGCGTTTTTCTTGCCAGTTCCACGTCTCAACGTACGTGCTCGGCTTGGTCAGGTCGTTTTGCTCGGCAACCAACACGAGGCCGGAGGGCAACCAGCCGATCAAGCGGACGTCGGGAAGCACGAGCCGTTT
>DAIOGM010000117.1:0-13687 GCA_036745215.1 Gemmataceae bacterium
GGGCGTTTACAATGCCAACGTCTCTTGATCATTACGTTTGTCGAGTTCAATTGGTTCTCGTGCTCATGGCTTCGCGGGCGGGCGTTGCAACTCGCGTTCGGCTGCCTCGTGAGTGATGAATTGGTCGCCGTCGCGAAAGCCGACCGGCGCTTGCCTGCGAAGCTCGGTCCAGAACGCGTCGCGAAGGCCGTTCTCACTCGCGTCGCGGCAGGCGCGGGCCGCCTTGTAAAGCGTCGGCGGCGAAAGCTTGTCAAGCGGCCGGGCGTCGAGCAAGCGGGCATACGTCTTCGTCGCGTCCTTCGCGCGGCCTGCGTCAAATTGTCCGCCCGCGAGCCGTTCGGTCCCGTCGGCGCCGGCTTTCGTGTAGAGGAAACGCCGGCTCAGGTCCTGCAGTTTCTTTTCATCCTTGTCGGCCGCCTTTAGCAAGAGCTGCGATTCAAATCCAAACTGCGTTTCGTATTGCTCGCGTCCAGCGCGCGGCAGCGATTTGATGATGCGTTCGGCTTCGGCATGAACCGACGCTTTGATGGGTTTCCCATTGACCATGCTGATGACGATGAGGATTTCCTTCGGTTCATTGAGACATGCCTGCAATGCCTCCACGGCTTGATCCCATTCTTTGTCCGTAATGCAATCGCGGGCAACATTCAGGACCATGCGAAACCGTTTTTCCTTTTCGCCGGCATACCCGAATTGGGTGCTCGCGAAAATCAGACAGAAGCCGGCAAGAAAGAAGATGCGTGAGTGGCTCATGACGCGTCCTCAAATACGGTGGTTGCTGCCTGAAAGACGAAACACCCGCGAACCGCTAACGGCATCAGGCATTCGGATTGGGCACATCGCCGGCCTTGGCTTGCTCGACGAAACGCACGATCTCTTCGCCGCCGCCACCGGCCCAGACGAGTTCGCCGAGTTCGCGGAGCCATTCCATATCGATCGGAGTGCGGCCTTCGTCCAGCGAATGCTTGACCATTGTCGCGAAGTCCACGGCGTCTTGCGCGCGTTTGATCTTATCTCGGTTTAGCACCAACATTGCACCATACTTATTTGCGAGCGCAGCCTCGAGCTTTGGCACGCGAACCTGAACGCCCTCCACGTCAACGACGGTCGCCGTTTCCAACGTTTGTTCGATATCGGCCCGATGCGGATAGGTGACGTCGATCACCGACTCGCGTTCGCCCGGAACGAAGAACGCCGTGACGCCGAACAAGTTGTGCTTCTCCAACTCCGGGTAAAGCGCCTCCACCGTCTTCACCGCCCGCTGCAGGTTGCGGCCCGCCTTGACGAGAATACCCACGTCGTGCGTCGAACGCGGCCGGCCGGTCCACGTCGCGATGCCGTGCGCGCCGGTGCGGACGAACGGGATTTTCTTGGCCTGCAATGCGGCGACGATTTTCTTCCAGTCGATCTCGGGCATGGCGAATCTCCGCCGATACTCCGCACTGAGATGGGCGCATTCGCTGATCGCGGCCGCAGGCGTGAGATTGCGGCAATGAGCCTTCATCTTTTCCCAAACGTCACGGTCCGGATGATCGCCGCCGGGCAAGTAGTTGATGACGCGCTTTGCGCGTTTCGGCTTGTGAGCAGGCATGCCGTTATTTTAGCAGATTTATAAGGTGTAACTCGGCGCGACACGGGCGCTAAACCGCAAGCGGGAGATCGATTTATCCCTTCAAGGCGGCGATCAATTTGTTTGCGCTGTCCTTGGCATCGCCGAAGAGCATCATGCACTTCGCGTCATAGTAAAGCTCGTTGTCAACGCCGGCGAAACCGGGACGCATGCTGCGCTTCATGACAATCACCGATTGAGCGCGATCGACTTCGAGGATCGGCATGCCGTACAGCGGACTCGACTTGTCCGTGCGGGCCGCGGGATTCGTCACGTCGTTGGCGCCGACGATCAGCACCACATCGGTCTCCGGGAAGTACGGGTTAATCTGGTCCATCTCATAAAGCTGATCGTACGGCACATTCGCCTCGGCCAGCAGCACGTTCATGTGGCCCGGCATGCGGCCGGCGACGGGATGAATGGCGTACTTGACATCGATGCCCTTGGCGCCGAGCAGCTTCGCGAGTTCGCTGATGCCATGCTGCGCTTGCGCGACCGCCATGCCGTAGCCGGGCACGATGATGACGGAGCGAGCGCCGTCAAAGAGCACCGCCAACTCTTCCGCGGTGATGCTGCGGACCGTCCCCTTCGCTTCCTTCGCGATGCTCGATTCCTGGACCTTGCCAAACGCGCCGAAAAGGACGTTGAACGCGGAACGATTCATCGCCCGGCACATTAGCAATGACAACAGGAAGCCGGACGCGCCATCGAGCGAGCCGGTGATGATCTGGATGCGATTGGCGAGCACGAAGCCCATCGCGGCGTCGGCGAGCCCGGCGTACGAATTCAAAAGCGCGATGACGACCGGCATGTCCGCGCCGCCGATCGGCAAGACAAGCAAGAAGCCGAAGCCCAATGCCAGGAGAGACAGCAAAATGAAAAGGTACCACAAATCCGGCGCGTAGATCAAACCGATAAACGAGCCGACCAGCACCGCAAGCAAGAGGAAGTTGCAAATGTTTTGGCCTTTGTACGTGATCGGCGCGCCAGGCAAAAGCTCTTGCAATTTCGCGGCCGCCATCAAGCTGCCGGTGAACGTCAGGGCGCCGATCGTGACCTCGAAACCGAGGGCTGTCATCTTCACGCCGCCGATGTCGGGGAAGTGCTCGGAGTATTCGGAGATGCCGACGAGCGTCGCCGCCAGGGCGCCGAGCGAGTGCGACAGCGCGGTCCGCTGCGGCACCGCGGTCATCGGAATTCGCAGGCCCATCGACGCGCCGGCGACGGAGCCGATCACCATGCCGATCGCGATCCAGACGTAGCCGAGCTTATGAAGCGCGGGATCAAACAGCGTGCCGACAATCGCGACGGCCATGCCGAGTTCCGCGAGGAACATGCCCTTGCGAGCGTAACGCGGCGAACTCAAGCCTTTCAAGCCGAGGATGAACAGCACTGCGGAGTAGATGTAGAGATAGGTTAACACCGTCTTCGGAGCGACTTTGTCTGCCTGGATCGCTGCGATCAACATGCCTAATACGACCAGGCTGAGAAAGCAAAGGAGCGGGACGGCGATTTCCGCCGGCGCGTACCATTTCTTGTTTTGATCTTTGTCTTTGCCTCCCTTGAACATTTTCAACATGCGATCCGTTATTAGAAATCCGCCGACGACATTGGTTGATGAACACGCGACCGCGATCATGCCGAGAATAACGCTGTACCACGAAGAACGCTCCGATCCCGCGACAACGATCGAGCCGATCAGCGAGATGCCGGAGATGGCGTTCGTCGCCGACATGAGCGGCGTGTGCAAGAGCGGCGGTACGCGCGTGATGACGTGAAAACCCAGGAAGCCGGCGAGAATGAAGATGTAAAGGCCGATTTCGAGGTCGAGGAGGGCAGTCGTCATGACAGGGGACTCCCGATTCCTGCTTTGCGTTTAGCGCTCGCAAGGCGCCACGCGAGCGCTAAACGTCATGCGGTTATTTCGTTGCCATGATTCCTTTTACGACATCGTGCACAATCTCCCCCTGATGCGTCACAAGCGGGCCGCGCACCAAATCGTCTTTCACATCGATTTGCAACGTCTTGTCCTTCATCAACACGATCAGGAAATTGACGACCGTGCGCGCATACATCTGGCTCGCGTGAGTCGCCATCGTGCTCGGCAAGTTGGTGAAGCCGACGATGGTCACGCCGTGCTTGACGACTTCCTCGCCCGGCGTCGTCAGGGCACAATTGCCGCCCGCCTCGGCCGCGAGATCGATGATGACGGAGCCTGGCCGCATCGCTTGCACGGCTTCCGCGGGAACGAGAATCGGCGCAGGCTTGCCGGGAACGAGCGCGGTCGTGATGACGACGTCGGCATTGGCGATGGTTTTGCCGAGCAGCTCCTGTTGCTTCTTGTAGAAGTCTTCCGATTGCGCCTTCGCGTAGCCGGTCTTGTCTTCGGCGCCGGCCGTCTCCAGTGGCAGTTCGACGAAGCGGCCGCCGAGGCTTTCGACTTGCTCCTTGACGGCGGGCCGCGTGTCGTACGCTTCGACGACCGCGCCGAGCCGGCGCGCGGTGCCGATCGCTTGCAATCCCGCGACGCCTGCGCCAAGAATGAACACTCGCGCCGGCGTCATCGTGCCAGCGGCCGTCATCATTAGTGGAAAGAACTTCGGCAATCGGCTCGCCGCCAACAGGACCGCCTTGTAGCCCGCAAGCGAACTCATCGCGCTCAATGCGTCCATCGGCTGAGCTCGCGTGATGCGCGGCATCAACTCCATCGCGAAGACGCTGATCTTGCGCGCCGCCAGCGCGGCGATGGCCGCCTGTTGCGAATAGGGTTGAAGAAAGCCGATGAGGGTGGCGTTTTCTTTGATGCGAGCGATTTCGTCGAGCGTTGGCGGCTGGACTTTGAGAATGATGTCGGAATCGGCGTAGATGGTCGGCTTGATCTGAGCGCCCTTGTCCTGATAGGCGGCATCGGGAAACCCGGCTGCGGCGCCGGCGTTCGTTTCGACGTGCGTTTCCAACCCCGCCTTGGCGAGCATCGGCACAAGATCGGGCACCAGGGCGACGCGTCGTTCACCGGCTGCGACTTCGCGCGGAACGCCGACGATCATGGATGCTCCTTTCCATTGATGAGAGTTTCGCGACGAACCGAGGCCAAAATGTTATCGTGCTTTTGTATGGGTTGCGCGCCGGCAATCCAGGTGTCGCCGCTTGCGGTTTCGCGCTCGCTTCGTTCGTTGCGAACAATTGAACTGACGAAAACGAGATGCTATGATGTTGATGGTAACGGTCCATCGGCAAAAGAGGTACAAGCCATGACACGCATCCTTATCGATGCCAATCTCGCTCGCCAACTCAAGGAGTCAACGCAAACGGTCGAGTTGTGCGATCCGAGCGGAATGCCGGTCGGTCAGTTTGTGCCCGCCAAGAAATATGGGAAGTACGACATCCCGTTCACCGAAGAGGAAATCGCGGCATCCAAAAATCAACCCGGCGGCCGACCCCTGGCTGACATACTCGCGGAATTGGAGAAGCGATGAATTGGACGGTCCTGTGGCACGCCGACGCCGAGAACGGACTTACCAATATTTGGGTCGCCGCCGCCGACAAGTCAATGATCAGTGCGGCAGCAAACGCCATCGATTAGCAACTTCGACGCGATCCGTTCGGCGTTGGCGAATCACGCGCGGATGACGATCGAGTTTTGCTCGAATTGCCATTGGGCGTGTTGTACTCAAAAGAACCAGGTGATCGAAAGGTCACCGTGTGGCGCGTCTGGCGCGTAGCCCATTAACCTATGCCGCCGCCGACATTTCGTTGACTCCTGCTATTGCTCGCCTATGATCGCATTGCGTTTCCCTTCCCCATGCGAAAGGACCGCCAATGCGATTCCTCACTCGTGCCTTCGTTGCATGTGCTCTTGTGCTGTTTTGGCTTGGCGCTTCTTCCGCCCAGCAACCCAAGAAACCCAACGTCATCTTCATCCTCATCGACGACATGGGCCACGCCGACCTCGGCTGCATGGGCGGCAAGGACGCGAAGACGCCGAACATCGATCGCATCTCGAAGGAGGGCGTCAAATTTTCGCAGTTCTACTCCAACGCTCCGGTATGCACGCCGACGCGGGCCGCGTTCATCACCGGCCGCTATCAGCAACGCAGCGGCCTGGAATGGGCGCTCGGCTTCACCGCGGAACAATGGAAGCGCGACGCGGGCAAGTGGATTCCCGAGGCCGACAAATACGCTCCGGGGCTGACGCCCAACGGCCGATCGATTGCGCAACTCTTACGCGCCCTCGGCTACCGCTGCGGCGTGTTCGGCAAATGGCACCTCGGCTTCCAACCGCGCTTCAATCCGCTGCGGCACGGCTTCGACGAATACTTCGGCGTCCTCACCGGGCATGCGGACTATTACAAGTACAACTATTTCGACGGCACGTACGTCCTGCGCGACGGCGACAAGGATGTGAAAGCGACCGGCTACCTCACCGATCTGATCAACGAGCGGGCGGTCACGTTCATCGACAAGCACGCCAAGGCGCCGTTCTTTCTGTACGTGCCGCACCTCGCCGTGCATTTCCCTTTTCAAGTGCCGGACGATCCGAAGCAAGTGTTGACGAAGGAGAACCACAACAAGGGCACGCGCCAGGACTACATCAAGATGCTCGAACGCGTCGATCAAGGCGTCGGCCAAATGCTCGCGGCCCTCGACAAGCACAAGATCGCCGACGACACGCTCGTCATTCTGTCGAGCGACAACGGCGGCTACTTTCTTTCCGACAACACGCCGTTCTTTCATCACAAGACGTCGCTCTGGGAAGGCGGCGTCCGCGTGCCGTGCCTGATGCGTTGGCCGGACCAGTTGCAAAAAGGCAAAACGACCGATCAAGTCGGCATCACCATGGATCTGACCGCGACCATCTTGGCTGCGGCCGGCCACAAGCCTTCGCCGGACGTGCCGCTCGACGGCATCGATTTGCTGCCGATCCTGCAAGGCAAACAGGACGCCAGGGCCCGAACGCTCTTCTGGCGCATCGACCGCGCCGGCCGAAAGCAGAAGTCGGCGCGCGACGGCGACTGGAAGTACCTCAAGGACGACACGATCGAGATGTTGTTCGATCTATCCAAGGACGTCGGGCAACGCAACAATCTCAACTTTCGTCACCCGGAAGTCGTCGAGCGTTTGCGAATGGCCATGGACACGTGGGAAGCCGAGATGGATCGCGAGCCGCGCGAGTTCTGGGTCCGTTGAGAGACACGGACGCGGTTTGCGCGCAAAGTAGCAGGCACACTCCGTGTGCCGTCCGCCGCCACGGCACACGGAGTGTGCCTGTTACTTTGCGCGCAAGCTGGCCTTTCCCCTGCGTTTGTTTGCCGTGGGAGTCAAGCCCGTGGAAACCAATAACGCAAAACTCATGCAGGGAGAAGCCATGAACAAGCTCATTATCAGCACCGCTCTGGTCGCAGCGGCTTTCTTGATCAGTTCAACGAATGTCCAAGCCCAGGTCCGCGTCAATAATGGAACCTACCGCCAGGTTCTGGTTCGCCCGGTTCCGCAGCCGGTCACGAGCATCCGCGTCGCGACGCTGCCAAGCTACAACTACGGCGTCTATTCGAGCCCGTATCGCACGGTGGATTACTATCGCCCCGCGTTTTATCCCTATCCGATCGTGACGCCGTATCCGTACTCGTACCCGACTTTTTACCCCAGCGTGGTGCCGACCTACACGCCCTACGTGCTGCCCGCGCCGGTCGTAACCTACCCGGGATCGTACCTGCCTTATTAAGGCGACCGGCAGGTGCAAACTTACCAGACGTAGGACGGACATTCCTGTCCGTCCACGCGGGGACGGACAGGAATGTCCGTCCTACGGGTATCACAAGAAACGCCGCTTGCCTAAGCAGGCGTCCGATCCCGAAAGGGCCGGCTCCAGCAGAGTTGGCCCTTTTGCTTTCGCGGGGAAGTTTCGCCACAAGTTGGGCGTGAGCGCTTGACTTCTGAAGATCTCGACTCGAACAATGAAATTAGGAAAGCGTCGCACGGTTGCAAATCAACGTTGTGATTGAACAACAGGGAGATGATCATGAAATCGCTAATCAAACCGGCCGTGTTGGCCGTCGCTGTCGCCGCGCTCGTTCTCGTCGCATCCACGAATCTGCAGGCGCAAACCGTTGTGCGCCGAAACAATGCCTTCAATACGGCGGTGGTTCGCCCGAATGTCGTACGGGCGCCGCAGAGTTTCCAGACCGTCGGCAATCCGCACTGGTACGCCAACCGGAACTATTACGGATACACCAATCCGAACATCTACAACAACTGGTCGGGCTTCGTTCCGTACGCCAATTACAATTACAACTCGGCGTACAACCCGTACCTGTATTCGGGCTATAATCCCTATGCGTACCCGGCCTACAATCCGTACGCGTATCCGTCGTATGCACCATACTCGTACCCGTTCCCGTATTGACATCGCCGACCAACCGAAAGACAAAACGGCCAGCTCGCATCGGGCTGGCCGTATGCGTTGATGGAGGACGCGGCTCATGCAAATCTACACCATCGGCTTCACCAAGAAACCCGCCGCCGAGTTCTTCGGCATCCTCAAGGCCAACGGCACCAAACGGCTGATCGACGTGCGGCTCAACAACGTCTCGCAACTCGCCGGCTTCACGAAGCGCGACGATCTGGCGTATTTCCTGCGCGAAATCTGCGGCATCGAGTATTTGCATGAGCCGATGCTGGCGCCGACGCAAGAGATGCTCGACGCGTTCAAGAAAGCGAAGGGAAGTTGGCAAGATTACGAGAAGCAGTTCTTGGTGTTGATGGCCGAACGCAAGATCGAGGAGAGCATCGATCCGAAGTTGTTCGACGTTCCCGCGGTGCTGTTATGCAGCGAGCCGACGGCGGAGCATTGTCATCGGCGGTTGGTCGTTGAGTATCTGCGAGCGAAATGGCATAATGTGGAGGACACCAATTTGTAGGCGTATCAACGAGGATTCGATTCGCCTATGGAACCTAATTTCGTCGGTCTTTGTTCCGGCACATTCCTCTGCGCGAGCGCCATCTTTCTCAATGGTCGCTCAAAATACGGCGCCATTCCAACGCTGATCGCGATTGGAATCGGCGTCCTGTTTGGATTTTCAATCGGATTTGTGCTCGCGTTCATGGAAACGTGGCGCGGCTGCGATACGATCGATTGCGCCTGGGAAGCAATGAAGATGGAGTATCGATTTGTCATGCAAAATAACGGCGTGTGGATGCCGATTTGCGCCTTCGGCGGCATGCTCGTGAGCTGTGTTTCGCTATGGGCGTTTGGCCGGCGCCTTCGCAAAGAGACGGAAAAACAAGACCATTGACGCCGCACTCCAGGGCTGATTTTTGTTCTCGCCTCGCCCGCACATGAAGTATAATGACCGCTCTCCGCGATTTGTGCTTAACTTCCTTGGCTGGGCCAGCGGTGCGATACGAAGACGACGACGTTGATCGGCCGCGTTCCCGGCGCGCCCAGGATCACCCGACGACCGCCGGCATGATCGGCTTCATCGCGGCCATGGTGTCGCTCGGTCTGCTCGCCGTAGTTCTGGTGCTTTACATATTCCTCAGGCAGGAAGAGCAACAGCAACCAAATCTTCAACGCGAACGGTGGATGTATTATTGGTTCTTGATTCTCGACGCGGTCGCCTTCTTCAGCGGCCTGATCGCGACGATTCTGTGCGCCCGCGGTTTGTCGCCGTCCAATCCGCTTTACCGCGGCTGGGCGATCTTCGGTATGATCCTGGGCATTCTCGAAATCGTTACGACTATCGGCCTCAGTCTGGTCTGGACCTGCATGGTATTGATGGTCGAGATCAACCGGGCCCGGCCGGGTGGATAGAATTGCGCGGCCGATTTCATGTTGTCCTATTGAGTTCACTCAGCAACCAAGGAAACGAATTCGTAAACACCAAGCCTACCGCGCTGAACTCGTCCGCTAATGTCTTGTGTAACTGTCTTCCGTCTTGGTAATCCTCGGCGTTTGAGGTACAAAAGACTCTCTTTTTTGAGAATCCAGCTGCCTGAAGGAGGCGGGACACTTCGAGATACTCCTCGATTATTATGCAATCCTGCAATCCGCCACCTTTTCTGGCCGGACGAATACAAGAAAGAGTTCGGTCCGTCGCTTTAGACTTCGTTTCGTCGGATGGCAAGAGATGAACGGCCTTCGATAGCAATTTTGCGGACAAATCACGGAGCTTGACTGCTAGTCCGGCAGATTCATAGGAAGGTTTGCCAAACGAAATGGAAAGTTGAACACCATCGCAGGCTTCGTGAAATGCGACTGCATCTTGATCGCGTAACTCCAAGTGGTCGTTGAGTTCGCCAATGACTTTCTGTTGATAAGTTTCCCATTCCTTTTGTATCATGGATGACGCGACGATCCTACAGATCGATTGATCTTGCATTTCGGCCAATTCCACCGCTGCGCGTACACATCCGGACAGTTTGCGCTGGGGTGCTCGGATAATGTCGAGGAGAATGCATGTGTCGATGAAAAGTACCGGGAGCCCATCCACGGCCAATTGGGATACGGTGTCGGCGATTATGGGCATCGACCTATGCCCCTTGGAATTGTTCTTTATACATGAGGAATTCCTTCAAACGTTGATAATCCGACGCCAGCTGATCTGCGTAGTGCTCGTGGATACCTGCATCCTCTTTGAGCCAACGTCGCAGTAGATCGCCGTGAACGTCGGCGTTTTCTCGATCTGCGGAAACGAGGAATGAATTCCACAGTTTCTCATCTTCCGGATGGCTCGTACTTCCATGCGTCAGTTTCAGGAACCGGCGGAGTTTCTCCGCAGTTTCACGTGTGAACCAATCATCGATCGTCACGATGCCGCTGGAAGTCTCTAGTTCTGCACCGGTTTTCGCGATAGCCGGCCGAACAAATTTCTGGACAAATTCTTCAAGTATGGAGTTGAATTCATCGAAGGTCAGCTGTCCCAATTCGTCGGGAACGATGTTGGTCAATTGCAGATTGTCGTTAGGATCGCTCATCAGCACCACCAAGGCGCCCTTTCGCGAAGGCGTTGGCTCGCATTTGAAGCAGTATCGCAACTGCTCCGGCGCTAGTCCTGCAGGATTTCTGCCATCCTCTTCGATTTGTTTGTTCCGTTGCCAGCCGTTGTTCAGTCTATTCTCAATTTCCGCAATGGTAGCGACGAGGATTTCGTACGTTCCAGAAATCGTCAGGGTTCGATACGCTTTCATGAATCAACACCTTTAGCAAGGTTCCCATTCGCCGGAGTTTTCTGGGTGTATTCTACCGTTTGCAGTGCATTTTCCCAACTGCTCCTTTCAGCATGTACCGTATGTGCAATGCAAAGCCGGCCGAACAGGTCTACCAGCGGTATTTCGCCTTTACGTCAGGATTGACCACCTTCTCCGCCGGCCATTCATTCTTCGACAACGAGACAATCGCCTGCGCCGCCGACAGGGCCATGTCGTCGCGCGACTTCAGATCGACGCCGGCCGCGTGGGGCGTGACAACGACGTTGCTCATGTGAAAGAACGGCAAATCGGCCGGCGGCTCTTCTTCGAACACGTCCAGGCCGGCGCCGGCGATCTTCTTGGATTGCAACGCTTCCACGAGGTCCGGCTCATTGACGAGGGCGCCGCGGGCCGTGTTGACGAGATACGCGCTCGGCTTCATCTTCGCCAGCGCTTGCTTGTTGATGATGTGCCGCGATTCCTTTGACGCCGGCAGGTGCAGCGACAGGAAATCGGACTCCGCCAGCAATTGATCGAGATTGACAAACGTGATGCCATATTGTTTCGCAAACGCATGATCGGGGAACGGCTCGTACGCGATCAGCTTCATGCCGAAGCAGTGCCCGCGGATCGCGACGGCCTTGCCGATGCGGCCGAGGCCCGCGATGCCCAGCGTGCGGCCACGCAACGGGAGGTTCGCTTGCCGGGGCCATTTGAGTTCGCAGGTGCCAAGGTGTTGCGGCACGAGGTTCTTGGCGATGGCGAGGATGAGCGCGAAGGTGTGCTCCGCGACGGCGTCCTGATTCGTGCCCGGCGTGATCGTGACGGCGATGCCTCCATCGGTGGCGGCCGCGAGATCGACGGCGTCAAAGCCGACGCCGGCCCGCGCGATGGCGCGCAGTTGTGGATGAGCCTGGATGACTTTTCTCGTATACGGTTCGGAGCCGGCGACGGCGGCGCGAATGCCTTTTAATTGATCGAGCAGCTCATCCTCGGTCAACTGACCGCGTTTCTTGGGATAGACCAGCTCGAAGCCGGCTCGCTTGAGCACGTTGACGAATTCCGCTTCCAGACCGAAGAGCGGAGCAGGGGCGATGAGCACTTTATCCATGATTTCCTCAAGTAAAAGGCGAATAATCATCCTAGGTCGCGGCGCAGGTGAGGACCAGACTAAACCAGTTGCGTGCGCTTTTTACATTGGTATTTTCTTGAGAGCACCGAGGGTGCGCAACGTCAAAGCCCAGGGCAACGCCCTGGGGAATGGAGATTGATTCAATCAAAGCCCCGAAGGGGCGCGACGACGCCCGCGGCAAAATGGCGCCCCTTCGGGGCTTTGAAAATGGTTTTGTCGATGTCCCAGGGCGTTGCCCTGGGCTTTAACATTTGCGCACCTTCGGTGCTCCGGAACGCGAAACGCCAATCGTTAGCTACGGGCTATTTGGTTTCGTCAAACGACGCGCTTAATCGCAGCGCCCACTCGCGCAACTCCACCTGGGCAGCGCGATCGCGGCGAATCGCCCCGTCCATCGTCACTTTGACGAAGCGGACGCTCTGGCCCGGCCGTAGTTGGCCGAGCGCGTCGAGATCGGCCTGGATCACCTGGGCGATCTTCGGATAGCCGCCGATCGTTTGACCGTCCACGCCGAGGACGATGCACTGCCCATCGCGCGTCACCTGCACGGAGCCGGGACAGACGGGTTCGGAGATCATCTCGCGTTCGGGCATCGTCAACGGTTCGCTCGACAGACGCAGGCCCATGCGATTGCTCGACGGCGTCACCGTGAAATCTCGATCGTAGACCTCAACTTCATCAAACCAATCAGCTTGCAAGCCAGGCAAGACGCCAAGTTCGGCAGCGTCGTCGAAAGACGCAGCAAGATCGGGGCAATATCGTGCCGGGGCAGCGCTTGCATGACACGGCAACACGTCGTTTTTCTTGAGCGGTTCGAGAGCGGAACGGCTTCCAAGCACTGGCGTCACGTCAAACCCGCCGCGCACACAAAGATACGCGCGCGCGCCGTGGTTCGTGCCGCCGACGCGCAATTCCTCGCCGCGCTTCAGGGTGAACGTGCGACCGACGGCGATCGGATAGCCGTCGCGATGAGCCTCGAACGGAGCGCCGAATAGGACGCAGCCGACATCGCATTCGGCACGCACGCGCGGCCCCTTCAAGGCGAATTCCAAAGCGGGCGCATCAGGTGAATTACCTATAAGCGAATTTCCCAGCACGAATGAGCGTCGATCCGCCGCGCCGCCGACGGGCACGCCGAAACGGCGTGAGCGCGGGCGACCCAGGTCCACAAGGCGCGCTTCGATGCCGGGCTCCAGAACGATCAAACTCATGCAAAGGCCCGAATGGATATGCCACGTTTCACGAACGCGTCACGCAAGCCGCGCACGAATTCGAGCGCCTTGGGATTATCGCCGTGAACGCACAACGACTGCACGCCGCGCTCGCGGATGAGCCAGTCGGCTTGCGCGACCGCTTCCTCGACGTCGTGAACGAACGCATCGGGGCGCGTGCGGGGCACCAGCGAGCCGTCCGGTTGATAGCGGCGATCCGCGAAGCCCTCCGCGATGAAGCCGGCGCCGGTCCTGCACAGCGATTCGAGCCGCGAACCGGGCGAGGCCAGCACCGGCAATTTCAATACTTCCGCGGCCGCCATGATTGGCCGAGCGTACGCATCCTCGCGGCACGCCTGGTTGTACAGGGCGCCGTGCGGTTTCATGTATCGCAAATGTATCCCGGCCGATTGCGCCAGGCCTGCGAGCGCGCCGACCTGGTAAAGGCAAAGCTCAAAGATCGCTTCCTCATTCAACGCGAGCTCGGTGCGGCCGAAGTTGTCGCGATCGGCATAACCGGGATGTGCGCCGACATGCACGCCGTGCTTG
>DAIOGM010000117.1:13697-17481 GCA_036745215.1 Gemmataceae bacterium
AACCGAGATGAGTGCCGGTGAGTTCCAGCTCCTGGCGAAGAAAGTCGCCGAGATGCATGCGGGTCTCGACCGCGCGTTGATGCTGCACGCCGTTGACGGTCAGCGCGATGTTTCGCCTATCGGGCATTCACTCCCCTCCTGGCGCACGCTTGGCCGCCAGCTTGAGCGTGACATGAGCAGTAGAAGTATCCCCCGCGTGAAAGCCGCAACAGATGTTGGCGGAAGTGACGAGCGGCATCAGTTCCGCGTCATGGCCAATGCCTTCGCCCAGGTCGCTGTTCAGGTCGATGTGCACGTCAAAGTTCGCCAGCTGAGGGATCAAAAAGCGATTCTTCTCAAAGAATTCATTGCATCAAACCGACAAGTCGCATAGTGTGATATCATCATACCGGGAGCGTCAAAACCTCCCACACAAATTAGCGACCCTCCCTACCATGCGACACCAACGACTCGCTAGCCTCTTCGTGCTTTTCATCCTGGGGAACCTCCAGCAACTATCGACCGCGAATTGGCCAATGTGGCACTTTACCGCCAACCGCTCGGCCGCGTCGCCGGCGACGTTGCCGGCGACGCTGCACCTGCAATGGATGCGCGAGTACACGCCGCTGCAGCCCGCGTGGCCGGACCAGGCGAAGATGCAATTCGACATCGTGCGCGAACCGGTTGTGCAAGGCACGACGCTGTTCATGAACTCCTCGCAAGCCGACGCGGTCCGTGCCCTGGACACGCGCAACGGCGACGAAAAATGGATCTTCTTCACCGACGGCCCGGTTCGTTTCGCCCCCGTCGCATGGAAAGGCAAAGTCTATTTCACGTCCGACGACGGCTATCTCTACTGCCTTGATGGCGATACCGGCAAGCAGCTCTGGAAGTTCCGCGGCGGCCCCGGCGATCGCAAGATCCTCGGCAACGAACGGCTGATCTCGACCTGGCCCGCCCGCGGCGCTCCCGTCATCGCCGACGGCAACGTCTACTTCGCCGCCAGCATCTGGCCGTTCATGGGCATCTTCATTCACGCCGTCGATGCGAACTCGGGCAAGTCCATCTGGGTCAATGACGGCGACGGCTCGCTGTACATGAAGCAGCCGCACAATACCGACGCGTTCGCCAGCATCGCGCCGCAGGGGCCGATCGTCGCGCACGGCGACAAGCTGCTCATCCCCGGCGGCCGGTCCGTGCCCGCGTACTTCGATCGCAAAACGGGTAAGCTGTTGCGCTACCAGCTCGCCGAGAATGGCAAGAAAGGCGGCGGCTCGGAAGTCGCTGCCATCGGCAAGCTCGTCTTCAACGGCGGCGGCGTCTTCGATGCGACCTCCGAGAAGTTTCTCGCCGAGGTCGGCAAGCAATTCGTGTTGACGCCGTTGGTCGCCTTCACCTGGGACAAGGGCGTTTGCCGCGTGATCGATCACAAGAATGCGAAGACGCAAGAAGCCGACACCACTGACGCCAAGGGCAAGAAGACCAAGGTCACGCGCTGGAAAGCGGCCGAGCTGGCGTCGCTCAAGATCACTGACGTGGACACCATGATCATGGCCGGCGAACGCGTTTACCTCGGCGGCAAGGGGCACGTCACGGTGCTCGACTGGGACGCGGACGCCAAGACGCTCGCGCCGAGCTGGACGTTGCCCGTTGAGGGGCAAGTCGTGCGCCTGATCGCCGCGGACGATCGGCTCTTCGTGGTGACGCGTGAAGGCCGCATGTACTGCTACGGCGGCCAGGAAACGAAGGCGATCGTGCACGCTCGTTCTTCCAAGCAACCGTTTTCACCGATCGCCCCGGAAATCGCCGCGACGGCGAAACGGCTTATCGAAACGACGAAGGCGAACGCCGGCTATGCACTGGTGTGGGGCGTCGGCGATGGGCAACTGGTTGAATCGATCGCGCAACAAAGTTCGCTGCACGTGATCGTCATCGAGCCGAACGCCGACAAGGTGCGCGTCTTCCGTGAACGCTGGACCAAGGCCAATCTTTATGGCACGCGCGTCGCCGTCATTCCGGGCGACGCGCGGTCGGTGCAATTGCCAACCTATCTGGCGAGTCTGCAAGTTGGCGAGAATCCCGATATCGCCGATGCCGAGTTCTTGGCCAAGGCTTTTCAATCGCTTCGACCATTCGGCGGCGCGTTGTGCTTCACGACGACGGAACGGACACAAAAACTGCAAACGATGATCGCCGAGTTGAAGCTTCCGAACGCGAAAGTCACATCAAGCCAGGGAATTACGATCATCACACGCGAAGGCGCCCTGCCGGGCTCCGCGAATTGGACGCACGAGCACGCCGACGCGTCCAACACGCGTGTCTCGCGCGATGTGCTGGTCAAGGCGCCAATGGGCGTGCTCTGGTTCGGCGGCCCGTCGAATGAGAACGTCCTGCCGCGCCATGGTCACGGGCCGCAACCGCAAGTTGTTGACGGTCGCTTGATCATCGAAGGCGTCGATATGATTCGCGCCATCGACATCTACACGGGCCGGCTGATCTGGGAGACGCCGATGCAGGGCGTCGGTTATTTCTACAACAACCTCGCGCATCAGCCCGGCGCCAACGGTGCGGGCAGCAACTTCGTGTCGATGTCCGATGGCATCTATGTGGCGTACCACAACAAGTGCGTGCGCCTCGATCCGCAAACGGGCAAGCAAATCGCCGCGTATCCGCTGCCGAATCTGCCCGGCAAGAAGGAAGCGCCGAAGTGGGGCTACCTCAACGTCGTCGGCGATTACTTGATCGGCGGCTCCGATCCGCTCTTCGATCCCAAGTTGCAGCCGCCGCCGCCCAAGATCGGCGAGACCGGCGACGACAAGGAACCGGGCGAAAAGAAAGAACCCGCGAAGAAGGACGGCAAGGAGTCGCCGATCACCAAGCTCATCAAGGCCGTGAAGGGCTTTTCGGACAACATGTCCGCAAGCCGGCATCTGGTCGTGATGGATCGGCAGACCGGTAAAGTCCTGTGGACCGCGGCGGCGCAACACTCCTTCCGCCATAACGCGACCTGCGTCGGCGGCGGCCGGCTGTACACGATCGATCGGCTCTCCGGCGAACAGCTCGCGCGCGTCAAAGATGGCGATCCCGCGCCGGCGCCGGCGCGGCTCGTCGCCTTCGATCTCAAGACCGGCAAGGAAGTCTGGTCCACGCCGACGGACATCTTCGGCACCTGGCTTAGCTATTCAGAGAAGCACGACGTTTTGTATGAAGCAGGCCGCGTCGCTCGTGATTCGTTATTCGACGAACCCAAGGGCATGCGCGCCTATCGCGGCGCCGACGGCAAGACGCTCTGGTTCGAGAAGACGCACACCGGCCCGGCGATGATTCACGGCGACATGATCCTGCAAGGCCAGGGCGCGTGTGACGCGCTCACAGGCAAATTGAAAATGCGCCTCGACCCGATCACCGGTGAATCGGTCCCGTGGAAGTGGATTCGCAATTACGGCTGCAACACGCCCGCCGCGTCCGAGCATCTGATGACATTCCGCTCGGGCGCTGCCGGCTACTTCGATCTGTGCAACGACGGCGGCACCGGCAACTTCGGCGGCTTCCGCTCGAGTTGCACCAACAACCTCATCGTCGCCGGCGGCGTCCTCACCGCGCCGGAGTACACGCGAACCTGCACGTGCTCCTATCAAAATCAATCGTCCATCGCCTTCATCCACATGCCTGAAGCGGAAATGTGGACGTCATTCGGCACCAAGGACGTCACGGGCGTCGTCAAGCGCGTCGGCCTCAACTTTGGCGCCGTCGGCGATCGCAAGGCCGACGACGGCACGCTCTGGCTCGAAAGCCCGTCGATCGG
>DAIOGM010000118.1:0-8013 GCA_036745215.1 Gemmataceae bacterium
CGTCGGCGAGCGCCGTCTTGCCGTCGTTGGCCCGGTAGTTCGCGAGGATGGTGTGCGTGACGTCCGGCTTGACGTCGCGCGGGTCCGTCACGGACGCGCCGAAGAACTGCGGGCGAACGGGAGCGCGTTGCCGAAGGTTGGCGATCAGCTTGAGTTCCGGATGCGTGAGCACTTGCTTGACAATCTCAACGCGCGGCGGATCGGGCGGCGTGTCGGCGGGCGTCGGCATGCGATCCTGGATGACGGTGCCGAGCGGCAACTTGCCGTATGCGATGGCGACGCGGGCCTTGTCGCCGTCGGTGAGGCGTTTGTCGCGCTCCTGCATGCTCTGCGAATTGTCGAGCAGGAAGACGATCTCTTGCGGACGATCGCCCTTGAGTTCGATCAACAGGATTGGCCGCAGGATCAGGAACAGCAGGAAGAACAAGAGACAACAGCGGAGGCCAATGAGGAAGATGCGTCGAAACCAACCGAGGGTGCCTTTTTCTAGGACGTAGAAGAACGCGACGGCGCCGATGCCGAGGAAGACGAAGATCAAGAGGACGCACAGCCAGCCGAGCGACCAGCCGCGGAAGCTGGGTTCGACCGATTGCAGCGTCGTGTTCGGCGGCGCGTCGGCGAGCAGAATTTTGGTAAGGAAGTTCATTCATCGTCCCCGCCGCTTGCGGCTTCGCGCTCGCATGGCGCCACGCGAGCGCGAAGCCGCAAGCGGCCATCACCACGCCCGCCCGCACCACCACGCGAGCGCGACCTCGAACAACACCAATATCAACACCGCCAGCAGCACCCACACGGTCCATTCCCGATTGAGCCGATCCGCCCCGGTCGAGCCCGCCGCCGCCCCCGCGGTGATGTGGATCGGTTGAAAGCCAAGCTCCTGATCGATCTGCGCGTTCGTCAACGTTGTCAGATCGGCGCTCTCATTGAGATCGGGCGCGACCGCGATCGGCGTGCCCACTTTGATGGCATTGCCGATGTCGATCGTATCGATGCCGTCGAGCGCCTTCGGCTGCGAGATCATGCGATAGATGCCTGCCTTTTGCAGATTCGACGCCTTGACGACATAGCGTTTGTTTTCCTTCTCCGGCTGGCCGAGCCGTTCCACCTTGCCGTTGGGGCCAATCAGACTGTAGGCGTGGTCGACCTTGTCGGTCGGCTGCCAGTGCAACACCTCGCCGGCGACGAGGTTGTACGTTTGCGTCTTCTTGTGCATCAAGTACGCCAGCGTCGTATCCAGAAAGAAGACGTACGGCGGCAAGCGATGGAACGCGGTCCATTTGGGCACGCGCGTTTCCGGATCGCGGCCATCTTCTTGTGCCGCAGTCGTGATGAAGATCACCTCGCCAGCGTCAACGCGCCGCGAAACCGCGAGCGGCTTGCCCGTGTTCAGCTTCACGATCGTCTGCACCGGATTGTCGTCCTTGGCAGGCTCGTCCTTCTTTTGCGGCTCGGGCTGTTCCTCTTCCGCCTTCGGCGTTTTTTTCGATGGCGGCATCGCGTCCAGATCCAAATGTTGCCAGACGGGGACCGCGTCGAAAATCTCGTACAGCTTGTCGTCCTTGAATTTCCAATATGACGACGGCCCGTCACTGAACGAATCGCGATTGATGAAGAACGGCACCGGCCCCGGCGTGCGAATCGCGGGCTTGAGCATCATCGGCAGCAAGCCATACTTTTGACCGAGGATGCGGTTGTACGCCTCCGGTTGCACATTGTCGCCTGAGAAGATAACGGCGCCGTGCCCGGTTCGGACGAACGCATCGAACGCTTCAAGAAAATCACCCGGCAACGTGTCCGCACGCAAGCCGGCCTTCGCTTGCACGGAGCAATTGACGAGGATGCACACATCCTGATTCTTGAGCACCGCCGCCGACGCGAGGCGGGCGGGGATGACGCGTGGATTGTATTTATAGGTAGCGCGCTCGGTTTCCTTGACTGGCAGCAGCGAGTGCATCAGAAAGAAGCTCGACGACTTCTCCGGATCGCGTTCATCATAATTTCCATCGACGACCAGGATGTTGACCTGATCGCGCACAAGGATCACCTGATCGAGCTGATTGTCCGCATCGAGTTCATCGCTGGAAATCTTGGCCGTCAAGACGTGCAACCCCGGCTTCGCGAGCTTCGCGGTCAGCGTGACGGCGTACGTTTCATTGGGATTGACCCGGGGGATCTCCGTGCTTTCGGGGTTCTTGTCGCCGTCGGCCGCGAGGGAGACGGTCAACTTCGACAGGGGATCGACGCCGCCGTTGCGCACGAGGACTGCGAAGCCGACGCGTTCGCCGGGCCGCGGCACGCCGGATTGCGGCTTGATATCGACGACGGCGACGTTCTTGATCGTGTTCGTGCCGCAACGCACCATGTGCACGATCGCCTTTTCCTTCACCTCTTGCAACGATGATTTGAGGGCGCCGGACTGCGCATCGAAGCCGAGCTTTTGCATGTCGCTGAAGACATAAAGCTCCTTGTTCGACGCCTGGCCGCCCTTGAAGACTTCCTGCGCCTTGGCGACGCCCTGTTGCAAATCGGTCGCGAGGTGCGTGATGGCGAGATCTTGAATGAGCGACTTCGCCTGATCGAGATTGGCGGGCGAGTGCGGGCCGAGCAGCGCCCGATCCCGGCCGGCGCACGTGACGATTTGCAACGTCGAATGCGGCGGCAGCTCGTCCACGATCTTCGCGGCTTCTTCCTGGGCGCGCATCAGCCGCGTTTTGCCGTCGCCGTCCTGGGCGGCCATGCTGTAGGAGAGATCGAAGACGAAGACCGCATCGACGGCGTCGCCGCGCCCGGCCCCGCGCACGATTGACGAGATGGGCCGCATGAACGCGAGGGCCAGCATTACGAGCACCAGCATGCGCACGAGCAACAGGAGCATCTCCTGGAACTTGAGGCGCCGGCTCGTTTGCTCGACGCTGGTGAGGAGGAACTTCATCGCCGCCCAGGGCACGGTGCGATAGCGGCTGCGGAAAAACAGGTGGATTGCCACCGGTATTCCCGCGGCGAGCGCGCCGATCAGCATCCAGGGGGTCAAAAAGGTCATAGATTCTCGTTCGTTCGCCGCTTGCGGTTTCGCGTTCGCGTGGTGCGACACGAGCGCGAAGCCGCAAGCGGCGATTACACGACGCGCGACTTCAACCGCCGCGCCAAATACGCGGTCAACGTTTGCCCGAGCAGCTTGCCCGTGTTCATCATGACATAATCGCAGCGGTTGCGTTCGCAGCCTTTCTGGAAATCGTCCAGGTACTTTTGCAGCGTCTTCAAATAAGTGGGACGAACCAACTGCGGCCTTGTCAACAGGTGCATCTTCTCTTCCAGCGCATCGAACTTCACCATGCCGCTGAAGGGAAATTCGAGTTCATCCGGATGCAATATGTGAAACACGATCACCTCGTGCCCGCCGAAGCGCAGGTGTTGCAAGCCGTAAAGCAGGGACTCGACATGATCGAAGCAATCGGAAATCAAGAAGAACAGGCCGCGCCGTTTGACGTGGTTGGCGATGTCATGAAGCAGAGCCCCCATATTGTTCTCCATTTCGTTCTTTTCCTTATCGTTCTTTTCCTTCGGCTCAACTGATTCAAGCGTCTCGAGAATCTTCTGCACGTGTCCCATCTGGCCGCTCGCCGGCAAACGTTCGCGCCATTCCGCGTCGAACACGTCGAGCGCCACGCTGTCACGTTGATGAATAATCAGAAACGTCAACGCGGCCGCCAGCGTCTTGGCGTATTCGAGCTTGTTCGCGTCCCCCTTGCCGTACAGCATCGATCGGCTCGCGTCCATCATGACGTGAGCGGTGAAGTTGGTTTCCTGCTCATATTGCTTGATGGTGTAACGTTCGCTGCGGCCGTAGCTTTTCCAGTCGATATGGCGGATATCGTCGCCGGGAACGTATTCGCGATGCTGCACGAACTCGACGGAGAAGCCGCGATACGGGCTTTTGTGATCGCCGACGCGCAGACCCTCGACGATGGTGCGCGCTTTGACGCCGAGAGCTTGCGCTTTGGCGATGACTTCGGGTTTGAGGTACGTTGCCATGGGGCCAAATTCATTGACAATTGACAATTGACAATTGACAATTGACAATTGAAAAATGCCGTGCGGGATGCGAGGTTGTTTGCGTCACTTGGGTTCCGGTTCTTTTTTGATGCCCTTTGCGGTCACCGTCGATTTGCCGAGGATGTTGCAAAGTTGATTGCATTCGTCTAACAGATCCGCGAGGTTTCCTTTCGTCAGCAACTCGGTCCTTATGATGTAGCGGAGCCAAAATCGCGATTCGCGCAGTTCTTTCAACGCGATCTTGAGTTTGTGAATGAAATCCGCCCGGCTTTCCGCCGCACAACCTTCTTCGTAATTCGGCGGCGCCGATGTTCCACACCGAACGAGTTGACCGGCAACATGCCGGCCAAGCCGAGTATCGGGCAACGCGTCAATCACTTTGCCGACGCGCGCCGCAAACTCCAACAATCGATCGCTTAATTCATCCGGCGTCATGGATTTCAATTGTCAATTGCTAATTGTCAATTGTCAATTGTCAATGCATTTTGCATTGTTTAAGCTGCCGCGTTCTTGGGCACCGCCTTCAACAACTGCCGGATCACCTTCTCAATCGTGACGCCTTCGCTCTGAGCCGCGAAGTTCAGAATGAGCCGATGGCGCAGAATCGGCTCCGTGACGGCGGCGACGTCGTCGGCCGACACGTGATGCTTGCCGTTGAGAATCGCATGCGCTTTGGCCGCGAGGATCAGGTTCATCGACGCACGTGGGCCGGCGCCCCAGGTCAGCCATTTGTTGACGAAGTCGGCCGCTTCCTTCGTGCCAGGGCGCGAGAGCCGGGTGATGCGCTTGGCGTAGCGGAACACGTGGTCCGCAACCGGCACGCGGCGAACGATGTGCTGCAAACGCACAATGTCGTCGCCGTGCAGGACTTTCGAGACGTTGAGCTGATTGTCGGACGTGCCCTGGCGCATGATCAATTCCTCTTCATCGTCGGTCGGATAATCGACATTGATCATGAAGAGGAAGCGATCGAGTTGTGCTTCGGGCAGAGGATAGGTTCCTTCTTGTTCGATCGGGTTCTGCGTGGCGAGGACGAAGAATGGATTCTTCATTGGATAATCGGTGCCGCCGATCGACGCTTTGCGTTCTTGCATCGACTCAAGCAGCGCCGCTTGCGTCTTCGGCGGCGTGCGGTTGATTTCGTCGGCGAGGACGATGTTCGCGAAGATCGGGCCGGGCAGGAACTTGAACATGCGCTGCCGGGTCGCGGGGTCGTCCTGGATGACTTCGGTGCCGGTGATGTCGCTCGGCATCAAGTCGGGCGTGAACTGAATGCGCTTGAACGACAGATCAAGCGCCTGGGCCAGCGTGCTGACCATGAGTGTCTTGGCGAGGCCCGGCACGCCGACTAACAGGGCGTGGCCGCGGCAGAAGATGGCCATCAGGAGTTCGTCGAGCACCTGTTCCTGGCCGATGATGATCTTGCCGATCTCGCTGCGCATCTGCTTGTGGGCATGGCGGAGCGATTCGAGCATTTGAACGTCCGATTCCGGCACGACGGTGACCGCGTTGCTCATTGCAAGTTCCTGATGGGGAGAGCGGGGTAATGGGCCTGCTGGGTGGGACAAGCCCTTTTATGATATACAAACGCCGAAGTGGCACAAGACGTTCCGCGAAAAACGCGGAAACCGCTTCTCATTCAAATTTAATGCCTCGACTTGGCGGCGGCGGCACGCATCCAGTTCGTGTTAGCCGGACGCGCAAGCGGCGGTCGAACCTGGGCGATTCCGTCGCTTGCGCGTCCGGCTAACGGACGTTCTCCGCGAGCATGTTGCAAAACAATGCCCCCTGCTCGATTGCGTCGTCGAGGGCGACGTGCGTGTGCGGCAACGGGTCGAACCAGCGGTGCGGCATGTTTTTCTTCACGCAATCGCGATAATCTTTCTTCAGCAATGCCATCGCGTACGTCTTCATATCGAGGGCGGAAAACGAGAACGGACTCTCGCCGGCGAAGCGGATCAGGTACCAGTAAACGAACAGGAAATCGAAGCCCGCCGGATACGCGACGAACACGGGCCGGCCCGGCAACGATTTGAGCCAATCGACATAGCGCCGCATCGCGATCTCCGGTCTTTCGAGATTGCTGCGCGTCGCCTTGAAGGCCGTTTGGTTGTCGCGCCACCACGCCATCGTGTCGGGATGCCCTGCCGCGCCGGGCAAGAGTTCGAGATTCGCGGTAAAAGTGGCGAGCAGCGTCTTGTCGCTTTGATAAGCCGCGGACGCGAAACTGAGCATCGAATGCGGGCCGGGGATGGGGCCGTCGGTTTCGATGTCGGTGCTGATGTAGAGTTCGGGCATGGTCGCACTCCGGATGAATTTTTCGCGTTTTTTTGTTCGTCGTCGGCTCGAATGTATGTTAACGTCCAGTTCCCCTTTTTTCTTGTCTCAGCGCCGGAGCGAAGTTAGTCGTGCCGATTTCACTGCAATGCACCTGCGGCAAGGCGTACCGCGTCAAGGATGAGCTGGCGGGCAAGAGAATCCGTTGCGCGGTCTGCAAGGAACTAATCGTCGTTCCGGAAGAGGAGTTCGAAACCCCCGATGAAGATGTTGCGGAGGCTACGGGCATGAAGCAAGGCGCTCCGCCGCCGGTGCGATCGTTGAGCAAGTCGCGGCGCGATGACGACGAGGATGACGATCCGCCGCCCCGGCGAAAGTCGAGACGCGACGACGACGACGACGAGGATGATCGGCCCCGGCGAAAGTCGAGACGCTATGAGGACGACGACGAGGATGAGGAAGATGAACGGCCGTCGCGGCGACGAAGGGCCGAACGGGACGATCCGCCCAAAAAGAAAAAAAAGAAGAAAAAGAAGGCCGGATTCTTCGAAGGACTGGGCTTGTGGAAAGCCTCCAAGCCGCGCGAAACAAGTCGTCGCGTCGAACGCACGCCGCTCATCGTGTTCAGCCCCACCATCATCGCGGGATTCATGATGATGCTTGGCGCTGTCGTCTGGTTCGTCGTCGGATTGGCCCTGGGCATCCTTTTCTGCTATCCGCCGATCCTGTTCGTCATCGGCCTTGTAACCATGATCAAGGGATTTATGGGGTACGAGGGTTGACGGTCACCACTCCGGCTCACCGAAATCAAGCGAACCCCCTTGTCGCGCCAGCACCATCGCAATGATGAGCGGTACCAGCACGAGACCGATGCGAAAGGCGTGCAATCGCCACTTCGGCCAATCGCTACATGGCAACGTCGCGGCGAGGAATAACGGTGCGATTGCCGGCAGCACATAAGCAGCGACGTGGATGGATGATTCGACGCTCGTTTCGCCCATCAACAGCAAGCCGGGCAACGCTATGGCAACAACGGGAACCGCGGAGTTGATCTCGAATTTCCGCCATGCTGATATGACCGTGATGCCCGCGAAAGCCGACGCGAGAATGACGGCCGTCTCCATGTATCGAGCGATGCCGGCGAACACCAGCACGCCGCCGGCCGTCAACAACGACAGGACGATGCACACGCCGACGCTGCCGTTGTTCGGCAGCTCGGCGAGTAATTCGAGCAGCATCCAGTTGGCCCACGCGAGCGCAGCAAACGCGGCGACAAGCCAGGCGTGTTCCTCATAGATTTGGTCCGGAATGACCCACCATGCGATGCCGATGCTGGCGGCGCCGCGCAGGAGCCAGCCGTCGGAGCGCTGCGTGTCGCTGAGCTGGGCGACGCGGCCGATGCAGATTGCAATCAAGCACGCCCAGGGCAGGCGATTCCAGGAGGCCGAGTTGCCGCTCGCCAGGGGGAGGATATCGTCACGAATCCAAAAGCCGAGGGCGACGCCAGCAACCAGTCCGAGCGCCGTCCCCGTTCGAGCTTGCCGTGCACCGCCGATGCGTTCGACGGCTGCCGTCACGATTGCCGCAACGGCGAACGCCGGCAGAATCGCTTTCAGCAGCATGTCGAGGATGTGTTCAATCGGCGGCATGGCGCATTCCTCGCCGCTTGCGGCTTCGCGTTCG
>DAIOGM010000118.1:8023-16354 GCA_036745215.1 Gemmataceae bacterium
TCGGCAGCGCCATGTGTCCGGCTCTCCTTTGCGAGCGCGAAGCCGCAAGCGGCGGCAGGTCACTTCTTCGCCTTCAAACTCACCGACAGCTTGACCATGTTGTCAACCTTGCCCTGGCCGTAGCTCATGCCCCACTTCGTGCGATCGATCGAGAAGCTGGTCGTCAATGTGAGCGAATCATCGGTCGCCGCGATCTTGGCGGGGATGGTGATCGAGTTCTTTTTGCCGAGCATGGTGAAGTCGCCGGTGACCTTGTAGTCGGCGCCGTCCTTCTCTACCTTCGTGACTTCGAACATCGCCTTCGGGTTCGACTTGACGCCGAAGAAATCGGGCGATTTGAGATGCGTGGTGAGCTTGTCGTTGTCGGAGTAAAGCGAGTTAACGTCGATGTCGAGCTTGAGCTGAAGCGAGGTGGCGTCGGTGCCCTTGACGCTGGCGTTGCCGGTAACGGTTTTGAAGCCGCCGTCGTGCTTGCCTTGCGGCTTGGTGCCGACGAACTTGATTTCCGTGTTCGAGCCGGTTAGCGGAAAGTCGGACGCGAGCGTGAAGATGGGCAATAGGGCGAGAACGGCGATCGAGAGCATTCGACGAATCATGAGGAGTTCCTTTTTCCTTGAAGGATGAATTTGACGCCGCGGCGAGTCCACGGCGTCGGGTCATTATAGGAGACGTATCCAGTTCGCCAGCTATTTGAAATGGAGCACGGCGAGCCGAGCCCCGTCAGGGGCCGGTTGAGCGGCGCGATTCCACTCAACCGGCCCCTGACGGGGCTCGGCTCGCCGTAAACTTTTTGGAATTTCGTTTCACCGGTGTCTTGAGCTACGTAAAATCAAATAACGTTGATTGGGGCAGCGTCTATTAAGGAGAGCGCACCCGACATGGCCGTGGGCACGATTCCGCTAGCCGCGAGCGACGAGGCCTTGCTCAAGCAAGCCGCCGCCGGGCAGCGGGAAGCACTGGAAGAACTGTTCGGACGCTATCGTCTGGTGGCGTATCGCGTCGCGCATCGGCTGCTCGGCAACGAGGCCGACGCGCTCGACGCCGTTCAGGAAGCGTTCGTGAAAGCGTTGATCCATTTGCCGAGCTTTCAGGGGCGCAGCTCCTTCAAGACCTGGATGCTGCGCGTCGTCTCGAATGCGGCTCTCGATCTGGGCCGGCAACGCGGGCGACGCGAATTGCTCAGCATGGACGGCATCGGCCAGAAATCGCGCGAAGAATTCGAACCTGTCATTCAATCGGACCCGGCGCGCGATCTCGAACGTCAGGACCTGCGCATGAAACTGCACGAGGCGCTCAATCAACTGCCCGCGGCGCAACGTCAAACGTTCGTCTTGCACGCCGAGGCGGAGTTAAGTTATCGTGAGGTCGCGGAAACCCTCGGCATCTCGATCGGCACCGTGATGAGCCGGCTTTATTATGCACGCCAGCGTCTGCGAGTCTTGCTTGAACCGTCGGTGAAACCCCAATGATCCAACCGCCTGACAACGACTGGAATCCCGATCCCGAATTGCTGTCCGCCTACTTCGACGGCGAACTCGAAGGCCGCGACGAGGTCGAGGACTTGCGCGCCCGCATCGAAGCCTGGCTCGAATCGCAACCCGACGCGGCCGAGAAATGGGCGGAACATCAGCAATTGCAAAAGCTGTGGCAAGACACGACGCCGTCCGTGCCGAGCGCCGTCGCGTGGAAGCAGACGCTGGATCGCATCGACGCCGAACGCAAGCAGCCGATCGCGAAGCCGGCGCCGCGCCGCTCGTGGCGGACGGCGGCCGTCGTCGCGGCGAGCGTGCTTGTGTTGATCGGGCTGATGTCGGGCGCCATCAGTTACTTCAAAACGCCGACACCAGAACCCATTGTCATTGCCCCGCAACCGGAAGAAATCGGAATGCTCGTGGTCGCGCTGGCGAGCGAGGTGACGATCCTGCGCATCGATACCGAAGATCTCGACGGCGTCATCGTCGGCCAACGCCCGGTCAGCGCGCCGCTCGAACTGGCGGACCCGGGTGAAGTTTGCGTTTCGTGCAAGTGTCCGCGCGTCGTCGTGCGTCAGGACCCGCCGGATCGGCCCATGGTGTGGGCGATCGCGGCGGCCGATTGAATTTGATTGGCGAGCCACGGGGTTTATCCCCGTGGTGAGGGCATCCATTCCACGGGGATAAACCCCGTGGCTCGCTATGACGAAAGGCCGACCGTGTTTCACCGCTTGACCTCATTGACGATCATCTTCGCTACCATCACGGGCGCCGTCCTCGCCGATTGCGATTGGCCCGACGAAAAGGATCCCGTCAAGATCACGCTCGCCATCGTTCTCGCCAGCGAAAAAGGCGACAAGGTGGACAAGAACCTCAAGCTGCTCGCCGCCGAAATTCAGAAGACGCATCCGCACCTCAAGAGCTTCATCTTGAAGACGCAGGAAATGCGTTCGATCAAGCCGAACGAAAAGACGTCGATGCTGTGCGTGGACGATCAGATGGTCGAGATGATCGTCAAGCACGGCGCCGACAAGGACAATCGCGTGAGCCTGTCGATCAAGCCGCCGACGATGAGCACGTTCGAATACCAATCGGTGTGCGGCAAATTCTTGCCGATCGTCACGAACTACAAGACGAAGAAGAAAGGCGACACGCTGATTCTCGCGATCATGCTGGAGCCGTGTCAGGGGAAGTGAAATGGCAAGCCCTGGGATGTGGTGCTCCGAATCCCAGGGGTTCGGAGTACCTCACCCCAGGGCTTGCTCCATTTTCTGAGGAATAAGAAATATCACTCTAAGTAATTATTCGTATTATCCCCTTCTTATAAGCATTCCACCCTATCTCGCGCGCCTCTTTCACCGCGCCCACAAAAGAATTTTGCAAATTCCGCGCAAAACCCCCAACATCTCTCTTGTAATTCAACAACAGACGTGTACTATTTTATTCTTAATAGGAGAGCGCGGCCTGCGTCCATGGAGCGCCGGTCGCGCTGGGACATCTTGGTCCTGTCGGAGGTCACCGTTTTTTATGTTCGATACCGAAGAGCGGTCCGGGATTAACGGCCAACGCGCCGTGCCACGCAACGATTGCGAAAGCTACGACGACGAGGAGCCTCCCGGTAAGCCGAAGCGCCACCCGCTCTGGCGCAAAGTCCCCAAACGACAGTGGGACGACTGGCGCTGGCAATCGCAAAATGCCATCCGCTCGGTCCGGCAGCTCCGCGAATTGCTGCCCTTCTCTGCCGATGAGCTCGAAGCCATCGGCGCTCTGGAAGCCGAGTACAAACTCGCGATTCCCCCGTACTTCTTCTCGCTCATCAACGTCAACGACCCGAACGATCCGATTCGGCTGCAGTCCGTCACCTCCCCGCTCGAATCTCAATCCACCTTCGAACTTGAAGATCCACTCGAAGAGGACAAGGATTCTCCCGTCCCGGGGATCACGCACCGCTATCCCGATCGCGTCCTCATGGTCACGACCCACGTCTGCACCATGTATTGCCGATTTTGCACGCGCAAACGCGCCACCATGGTCCGCGGCGGCTGGGACGCCATTAGCCGCAATGACGAGAGGATGATCGAGTACGTGCGCGATCATCCGCAGATTCGCGACGTCATCGTCTCCGGAGGCGATCCGCTGACGTTGCCGCCCGCGAAGCTCAAGTACTTCTTGCACAGCTTGCGCGACATCCCGCACGTGGATGTGATTCGCATCGGCACGCGCGTGCCGACGACGTTGCCTCAGAAGCTGTACGATTCGGAAATGCTCGACATTCTCGAGACAGCCGAGAAGGTGTGGATCCAGACGCACTTCAACCATCCGCGCGAGATCACGCCGGAGGTGGCCCGCGTGTGTAAAAGTATGTTGTCGCGCGGGATGCCGCTCAACAACCACACCGTGCTGATGAAGGGGGTCAACGACGATCTCGACACGATGCGCAGGCTCATGCGAGCGCTGTTGCGGGTCAAGGTTCGTCCCTATTATTTGTTCCATTGCGATCCGGTGATCGGCGCCGGTCACTTCCGGACTTCGATCTGGAAGGGTTTGGAGATCATGGAAGGCTTGCGCGGCCACCTGTCCGGCCTGGCGATCCCGACCTATGTCGTGGACGCTCCGCACGGCGGCGGCAAGATTCCGTTGTTGCCGAATTATCTCGTCTCCGCTTCCGACGACTGCGTGGTTCTGCGCAATTACGAGGGTATGCTGGTACGCTACCAGGCCGAGGACAAGGCGACTTCGATTCGCCCGACGGCCAATCGCGGTGTCAGCCAGCTTATTCAGGGTACCGAGACGGCGATCGTGCCGCGCAACAGCGAACGGCTCAAACGTCGCCGGCAGAACTTGCAGACGAAGGTTGCGGACAGTTGTTCGGAACCCGAACCGAGCGACAAGCGTCTCGTGCCGCTGCCGGTGGTGGCGGAGTAAAGGTGATTTGAAAAACCAAAGGCTCGCCGTGACGAAATGTTGCGGCGAGTTTTTTTTGATGTTCCGTTGCGTCCATCTTCCACTTCGAGTTATCATCACATCAATCATGAACAAGAATCAATCCGACATCGCCTTCCATCCGATCCTCGGCGACTTCACACCGATTGAGGAATTGCTTTACCATGATTGCCCGTACGTTTTCACATTCCGGGACGCGGCAGGCTCCCTGTCATTGGCGTACTTAGTCAGTACGGACGCCCATTCCACTCGATACCTGGCCGTTCGCATCGGCGCGGACGAACTGACCGAGTTGAAATCGGGAAAGCGGTCCATTCGGAGCGTGTTCATCGGGCATGCTTTGGATATCAATCTAGACGAAGGCGCGAACATCTTGTCGGTGCTCGAAAAGCCGATTCATTTGTTTCGCCCGGACGACCTGCCGCCGGATAATTTGTATTTGTAATCATCGCATGGCAGCCAAAAAGAAACCACAGCTTCCGTCGGCCGGCGACGCCTTCGCTTTTCCCATCGGCGACGGGCGTTATTCCGCTTGCCGAGTGCTGCTGGACATCAATAGCAAGCAATCCAAACGCATGGGCGTGAATTCCATTTTGATCGCCGGCTCGGCGTGGATCGGCGCCAAGGTTCCCAAGCCCAACGTGGCTGCGCTGCGCACCATCTTGCGATTGAATCACCACGCGTGGAAGAACGTGGCAAACACCGTCTGGGTGGACGAGGAACCGCCCGCCGATCTGATCCCGATTGGCGTCATCGAGCCCACGGCCGCGGACAAGAGGATCCGGTGTCACACGTTCGGCGGTTGGCAAGCCATCACGTTTCAGCCGCTCCTGCAATGGCGCTGGGACCACGAACGCGAGGCCATGCTGGCGGAGGACGAAGCCGAGGCGCGCGCAGCAATGCAACAGGACAAGACAGCCCGACAGGCGCGCCAGGACTACCTCGACAAACTGACGCTCAAAGACTTGCGTCGCCACGTTTTCTTTCGCCGCTGGAAGACGTTCCCGTCCGCCAGGTACATCAAGGCGTCAAGAATGATCATGGCCGGCGCCGTCGCAGCGCTCCTGATGCTCGGTCGCGGCGCGTCCAAGAAGGCTCGGCTGGCGGTGCTGCAGGCATGCATCGAATCGTTCAACGAAAGCGACGCGGAATCGCACTGGATCGAGACCACAGCGCGAGAAGATATTTGCGAGGAGTTCGAAGCCATCGTGCATGCATGCGGACTTGGCGAGCACAAGGATCTTGCGGACGAGTGGCGCGATTGGTAGAACTGTGGATGCGTCGCACGGCGAGCCGAGCCGCGTAAGCGGCCGGTTGAGCGTGCCGAATGCCAACTCAACCGGCCGCTTACGCGGCTCGGCTCGCCGAGAATCCAAGGAATCAAACAATGGAAGTCGAGGCACCCGCCATGTTCGCAATCTTCGGCCTCGGGGCCATGGAACTCATCGTCCTCGCCGCCATCGCCTTGCTCGGCATCGGCGTTGCGGGCATCGTCTTCGTTGCGGTGTTTGCCGGTTCGCGAAAGTCCGGCGAAGGCGGCAATGAGGTCATGGAGCTTCGTGCGGAAGTGAAACGGCTGCGCGATGAAGTCGAGCGGCTGAAAAAGGAACCGGGAAAAAAAGGCCCGCCCGACGCGTTTGCGCCGGGCGAGCCGTGAGCGTCAGTCGGTCAGCACCACGGTAAACTCGTGGCTCTTCTCCTTCACCTCGAACGACAGATTGCTCGAAGTAATGGAACGCGTCTTGTAAGGCAGATTTACACGCGCAGTCGCGGTCGGCCGCACGCGCGGATCCTGCGGCTCACCTTCCGGCGGGTTCACCATCGCGGTGTAGTTGCCGTACTCCAGCGCCGGGAACGCGAAGGCGCCGATCGTGTCAAGTTTCGCCGTGGCTGCCACGCCGCGCCTCTTGTCGTGGAACGTGACATCGCCGACGGTGACCGCCTTGCCTTTGTACGTCACCGTGCCCGACACCTTCCCCTTGGGTCGCTGCCCGCTGCACGCCGGCAACATCAACACGACCCCAACCATCACCAGCGCGGTGACGATGGACCGGCCGCGCTTCAGCAGATTCCACATTTCTTGATTCCTCGTAAAAGGGTATTTCATTTTGAACTTCGGTAATTAATCCGGGAGCGTCACGGCGTTGCCGTCGTCTTTGACGCACAATAGCTGGAAGGTCGTGAAGTTGATCGTCGAGGGAATGTAGCGCACCGTGCCGTCGAGCAAGCAAACATTGATGCCGCCGGAGTGCGCGGAATTCAGAACGGTGTTGGCGTCGTAAACGTTGTTGGAACCTGCCGCCGTCGTGCTGCTGTTGATGGCGTAGGTCGCGGACGAAAGACCCAGGCCCCACGAATCGGCAGGCGCGCCGGCCGACACCGGCGTATTGAACGTCACGCCGCCCCACGGGGAATAGTAGCGGTTGCGCAGATCCGAATTGCCGACCAAGTTACTTTGCTCCGCCACGATGATTGTGTTGGACGTGCCGTCAACACAGTGCGCGAGCTTGGTTTCTTCATTCGGAATCAGCATGCCGTTGGAGCTGTAAAAGCCGCCGTAGTTCGACGCGAACGCGACCTCGACTCGGCCTAAGGGATCCGGGTACGCGCCCATGATGCCGATGTAGCTCGGCACATGATGACCGGGATTGGTGTGCCAGCTCGATAGCGTGTCGTCCGGATTTGAGGGCAACGGACTCGACGGGCATTTCCACACGGAGAACGTGCCCTTGAGCACATCGCTCGCGAGCGAGTTGTTGGGAACGAGCTGGTCATAGACGTTGCCCATTTCCAGATACGAAAACAGGTGAACGCGCCAGTTGAACGCGGCCGACGGCGCCTTGCTGCCCATCGGCAGTTTCTTGTAGACGCCTTCGTAATTGTGGAACGCGAGACCGATCTGCTTGAGATTGTTGATGCATTGTGCGCGTGCCGCGGCTTCGCGCACCTTCTGGACGGCGGGGACCAAGAGCGCAATCAAAATTGCGATGATGGCAATGACGACTAGCAGCTCGATGAGCGTGAATGCCGGCCGACGCGGACGGTGTGAGGACATTGTCGCAACTCCAAATATGCGGGCCGGGAAGAGCCCAGAACGTTGATTATCGTGGAATTACGTTTCCACGATCGAGTTAGGCAGGCAACTGAGCGCGTAAGATCCTCGGCAACCCGCGCTCGGATTTTTTTGTGAGCGCGGGACGTGCTGGCACGCAAATGCAAATAACCGAAACGCGCACGACGATCCGTCATGCGTGAATCAGCAAGGGCAACGGGCGGGTTCCGCGGAGAGGAGACTTACCTGTTCCGAAACTTTCAGGCGTGTTCCATCAGGCGGGAGCGCGAATGATCGCGTGTCGATTTCATTCGCGCTGGCTTTAAGATGATATGATCCGATTTGCGGAAAGTCAACGATTGCGACAAGCGAATTTCCCGTTTTTGCCAAAGTACTCATCACGCTCCGCGTGATGGAGTTGGATGTCGTTCACAAAAGGTTGTTCACTTTGGCGAATGACGCCCAACTTCATCACGCGGAGCGTGATGACTACATTAATCAAACGACAGCGATTCGCCGCCGTTCGGCGTGATCGCGGCTCGCAGTACCGCGAGGTTGATCGAGCCGCTCGCCTGGCGCACGCTGCCGTCGCCCATCAGGATGCACATCGCCTCGTGCGACGTTTGCGTTTGCCGACGCGACGGCGTGATCGTCTTCGGGACCGGCCGGATTTGAAAAACGGCCGTGACGTACGTGTTGACCCATGCCAATCCAGGCGCATTCGGCAAATCGGGGCCCGCAGGGTCGGTGCACGCGATGCTGTTATTCGAACAGGTCAGATAGACGACTTCCGCGTTCGACGAATAGGCCGCGCCGTTGCCCCAGGTGCGCTTGGACTTCGCCGTCGTGCGGTGCATGACCTCG
>DAIOGM010000118.1:16364-17429 GCA_036745215.1 Gemmataceae bacterium
TGCCCCAGGTGCGCACTTCGCCGTCGTTGCCGGCGATGGCATAGCGCTCGAAGCAGAGGGCCGTGTTCGAGGTGCCGTCGAAGAAGGTACTCGCCAGGCGCGGCGGCTGGCAGGTGTCGCCGAACACTTGACCGTTGAAGCTGTAGCTGGTGATCGCGAAGTTATCGTTGGTCGGTTTCACATTGGCCCGCGACGGCGTTCGTGTCGTGTAATCCGTCGTCATGGTCGGATCCGCCGGGCACACCAGCACCACCGGCGTGGGTTTCTGGTCCGGCCCGTTCCACTGATTGGATGCGCTTTTGCCGTTCCATTGCTGCATGTACGTTCCTTGTTCCAGGTACGGCAGCAAATAAAAGTGAATCGTGCCGTCAAACGTCGCCGGATTGATCGGGCTGAACGCGCCGGCGGTCGGATACCCCGCCTCACTGTAGCGCGGCATGCGGCGGTTGGCGCCGTCGGCGTTGTGCAGCGCGAGGCCGATTTGCTTGAGGTTGTTGATGCACTGCGTCCGCGCCGCCGCCGCGCGCACTTTCTGCACGGCGGGCACAAGTAGGCCGATCAAGATGGCGATGATCGCGATGACCACCAGCAATTCGATGAGCGTGAACGCCCCCCGGCCTCTCGTCCGCATGATCTACTCCTTGACGAACTTGACAAACGAATAAAGAAAATGAAATTTTGCCGCGCGAGGAATGGCGGCAGGCAACGTGATTTGGATTCTAATCAAATTCTCATGACTTCGCAACAACAAAAACCGGCCTCAATGGACGAACCGTTGCAAGAACGCGACGCCTGCGGCCACGTCATTGGGATCGTCGGCCAGCACCGTGACGTGGCCGCGGTAATCGATTTCCTCGAAATGCGCCAGCAGTTGCAGCCAATCGAGATCGCCGTGGCCCAGCGCGACGGTCGCCAGCTTGCTCGGACTGATTCGCCGAGCGTCTTGAGCGTGCACGTGGATCAAGCGTTTGGCGAAGGTGCGGATCGCGTCGTACGGGTTGAAGCCGTTCAACAACAGATTGGCGGGGTTGAAATCGACGCCGAGGCTGCCGGCGTCGAAGCGTT
>DAIOGM010000119.1:0-15704 GCA_036745215.1 Gemmataceae bacterium
GATGAGGATTCCCATCTCCGCGCCCCGGCCGATGCCGACGGTGATCGCGAGCGGCGTCGCCAAGCCGAGCGCGCACGGACAGGCGATGATCAACACGGCGACCGCGCAGAGCAGGCCGTGCGAAAACGCATTCTCGCCGCCGAACCACCACCAGCCGGCGAACGTCAACACGCTCACCAACAGCACCGCCGGCACGAAGATCGACGACACGCGATCGACGAGCGATTGAATCGGCGCGCGGGTTCGCTGCGCCTCCGCGACGTGCCGCACAATTTGAGCTAATAGTGTCTTCGCCGCGGTCCGTTCGGTTCGCACGAGCAGTGCGCCGTTGCCGTTGAGCGTGGCTGCGAAGACCTTGGCGCCGACGAGCTTGTCCACCGGCATCGGCTCGCCGGTGAGCATCGATTCATCGACGGTGCTGCGGCCTTCGGCGACGACGCCATCCACGGGAATCTTTTCGCCGGGCCGAATGCGCACCAGATCGCCCGGCTGGACCCGTTCGAGCGCGACGTCCTGCTCGCGGCCATCCGATCCAACGAGCCGCGCCGATTTCGGCGCCAGTCCTGCGAGCTTGCGCACCGCCGCGGTTGTCGCCTGGCGTGCCCGGCCCTCGAGCACTTGGCCCAACAACACAAGGACGACGATCATCGCGGCCGATTCAAAGTAGAGTGTGACGTGCCCTTCATGGCGAGCGGCGTGCGGCAATAGCTCGGGCCAAATCAACGCGAGCAGGCTGTAGCCGTACGCGGTGCTGACGCCGAGGACGATCAGCGTGAACATGTTGAAGCTGCCGCGGCAAAGGGCGGTCCAGGCGCGTTGATAGAAGGTCGCGCCGCAAAAGAAAACGACGAGCGTCGTCAGGCTGGCCTGAGTCCACGCGTTGGCAGCCGGTGAAAGAAAATCCCAGCCAAGATGCATTGTCCCCATCGCCAGCACGAGGACCGGCACGCCCGCGACGAGCGCGATGCAGAAACGCGTGAACATCGCGCGTTCTTCGGGATCGCCTTCGCTTTCGACAACAACCTCTCTCGGTTCGAGCGCCATGCCGCACTTGGGGCACGGACCGGGCCGATCGCTGACGACGTCGGGATCCATCGGGCAGATGTATTGCCGCGCGGCGTCGGGTGGCGGCGGCGCCATTGGGAGCGCCATCGGTTCCTTCTTGCCGTTCAGGTATTTGTTGGGATCGGCTTCGAATTTGGCGAGGCAATGCTTGCAACAAAAGTAATACGGCGTGCCGTCAAAGATCGTCTTGGCCGGCGCGGTCTGCGGATCGACCGTCATGCCGCAAACGGGATCGAGCGCGGAGTTTTCGGATTGCATGAGAGAACTTAGACCTGGCGAGGGACGAAAAAAAACCTTCCTGAGGTTATCCTACGGGGATCGCCTCAAGAAGGTGGTGAGCATCGCGGCAAGATTCGAGGATGATCACGGTTCCATTCGTCTTCCGGCTGCCTGGTGCAGGGCCAGGTCGATGCCGTAATCGACGGTTCGCACCGTACCGTCGCAGTACAGCATGTTGAAGCTGCCGGAATGGGCGCTGCCCCATCGTTTCACGTCGCCGAAGCCTACTTTGTCTCGCATGGGCTGGGCGAACGAGCAGCGATTCACATCATTGTCCATGCCGACGTACATCGCTTCGTTGTCTCCGAGATCGCTTCCCGTGTAGTAGTCGGCGGGGTTCATGTATTTTTCGCCGATGAGATAGGTATTGCTCGTGCCCCGAGTGATCTGCTGGAAATTAATTTTGCTCTTCGCGAAAACGACGCCGTTGAACGTGGTTGTAGGCGGGCCCGCCCAGGCATCGCCGGCCGACAACGGATTGGGTCCGCCATCGAATTCATCTCGATCCTGACTGCCCGCATTGGCGCCATAATCGGTGCGTGCCAACAACGTAGGGAGAACCGTTCGCGTCGTTCCGTTCGCTTCCGCAACGAGGTAGGTGTAGTTAAAAGAATTGGGCCACGGTCCGCCGTGCCGGCGCGAGGGACAATTGAAAATCGCCACTTGCGTGGCAAGTAGTTGGAGCATGCTGCTGTCGAAAGTACCGCCGGTTTGGCCGGCTCCCAGGTCCCGCAGCACGCCTTTTTCGACATAGGGAAGAATATTGTACAGCCAGCCGCCCGGTTGGTCCGGACCGGTGCCGCGACTGGGCACGCCGACCCAGAGCCAACCCCAACCGCCGGACGGCAGCGCCTTCTGCGCATCGTGATTCATGTGCGCGGCGATGCCAATTTGCTTGAGATGATTGATGCACTGCGTCCGCGCTGCCGCTTCGCGCACTTTTTGCACGGCGGGCACCAACAGTGCAATCAAGATTGCGATGATGGCGATGACGACCAGCAATTCGATCAGGGTAAATGCTCCCCGGACACGAGCGGTCATGGGATTCAGTCGTTGATGGCGAAGCATGGACGTCCCTCGGGATGAAATAAGGAACCAATTAAGGGATTTTGATTTCGATCGATCCGCGGAGGTTCGCACGAACTTGCTGACCCAGCGTAGTGTTCGTGTTGAACGTGGCCGGAATCGTCTCCTGCCCGGCGTCGTCCTTCACGGATACCTCGACCCGATAGAACCCTTGCGCGAGGCCCGGCAAGGCGCTGCCTTCGGTTCGAAATTCGATGGAGCCTTGCGCGTCGCTCTTGCCGCTCGCGGGTTTGATCGCGGCGCCGTGGAAAGATTCGGGAACGAACTTTACATTGGCGTTGGCCAATGGTTGGCCGGCGCGGGTAATCCTGACGCCGACATTCATCAATGCGATCTTGCTATTGGAGAATTCGGTCAATCGCTTCACGAGTTCGTCCCGGCCGATGGCCTTGTCCTTGTCCAAGTCGAGGTCATCGAGCGAGTTTTTGAGCGCCGGGGAGCGTTCGAGTTCTTTTTGATCGATCTTGCCGTCCTTATTCGAGTCGTATTCGCTCATGGCCGCGTCGGCGCTTGCGGTTGGCGAGTAGTTTGGCGGGGAAACACTTGGGCCGAAGCAACCGACCGTCAACACGAATGTCATGCCAACTGCAAATCGAAGAAGCGAGGGCGCTGTCATTGCAAGGTCCGCGTTCCTTAAGTTGTTGTAATATCGGGGATTGAGTCGATCATTAGCGAGTTCATGAGATTATACCTGACTTGGTTGACTATGCCAGTGATAATCGGCCTCCTTGATGAAATCACAACACCCCAAACTTGCGAAACGCCTCCGTCGCCTTCATGCCCGCGGCAATCGCGTCGCGCACTTCGTTCTCCGCGTGCACCTTTTCCCAGGCTTTTTGCAGCACCGCTTCCTCCACGGCGCGCGGCACGATGACGACGCCGTCCTCGTCCGCGAACACCAGGTCGCCCGGCACGATGCGGACGCCGTCGATCTCGACCGGCACGTCGATGTCGATGACGCGCTGGCGATCCTTGCTGTCGTAGATGCACGTGCCGCGGGCGAAAATCGGAAAGCCCATGGCGCGAACCTTACGGACGTCGCGCACCATGCCGTCGATGATGGCGCCGACGCAGCCTTGATTACGAGCCGCGGTCGTCAACAGTTCGCCCCAGATGCCGGACCGCGGCGACCCGCCCGCGGCCGCGATCAGCACGTCGTCCGCCTTGCAGCCATCGACGGCCGCGAGTTCGAGTTCGTACGGCTTCGGATCGGCGTGCGCCATGTCGGCCCACAGGGTCGTCTTGGCCCGGCCGACGAGGACGCCGCCGGTCGTGAGCGGCTTGAGCGGCACGCGCGGCGATTGATGCGGGAAGCCGGCGGCGTCGAGCACGTCGCAGACGACGGCGCTGTAGAAGGATTGGCGCATCGAGTCCAGGTTTGGAGTGGACGTTGACATAGCGAGCGTCCTTGTTTATGGATGGTGAATGTAATGATAGTGTAGATGGGCGAATGCGAAAAAAAGGATGTGCACAATGAGCAAACGATATTGCTTGATGGGATGTTTCGCATTCGCGTGCATCATGATTGCGCCGGGGACGATGCAGGGCCAAGAAGTGCCGCCGGTGCTTTTTACGGGGCCGCTTGCGAATCCGGGATACAAAAAGCCATATCTTGTGATGCATCGCAATGATGTGATTCTAGGCGTCGACGTCCCGTTGTGGGTGGGTGCCAGCCGATCTTACACTGTCGTTGCCGAAATCGCCTCGCTTCCTTTGCCGGTCGCGACTATGGTGGCGGAATATTGGTTGGGCAACACACCGATCGGTGGTTTTGCCGCATTGGCGGACATGAAAACGTCGTTTCCTAATTTTGGGCCAGGCCTTGGTTTGAACTGGTATCCGTGGGAGGGCATCCATTATTCGGTGCGATTGGATTTGTTGCAGCGTACGGTGTCGTCGAGCATGTCCATATCGCCGTGACGCGCACTCTCTGCGTTCTCTGCGTCTCTGCGTTTCTGAATGTGTTGTCTTTCACTCGTGGCGCGGGATGCCCAATTTTAGAAACGCAGAGGCGCAGAGAACGCGGAGGGTTTCTGATTGTGAGCCAAGCCTTCGCCGCGCCGGGGAAAGAGCCGTCAAGCCTGGTGCAACAATTCTTCAAGATGCGCCTGCACACATTCCGCCAACGCCTCGAGGTTGTAGCCACCTTCCAGACAGCTAACGATCCGCCCCTGGCAATGAACATCCGCGACCGCACGCAGCATGCGCGTCATGTCGGTGAAATCCTCTGCCTCCAATCCGAGACAGCCAATCGGATCGCGTGCATGCGCGTCGAAACCGGCGCTCAATAACACCAACTCCGGCTTGATCATATCGGCGGCTTTCTCGATGGCGTTGCGATATTGCGCAAGATAGTCGGCGCGCGGCGTTCCATAATTCACTGGCACGTTGATCGTGTGACCGAGACCGGGGCCGCTGCCCGTCTCGTCGGCGTTGCCGGTGCCGGGGTAAAAGCCGTGGCCGAAGCGATGGATGCTGACGAATTGCACCGTCGGATCGGTCCAGAAGATAGCTTGCGTGCCGTTGCCGTGGTGCACGTCCCAATCGACGATCAAGATGCGCGACAGGCCAAACGCTTTGCGCGCATGATGCGCGGCGAGGGCGATGCTGTTGAACAAACAAAAGCCCATGCTCTTGGTCGGCGTCGCGTGATGCCCCGGTGGTCGCACCAGGCACAACGCGTTCGTGTCATCGCCGCGCAGCACGTGATCGACGCCGGCGCAACACGCGCCCGCGGCGGCGAGGGCGACGTGATACGATTCCGGACAGAGCAACGTGTCCGCTTCGAGCCAGCCGCCGCCGGACTCCGCCACGCGGCGAGCGTTGGCGACCACTTCGGGCGTGTGAATTTCGCACACGTCGTCGGCCCGGAGCGGTGCGTAAGAACCCTTTTTGCACTGCGCGACCAGGCCCGCGTTTTCCAGCCGACCCTGGATCGCCGCCAGCCGCGCCGGCCGTTCCGGATGCTTGCCGGTTTCATGACGCTGGAACAGCGGATCCGTAATCAGGATGGTCATGGCAAGTTCCAATCGTACGGGGATCGATTTTGCGAAACATGCAAGTTAGGCTAAAGTTGCTTGCACCCGGCTGTTCCGAAGGTTAGTATAATAAGATGGTGTCGTACCGAAGCGCCCCAGCTCCACGTCGGCGTTGGAACGACCCACATCAACCCTGAATTCGAGGTGGCTCATGAAACGTACGATCCACATCCTCCAGATCGGCTGCCTGAGCGCGTTCGCCTTCTGGCTGGTCGCCGGCGCCGCTCAAGCGCAGTTCAACAATCCGTACTACATCGCGGCCAAGAACCAAATGGCCCAACAGAATTGGATGTCGCAAGCCTTGATCAACCAGCAAACCGCGCAGGCCTACACGTCGCAATACGGGCCGTATCCGGGATTCGGCTATTCGGGGTATGGCGTTTCGCCTTTTTATGGCACGCCATACGGCGGCGCCGGCGTGGCGGCGGCCGGCGCGGTCGATCCCTATGGCGCCGGGCTCGCCAATCCGTATTCGCCGGGCGGCGCCGGGTATGGCATCGGCAATCCGTATAATCCCTACAACCCGTACGGCGGCGGCGGCGGCGGCTACGGCGGCTATGGCTACGGCGCCGGTATTTACGGCCCGGGCTTCGGCACCGGACAGGTGCTCCAGGGCTCCGCCGACGTGATGCGGTCCTACGGCCAGGTCATCAACGCGCAGGAATCGGCGCGTCTGCTCCGTGAACAAGCACTGCAAGCAAAACTCGAAACGCGGAAGAAAGCGTTCGAGCTGGAAATGTACATCAAGGCCAATACGCCGACCTACACTCAGGAACAAGAACGCATCGTCAAGAGCACGCTGCGCCGCATTCAGACCAATTCATTGCCCGGCGAAGTGACCAACGGGAAGTCGCTCAACTTCTTGGTCGATGATCTAAGGAAATTTCCCGGTAAGAAGATTTCTCTGGAGCCGATCACGCTCAGCGAAGGCGTCCTGTCGCATTTGAACGTGACGAAGAACACGTATGGTCTCGGTATTTTGCGCGACGATGGTCGCGTCAACTGGCCGGTCGCGCTGCAGGAGCGAATGTCGGTCATGCAACGCAAGGATATGGACGAAAAGTTGAAAGAACTGGTCAAGGGCGCGTACCGCAGCAAAATGGATGTCAACGTTCTGAACGCGGTTCGCGCGGAAGTGGACAAGATGCGCGACGATCTGGTCAAGCGCTTCAACGACGTGCCGACGGCCCAGTACATCGATGCCAAACGCTTTCTGCAAGAGTTCCACGAATCCACCGTCGCGATTGAAAAAGGCGAGGCGCCGATTCAGGCGAACTTCCAGCGCTTCATCGAAGGCGGCAAATCGGTGCAAGACGTCGCCGATTACATGGTGCAGAACGGCCTTCGCTTCGGCCCGGCGACTGCCAACGACGAACCGGCGTATCGCTCCGCCCACTCGGCGCTCGCGTCCTACGACATCGCCATGAACTCCGCGTTCGGCAGTGAAACCAAGGACCAATAGCAATCTCTGGGCCCGCATTCCTGCGAGGCTCTGCTTCACCGAACGGCGCCGAGAAAACTCGGGTTCGGCGAGGCAGAGCCTCGCGATGTTTACGGTGGAGCCAACTGCGCCTCCGCCGCATTCAGCCGCATTCAGTCGCATTCAGTTTCCGAGGGGTGTCGAGTGAACGCTGAATGACATGACGCGGCGACGACTAATTTTTGCAATTCATTTGTAATTCCTTCTTCCCATGTCGCTATTCCAAACGCCGCCGTCGCGAAAGACCTTTCGCACGCCGCAAAGTCTTCCTCGATTCTCCATCCGATTTTCAAAACCGCAACTCATTGGCTTGCTTACAATTGCGAGGTAATCGCAAATTGTTAACCATTGGCCTCGCATGCTGGCATCCCGATTGCTTTGTTTACATCTCATAAGGAATTCACTCATCGCGAATCCGGGAGGTTCGAATGCAAATTGAATTGTTCTGCGACGGTTGCACCTGTCGTTTCGCGGCGCCGCCGGGAGCGTCCGCCAATGAAGTCACCGATCTCATGTTCGAAGACGGTCCCTGGTTCGCGCTGGGCGACGGCGAAACGTTTGAAGACATGATCTTCGCGACCTTGACCGGCGCCGGCGATATTCACTGTCCGGAGTGCGGCGACCCCGTTACGGTCAGCGAAGAAAGCCTCGGCCGCGTCGCCATGTCGATGTTGACGCAAATGTGATTGAACGCGGCTCGGCTACGGGGTTGCCATGAATTGACACCATGATGAACGCACTCGGCGCCCCGTAGTCGTACCGGACGGCGAGCCGAGCGGCGTAAGCCGCCGGTTGACTCAACCGGCGGCTTACGCCGCTCGGCTCGCCAAATCGCTTTCACTTCATTTTCGGCATTGCCGCATTGATGCCCTTCCGCCATGCCACCATCTGATCGTGCAACGTCCTTGTCCTTTCCGGCATCGTCTGGGCGAGATTCACTTTCTGGCTGAGATCATCCTGCACATTGTAAAGCTCGATGCGAGTGTCCTCAAAGAATTCCAGCAGCGTGAAATCGCCGGCCCGCATCATCGCGGCGGGGGTGGTTCGCCAACCTTTCTTGCCGGCTTCAAGATAGCCGGGGAAGTGCAAGTAGATCGGCGGTCGGTCGAGTCGGGTATCAGGGTTTTTCCACACCTTCACGATGCTGACGCCGTCGAGCAGTTGTTTCGGCAACGTCTTTTTGCCGGCGACCTCGATGAAGGTCGGCATCAAATCGACATGTGCCGCCGGCTGATCGCTGGTGCGGCCCGGCGGAATATTGCCCGGCCAGCGGATGATGAACGGCACGCGCAGTCCGCCCTCGTAGAGCATGCCCTTGCCGCCGCGCAACGGGAAGTTGTTGGTGATGCTGCGTGCCATGATGCCTGCCGCCTGATAGCCGCCGACGCCGCCGTTGTCGCTCATGAAGATGACGATCGTGTTTTCGTCGAGCTTCAATGCAGCGAGCTTTGCCAATATGCGGCCGACGCTCTGATCGATGCTCTCAATCATCGCGGCGTAAACCGGATCGTCATGGCCGTTGACGCCTTGCTTGTTCTTGTACTTCTCCGTCAACTCCTTCTTCGCATCCCACGGACTGTGCACGCCGAAGTGCGACAGATAAATGAAGAACGGCTTCGCCTTGTTTTTTTCGATGAACTTCTCCGCGTGATCGGTGAGGAAGTCCGCCAGATACGCGCCGTCGGGGACCGGGACTTTCGGATTGGTCGCGAAGCCGAAGTGTTTGCCCATGGAGACGATCGCGTCGTCGAAGCCGCGTTTGCCGGGATGATAATCGCCCTTTTCGCCGAGGTGCCATTTGCCGAAGAGGCCAGTTGCGTAGCCGGAATCTTTCATGACGTTGGCGAGCGTGGCGCGATCGAGCGGCAAGTTGGTGACATTGGCGGGCACGTCCATCTTTCGCAACGCGGGATCGCCGCGTTCGAGCGTGCCGACCGTGTAGACGCCGGTGCGCGGCGCAAATTGTCCCGTCATGAGTGCGGCTCGCGTCGGAGCGCAGTTTTGCGAATGATAATAGCTCGTCATGCGCAGTCCCTGCTTCGCGAGCTTGTCGATGTTCGGCGTCTCGTAATATTTGGAGCCTTGACAGCCGACGTCGGTCCAGCCGAGGTCGTCAGCCATGATGATGACGATGTTCGGCGGCCGCGATTCCTGCGCGGGTAAGTTGGATGCAATCAACAAGCCAGCGACGACAAAAGCGTAGCGCATGGATTTGCTTCCTGTTGCGGGCGACGGTTTGACCCGGATTGTAACGCGCCGCGGTGCGAAGGCAAACGCAATACAAGCTTCCCGTTTACATGCCTTCGCACCTGCACGCAGGCCGGCAACTTGTCGCTAGGAACGTCATCGCCTTGCCGAATTCATAGATTAAAGGGATAAGGCGTGCTCATCCAGACCGCCGCTCTTCTCTCACCAAAGCAGGCTCCCGTGAACGACATCTGCAATCCCGCCCCCATCGTGACCGCGGCCCAGTATCGCGCGGCGCTCCTCGCGGTGCGTCAGCGCATGACGCCAATTCAATTAGCGATGCTGCAAGCGCATTGCAAAGCGGAAGGCCACAAGATTTCCACCAATCAGCTCGCCGACCTGCTCAAATTGCCGACGACCAGCGCCGCGAGCACGTCGTACCGCAATTATGCACACTGGATCGCCGACGAATTGAAATACACCCCCGCCGGCCCCGCGAGCAAACCCTGCTGGTGGCTCGCATTGGCGTACGGCCTGGAAGAGGGCGTGATCGACGGCGATTACGAATGGGTGATGCGTCCAGAGTTAGTAGAGACGCTGCAGTCGATGAAGTGGGCGTGACGCGGATAAAAGGTTGGGGGCGATGTCTTCGACTCCGCCCCTCCATTTCTTTCTCAACACCTTGAATCGACTTGACTGTCTACGGCATTGCCGTATGATGGTTTCGTGTTCACGTTCATCGAAACCAAGCTCTTCTCACGACTTGTCGATGATTATCTGAGCGCCGACGAACATCGAGCGTTGCAAGAGGCATTGCTCACCGACTCCGAGGCCGGGGAGGTCATTCCTGGCACCGGAGGCGTTCGCAAGCTCCGCTGGCGCGCCCCAGGACGTGGGAAGCGCGGCGGCTACCGAGTGATCTACTTCGTGCGTCCATCGGAATCGGAAATCTGGTTGCTTACGATGTATCCGAAGAACGTGACAGACAATATTCCCGCAAACGTCTTGAAGAAGATCCGAAAAGAGATTGAAAATGGCTAAGAAACGAGACATCGGCCGCGAAATCCTCGAAGGCCTCCGCCAGATCAAACGCGGCGAGCATGGTCGCATGACGGTTTTACCCGACATCGCGACGATTCGAGACCGTACCGGCCTCTCGCAGGCACAGTTCGCCAAGTTGCTCGGCGTATCGCTGCGAACGTTGCAAGACTGGGAACAGGGCCGCCGTTCGCCGTCGGGTGCGGCGCGGACGTTGCTTTTGATTGCGTCGAAGAATCCGCAGGCGTTGCTTGAGGTGGCGTAACTCTTTGACTTGCCGAGTTTTGTCTTGCTTTGGCATGGCTCGTCGTTAGGCTGAATCAAATCTTTCTTATCCTCATCCACTCGAGGAACAGCCCATGCGATGCATCCTTTTCGGAAGCCTTTCGGTGATCGTATTGTGCTGCGTCCCTATTTATGCAAGTGCCCAAGCGGACGGGCCGGCGCCGGCAATCAATCTCGCGGCGTTTAACAAGACCCTTCGCGCGAAATTGACAGCGGGAATGCCCGACGAAGCGACTGCGCACTTCAAGAAAACGCTCACCCAGGCTAAGACGGCCCAGGAAAAAAAGAACGTGCGCGACGATTACCTGCGTGAAATGGCGCGCGCCGGCAAGCCGCTCGAAGCGTATCGCGCCTTTCCCGGCGGCAAGGAGTCGTTTGCGATCCTGGCGGAGCAACTCGTCGCCAGCGGACGAAGCGCGTCGCTCACGGATCTGATCAAGGAGCACGAAACGTTCTTCGATGACGATCCGTTTCTGAGCGTCTTTCGCGGTCAGCTCGCTTACGAAAAAAAGGAATATGCCCGTGCCGACGAGGCGTGGACCACCGCGTTCAAGAGCGTGAGCGACGAGTACGTTCGCAGCCAGTTCCATCGGCGTTGGGTGCGGGCACGGGCCGGTGCCGGTAAGACGATCGAGGTCTTGGACATTCCGCCGGCACGGCAATCATTTCGAATTGCTGCCGAGCTATTTCTTGAAAATCGCGAGAATGACCGGTTAGAGAAGTTGATTGATGAACATACGGCGCGCGAGCCGGCAACAACGAGCACGTCGGTTACTTACCGCCTTCGCATGAACGAAAAGGCCGATGCCGCCACATTGTTGAAGATTGGCCAAGCCCGCCCATACTCGAATTCTGCCATTCATTTCCTTGTAAGCGAACAAAGAACGATGGAAGCGTACCACGCCGGAACGGATCGGATCGATACCTTCAAGGCGCTTGCAAGCTCTTTGATTTACCAGGGCGATATTGGGACTCTTCGATCATTAATTGAATTGCATCGGGAAAAACACGCCGACGATCCGGAGATCGTGCTTATTGAAGGAAAGATGTTCAGGAAAACGGCCGAGTTCGACAAGAGTCTCGCCGCATTCCAGAAGGCGTATGCAAACAAGCCTCGATTCGGCATTGCTTTCGAGTACCATGATGTGTTGTATCGTTCTGGCAATGCGATCAAAGCGTATGAAGAAAGTGGTTTTGCTTCGGACATGTTCTCGAGCTTGGCGCGAAATGCGGTATTGCATCGCGACGCCAAAACTCTGGAAGCACTGCTCAAGGCAAGGCCGGTAGCCGCCAAAGGCACTGCGGACCGACGCCTTTGGGAATATCAGGCCGACCTCAAAATCCTGACAGGAAAGCCCGACGAGGCGCTTGCGTTGTTTCTCGAAGCGAGAAAAGAACTCGCGCAGAAGAACAAGAAGGGGCCTGATTTCTTTGGCAAACCAAAAGGCTTGGGTTCAACTTTTGAAACGAGCCAGGCCAAATCGGACGAGCGCGAATTCGCACAAAGAATGGCTACCATCGGCAAGGGTTTGGAAGTCTATCGAGTCGCCGCTTTTCCAGACGAGGTATTCTCAACTCTTGCCTTGCACTATCGGCGCGAAAGCGATGCAGACGGACTCGACAGCTTGATCAAGGCCCATTCCGTAAAACGCGCGAAAGATCCCGAACTGGATCGTTTCCGCGGCATGCTTGATTTGATTCAAGGAAATACGCGCTCCGCTGAGGCTTCTTTTCGTGCGGAACTTGCCAAGCCCGCGCCGACCGATTCGGCAAGGCTCGACACGGCGAAGCGATCCAATGCCCGGCTTGGGTTGCTTCATACATTCGTTCGGCAAGGCAGGACTGTAGAGCAGTATCGCGCCGCGGGCAGCGACGCGGAAACGTTCTTGTCAATTGCCAGAATTTGCGTTGCGGAGAAAGCGCTTACCGAACTCGTAGCGCTCCTGGAAGAGCATCGTACCGGACATCCGAAGGATCGACAACTCAAACTCTACGAAGGCGAAGCCGCATTTCTCAAGGGCGACTATGAGCGCGCCTGGGAATCATTCAAGGATGCGAAACGAGTTGAAGACGAGAGCAAAGCGCACCTGTTCAAGAAATCCGATGACGCGTTCACCCCCCGCGACAAGGCGCTCGTGAGCCTGGTTCGAATGAAGCGTTTCAAGGAAGCCGTGCTTCTTGCAAAGGATTGGGAAATTAATTCCCCAAGCGAGAATCCGATTCCCATGATCCTCGCTCACGCCGCGGCGGGCGATGTGAAGCAGACAATGCGACTGATCGGAATGCACGCGAATGGTTACGTCGGTATCGCGGATTTCTATCGCAATGAAGACCTGGGGCCGCTCCTTCGCGGCGAGACGCTACGGTCTGTTCGCGAGCGATTCCCCGACCCGGCCAAGGTTCGGAAGTAGCCGTTTGTTAAGCGAAAGCCCAAGTTGTGCAGCCTCCGCAGCGAGTTGCGACGCGAGTTCCGGCGGCAGTTCAAGGTCGATGCTCATAGATCGGTGTCCTTTTAGCCTGATTGTAGTCGATCTGTCGAAAGTGCGGTAGCAACAGCACCCCCCCACTACGCGTTTTCGTGGGCAAAAGGGGGCAGTCGTTTCGTAAGCCATTGTTGATTAATAACTTGCGACGCCGACCTTTTACCCAAGGCTTGTTGGGTAAAAGGGGGGTCAAGGCGAACCGCGAGCTTGTCATTTCTGATCGCGCCCCTTTCCGTAAACTGACTCCATGAGCGTCGCCGTCGCACATCCCCTGGCCGAACGCATGCGTTCCATCGTCGGCGCTGCGAACGTCCTTTCAACGCCGAGCGATCTGCTCGTTTATGAATGCGACGGCTTCACCATCGAGAAGAACGCGCCGGATGTTGTCGTCTTTCCCAGCTCGACGGAGCAGATCGTCGGGATCGTCAAGGCGTGCAACGACCTGGGCGTGCCGTTTGTGCCGCGCGGGGCGGGGACCAGTTTGGCGGGCGGATGTTTGCCGATCGGCGGCGGCGTCATGATCGGGCTGGCGCGGATGAAGCGGATATTGGAGGTCAACTATCGCGATCGCTATGCGGTCATCGAGCCCGGCGTCGTCAATCTTTGGCTCACCAATCATTTGAAGCCAGAGGGGTATCACTTCGCGCCCGATCCGTCCAGTCAAGGGGCGTGCACCATCGGCGGCAATGTCGCGACCAACTCCGGCGGGCCGCACACGCTCAAGTATGGCGTTACTGTCAATCACGTTCTTGGGCTGGAACTGGTGTTGCCGGACGGCCGAGTCGTGCAAACGGGCGGGCCGTGCGAGGACAATCCGGGCTACGATCTGACCGGCGTCACCGTCGGCTCCGAGGGCACGTTCGGCGTCGCGTCGAAAATCTGGGTGCGCATCACGCGCAATCCGGAGGCGTATCGCACACTCTTAGGGGTGTTCGAAACTGTCGATGACGCGACCAACACGATCTCCGACATCATCGGCGCCGGCATCATCCCCGGCGCCCTGGAAATGCTCGATCGGCTCATCCTGCAAGCGGTCGAGGCGGCGTTTCATTTCGGCTTCCCACTCGACGCCGGCGCCGTGCTGATCATGGAAGTGGACGGCCTCGACGCGGGGCTCGATCAAGACGCGGAACGCATCATTCAGATTGCGAAGAAGAACAACGCGCGCGAGGTTCGCCGCGCCAATACGGACGCCGAGCGCATGCTGCTATGGAAGTCACGCAAACAGGCGTTCGGCGCCGTCGGCCGATTGGCGCCGAGTTATTGCACGCAAGACGGCGTCGTGCCGCGCACGAAGCTGCCGCACATTCTGCGCTTCATCCTCGACGTCGGCGCGAAGCATGACTTGCGGATCGCGAACGTCTTTCACGCGGGCGACGGCAACATTCATCCGATCCTGTTGTTCGACGAACGCGACGCCGATCAGGTGAAGCGCGTCCTCGCGGCGAGCCATGAAATCCTTGAGGAATGCATCAACGTCGGCGGCAGCGTCACCGGCGAGCACGGCATCGGCGTCGAGAAGATCGATTTCATGGCGAAGCTGTTTTCGCCCGACGATTTGGCGATGATGCTGCGGCTGCGCGAGGCGTTCAATCCGAATAACGTGTGCAGTCCGCAGAAGATGCTGCCGACCGCGGGGGCGTGCATCGAGCAATCCAAGGCGGGGCGGCACGCGGCGATGTGATTGCGCGGAGGACGGTGAACCATGCTCAGCGTCATCATCATCGGCTTCGTCATGATGACGCTCGGTGTCGCGCTATTGTTTCTCGGCGAAGTGCCGTTCGTCGCGGGTCGGCGAATCTCGGCGGTGCGGTCGCGGATCATCGGCGCGATCCTGGTGCTGTTTCTGCCGCTGTCATTGGCCGTGCTGCTGGCGTTGAATTTGATCTTCGGCCGCGGCGTGATCGAGGGGCCGATCGTGACGTGGAGCATGTTCACGCTCTCCTGGCTCGCGATCTGCGTCGTGATGTTTCGCGTGCTCGTGCCGAAGAATACCAGGAAGGTTCAAGCGAAGGTCGCTAAAAAGGATGCGCCGGCCAAGACGCCGACGCCGCGGATCGAGGATAATGCATTAACGTGGATTGAGAGCGAAGCGGAACCGCCGAAGCCGCCGCCCGCCAAGAAGGCCGCGAAGAAGCCGGCCAACGAGAATCCCTTTGACTTTTCGTGAGCGAGACGCGATTCATGTCCGCAACGATTTGCACCATCGACGATTTCGGTCCGCTGCCCTTGGTGCGTCCGGAATCCGTGGACGAACTCGGCGCGTTGATTCGCCAGGCATCGGCGCTCTATCCGATCGGCGGCCAAACGCAAATCGGACTCGGCGCGACGCCGGCGAAATCGGGGCAGGCCGTGGACATGCGAGGTTTGGCGAACGTCATCGATTTCCCGGCTCGCGACATGACGGTCACCGTGCAGGCTGGCATCACGATCAAGAACCTTCGAGAAATCATTGCGAAGGAAAACCTGGATCTGCCCATCGACGTCCCCCAGAGCGACCGCGCCACGCTCGGCGGCATCCTTGCGACCAACACGAGCGGGCCGCGCCGCTTCGTCAACGGCACGCTGCGGGACTACGTCATCGGCATCAGTGCACTCAATGACGAAGGCCGCGAATTCAAAGCCGGCGGCCGCGTCGTCAAGAACGTCGCCGGTTACGATTTGTGCAAGTTGCTGGTTGGCTCGCTCGGCACGCTTGGCATCATCACGCAGGCGACGCTCAAGTTGCGGCCGTTGCCGGAGGAACGCGCGATCGTCGGCCTG
>DAIOGM010000119.1:15714-17361 GCA_036745215.1 Gemmataceae bacterium
ATCCTGCATCTCGGCGCCTTCATGTCCTGGCTCGCGTGCGATGCGGACAAGCTCGATTGCATCTTGAAATGCTTGCACGAATCGCGGACGCGGCCGACTTGCCTCGATTTGCTCAATCAGGCGGCGGCGAAGTCGGTGTTTGCCAAGGCAGGCTTAGCTGTGCCGGAGACGCCGTGGATCGTGCTCGCCGGTTATGAAGGCAACATGACGGCGGTTCATTGGCAGGTGCAACAGCTTGTCAAGGAGGTCGGAGCGCAATGCCGCGTCGAAGCTCGCCTGGATTTTACCGCAGAGCCATTGTGTCATGCCCTGGTCGAGTTCGCGGCGGCGCGAGAGCATGCGGTGACGTTCAAAGCCAACATGCTGCCAAGCGCGACGGCGGTGTTTTGTCAGGACGCCGATGGAGCGGCGTTTCACGCACACGCGGGCAACGGCATTGTGCGCGGGCATTGGACCGGCGACTTGACGAAAGAACGAGCCGCGAGCATCTTAAGCACCTGGCGCAAGCGCGCGCAGCAAGGGCAGGGCAGCGTCGTTGTCGAGCGGTGTCCGAGCGATTGGAAAGCGTCGCTGAATGTGTGGGGACCGTTTCGCGGCGACGCCTGGTTGATGAGCGAAGTGAAGCGGAAATTCGATCCGCGCGCCGTTTTCAATCCGGGGCGGTTCGCTTTCGGCATTTGAGCAAGTTTGAATCTCATGACCAACGCAGCATCCTCGCGAATGCCGCTTCCCACCGTGCCGGTGAAACACGACGCGGGCATCGATTACGAATTGTTCCTCGATTGCGTCCATTGCGGCTTGTGCACCTCCGCATGTCCCACCTATGTCGAGCTTGGCGATGAAAACGATAGCCCGCGCGGCCGCATTTATTTGATGCGTGCGGTGACGGACGGGCGCATCGACCTCGACGAATCGGTGCAGAAGCATCTCGATCTTTGCCTCGATTGCCGGGCGTGCGAGTCGGCGTGTCCGTCGGGCGTGCAATATGGCAAGTTGATCGAGCCGTTTCGCATTCACATGCAAAAGATCGGCGCGAAGCCGGACAACTTGAGTCGGTTGCAGAAGTTCATGTTGTTTCAGATGACGCCGTACGCAGGGCGAATGCGACTCGCGCTTGGGCCGGCGCGTTTGGCGCAATGGACCGGCATGGATTGGCTGATGCGCAAGGTTGGCGCGTACTCGTTGATGCCGCGTTCGCTTCGGCAGATGCATGAAATGTTGCCGCCGCTCAAAGCGCATTATGGTTCTTTGCCGGAAGTGTTGCCGGCGGAAGGGCCGCGGCGGGCGCGCGTCGCATTGTTCACCGGCTGCGCGGCGGACGCGATTTTTCCACAGACGAATCTCGCGACGGCGAAGGTGCTGCAAAGGAACGGCTGCGAGGTTTGGATTCCGCGCGCGCAAGGCTGCTGCGGCGCGTTGCATTTTCATGGGGCCCTCGAGGAGCCGGCGAAGGCGTTTGCGCGGCAGAATCTTCACGCTTTCGTTGGCGCTGGCGCGAAACCGCAAGCGGAATTGGATGCGATCATCGTCAACGCGGCCGGTTGCGGCGCCATGCTCAAGGATTATGGGCATCTCTTTCACAACTCGCCAGACGCGGAAATTGCAGCGGCGTTTGCGTTCCTCGCCTCCGACGACGCTTCCGCCATC
>DAIOGM010000120.1:0-2032 GCA_036745215.1 Gemmataceae bacterium
GCTCGTTGCGATCGGCAAATCGTCACGCACTTGCAGCAAGCCGTTTACATGTTCAGCAATGTCTATGACCTGACGCGATTCGAGAATTCTCAGGTAAATCTCAACGCCGCGCGCCGGTTGGCGCAGGCGTTCGACCTCGATTGCAATCGCATCGATCAAACCGCTCATCATTTGCAGCAGGTCGCCGCGGGCAGCCGGCCGTTGCAAACCGTCGGCGGCGTCTTGCCGTTCGGCCAAAGTCCGTTCCAGATCGATCAGGCCAAGGTCGAGCCGTCCACCGGCGATTCCAATAAGGACGAGCTGCGCCGCATCGCTAGCGAAAAGCTGAAGGACGCGCAGCGCGAGCTGTCGCACGGCAAGTACTCTCAAGCGCGCAAGATGGCGGAGGACCTGTTCAATCCGATGTACGGCATCCAGGAAGACGTGCAGCGATTTGTGCGTTCGATCAACGCGGAAGAAACCAATCAGCAGATTCTCGAAGCGAAGCGCAACTTCGACGTCGCCGTCGATTCGCTTGCCGCGAGGGATTACAAGAAGGCGATGGGCATCCTCCAGCAGATCGATCCGATGCTTTTGCCGGACCAATATCAGGGGCGCATGCGCGACATCATGTCGATGCGCGAAATGCAGCCGCACGCCATCGCGCAGGTCGGCAAGACGTTCATCCAGGGCTCGAAGATTGAAGAGAAGAAACCATATGATGGACCCGTCGATCCACAGGTCGATTTGTTGAATCAGGTTCGCGCCGCCGAATCAGTGCAGTTTCAGGCGCTGCGTCAACGGGGCTCCGACGCGTTGCGCAAAGCTCACGAGCAATGGAAGCTGGACCAGCGCGAAGACGCGATCAAGACGCTTCGCGCCTATATCGAGCACGTCAACCTTTCCGGCCTCGAACAGGCGAAGACGAACGATCTGCGCCGCTCCATCGATTCGCGCTTACAGCAGTACAGCGCCATGCAAGCGGAAAAGGTTCTGGATAACGCCAGCCGGAACGAGCGATTTGTGATGCAACACCCGGAGGGCAAAAACCTCGAAGAGAAACGCAAGCAACAGCAGGAAATCGTCGGCATGATGAAGCAAGCCCACGAGTTATATAAGAACGACAAGCTCCAGGAAGCCGAAGCCATCGCTCGCAAGGTCCTCGAAATCGATCGCGAGAACGGCCCGGCGCTCATGATGATGCGCATGGCCGAAACGCGCCGCAAGCAACACAGATGGGACAAAGACGAAATCGCCAACCGTGATTGGATTGAGCAAGGTCTCGCTCATCGATTGGGCCCGGTTCTTGATCCGGTTGGAAGACCCGTTGAAATCAATCCGGAGTTTGTCAAGCGCCGGCAGCAGTACGGCGACGGCAGCATCCCGCACCATTTGAAGGATGACAAGGAAAGAGCGATTCACTATCGCCTCCGGCAGCCGATCAGCTTCAATTTCAAGGACGTGACCCTGCAGCAGGCGATCAAGGATCTGTCCGTCATGAGCGGCGTCCAGGTCGTGCCGGATATGCGAGCATTGCAGGACGCACGCGTTGACCTCAATTCACCGCTGTCGGCGAGCATTGAAGACGTGGACATGAAGTTCGCGCTCAACATCCTGTTGAATCCGATGCGCCTCACTTACATCATCGAAGATCAGGTGCTCAAGATCACCACCGAGAATCGAACCATCGGGCGGCTGGTGCGCATCACCTATCCGATCGCGGACCTGATCGTGCCGGTGGAGGATCATGCGTTGCCGGACGTGCTCAACATCACGAAGGCGCTGGAACGCAGCATGTCGCCGAACGGTTTCTACCCCGCGCAGGCACTGACGCCGCCGCCGTACATGATGAATGGCGGCACGCCGGTCAGCTCGCACGGTCCGGGCGGCCTGGGCTCCGCGTTTGGCGCGCAAAACCCCAGCCACGGCGGCGTGCCCGGCCCGATGCAGAAGGAAAAAACCAAGGATCAGATGGCCGTCATTCTCAAGGACCTCATCCAGAACACCATCGCCAAGGACAAATGGGAAGACATGGGCGGCACCGGCAACATCC
>DAIOGM010000120.1:2042-6819 GCA_036745215.1 Gemmataceae bacterium
GGAGGAAATTCAGCGCCTCTTGGCGACGCTGCGCAAGCTGCAAGATTTGCAGGTCTCCGTCGAGATGCGGGCCGTGCTCGTGTCCGAGACGTTCTTCGAGCGCATCGGCCTCGATTTCGACATGAACATCCGCACGCCCACGTCGGCCAACGAAGGCGCCCTGGTCACGGGCAACTTCGTGCCCGCGCCGTTCGTCAACCGCATCGGCCAGGGCCTCAACATGATCTCCGGCTTGACCTCCGCCGGCACGCTGACGCCGGACCTGAATTTCCCGATCCGCAACAACACGTTCAACTTCACGACGCCGCAGTTCGGCGGCTATCAGCCGGAAGCGGGCCTGAGTCTGGGCCTGGCGTTCTTGAGCGACATTCAGGTATTCATGTTCCTGGAAGCGGTGCAAGGGGATCGCCGCGCTCATATTATGCAGGCGCCGAAGATCAGCGTTTACAACGGCCAGCAGGCGACCATTAACGGCTTGATGCTGCGGCCCGTGGTAACCGGCGTGACTCCGGTGCCGCTCGCCAACGGCACCATCGTGCTGGTTCCGCAAACCACAGCCATGCCGTTCGGGCTCGGCATGACGGTCCAGCCGGTGGTATCGCCGGACCGGCGCTACATTCGCTTGAATGTGTCGCCGCAGGTGACGGCGCCGATTCAAGACCCGGCCGGCGCGGTCTTGATCCCCGTGCCGCAGCAATTTGTGGGCACCCTGGACGGCGGCGTTGCGCAACCGCCGTTCGCCAACTCGAACTTCAACGTCCTGATCAACCAGACGGCGACGAGTTTGATCATCGTGAACACGACCGTCAACGTGCCGGACGGAGGCACGGTCCTTTTGGGCGGCTTCAAGTTCATGGCGGAGGAGCGGACGGAATACGGTCCGCCGATTCTCAGCAAGATTCCGTATCTGAGCCGGCTGTTCCGCAACGTCGGTTGGTCGCGCGACGGCTCAACATTGATGTTTCTCGTCACCGCGCGCGTCATCATGATCGAGGAAGAGGAAGGCCGATTCATGGGAACCATCCCGGAGTTGCCGCAGCGATGAGTCGCGGCTCGTGAAGTTGGAGTCGAAGCCAATGAAACGCATGCTTTGCACGGTCGTGGTGTTTGCTTCTTGTGCCGTGATCGCGGCCAATCAATTGGGCTGGGGACAGGGTATTGGCCCCGGCGAAAAAGGAGCGACGTTGCGTCTGCCCGGCGCGGAGCCGCCGGCGCCCGGCGTGACGCCGAGTCCGTGGAGCGGTTCGCCGTTCACGCCCGGACTGGTTCCGTCGAGCGGCAAGAAAGTCGCCGAGCTGCCCACCAACCGCGTTGAAATCAACAAGGATATCGAGATCACCGACAAGCAAGGTCCCTGGGTGATCTACGTGATGTCCTACTCCGGCCCCGAGGCGCCGCAATTCGCGCGTGAATTTGTCGCCGAGCTGCGCACCAATTTCAAGCTCAATGCCTACGTCTACAACGCGGGCGCCAAGGAAAAACAGAAGGAATACGAACGCGTTCAGAAGATCCGGCAGGATCAGATCGATGCATTGCAAAAAGCCGGGCTCAAGGGAGATTACGTGCCGCCCCCGGTCCGCGCCGTCAAGATCGACGAGCAAACCGCCGTGCTCATCGACGGCGGCTTCCGATCGCGCGACGAGGCGCTGGCGACGTTGACGAAGTTACGCGCCATGAAAATGCCCAATGGCTTCGCGGAGCGCGTGAAACTCGATGTCAAGATCGCCATCCTCGAAGAGCAGGACAAGAGCACGAAGAACGGCGCCAAACTCGGCGGCCATGAAGCGGTCCTGGTCAATCCGTTCGTCCGCGCCTTTCCGGCCCGCAATCCGGAATCCAAGCATCAGGAGGCGACGCAACAACTGGAACCGGCCGAGGTCGAATTGATTCGCGTGCTCAACAAGCAAGAGCCGTTCAGCCTTTTGCAAACCAAAAAGCCGTATTCACTCGTTATCAAGCAATACAACACGCAGCAGGTCCTGGTGAGGAACAAAAAGGATCAAGAGGCTTTCGAGCGTTACCGCAATGGGCTTTTCAAGAAGGAAGGCGAATGGTGCGACCAGGCCGCCCATGCCGCGCACAATCTCGCGGAAGCCTTTCGCAAGAGCGGCCTCGCCGAGACCTACGTGCTGCATACCAAGTATTGCAGCTTCGTGACGGTCGGCTGTTACGATAGCCTCGAGGATTCACGGCTGACCACGATGCAGAACTTCCTCGAATCGCGCTTTCAGATGGACGCGTACCGCCAACTCGAATTGATGCCACGCCCGATGCCGCTGCCGGTGCCGCGTTAGTCCCGTGCTGTCGTTTCGTTGATTCGTTGCATAGACCCCCCAAGCCAAATGCAATGAAACGCGTTTTTTCAACTACATGCAACGAATCGCCACAATCACTTTGCAAAGCTAGGTTTGCGCTGAAACGACTCCGGGTTCCAACGCGGCCGAAAAGGCGAATGGTGCGATTTGTGCTGACAACCTCGGGTCCCGGCAAAAATGCACTTTCGGCGGCCTGATGATTCATAAGTTATTTAAAATCAACACGTTGAGGCAATTTCACGAAATGCGCGCCCGCCAAACCGAGCGCGCATTTCGGCCTTTCGAATTGCAGATTGACGCCACATATTAAAATTCTCTCCCAATCCGCCGACTTCCGTTTCCAAATGGTATGTTTGCAATGGATTTTCGGACCTCCCTATTCGAATCTCCGTAATCGCATGCAACCTGGGTACGGACGCAAAAATGGTTACGCAATCGCAACAGATTCACGCCCCATCCCTCATGGACTCGCGAATGCTGCTCGGCAAGGAACGGGCCGAATTGGCCAGCCATGTTTTCGCACGGGGCATCCGCGCCTTGATGGTGACGACAGGCGGGGCGGCGCTCGTGCTCGTCATCGGCACCCTCGACTTCTACACCGGACCGGAAATCTCCTTCGCGATTTTCTACCTCATTCCCATCGCCCTCGCGGCATGGTGGGGCGGCTTCGCGCAAGGCATCCTCATTGCGACGGCCTGCTCCATCAGCTGGCAATGCGTTGAAACGATCGAAGGCACAACGCGCGACCCGATCATCGAGCTATGGAACGGCGTCGCCCGCTTCGGCGTCTTCGTCATCGCGTCCAGCCTGCTGTCGCGCTTGCGCATCAGCCTGTACCTGGAGAAAAAGCTGGCGCGATCCGACCAGCTGACCGGCGCCGCCAACGGCCGCACGTTCTACGAACAAGTCAGCCAGGCCGTCGAACGCTCGCTCCGCTCCGATCAGCCGCTGACGCTGGCGTATCTCGACCTGGACAACTTCAAATGGCTCAACGATAACCTCGGCCACGCCACCGGCGATCAAGCGTTGTGCGAGCTGGTGCGGACCGTGAATAGCAACATCCGTGCGACGGACCAATTCGCTCGCCTGGGCGGCGACGAATTTGCCCTGATGTTCCCCGATTGCGGCAAGGACGAGGCGACCGCAATTTTAGCGCGCCTGCAAAAATGTTTCAGCCAAGAAATGGAAGCACGCAAATGGCCGGTGACGATCTCGATCGGCGCCATGACGTTTCCGCAGCCGATGCGCGACGTGGACGCCCTGGTGCGGCGCGTCGATGATTTGATGTTCAAGGCCAAGAAGCAGGGCAAGAATCGCATCGTCCACTTGATCTTGCGCAACTCCGAGCGCGAGATCGAGATTGCCGTCGGCAAGGTCGTCGAACGCCGGGCGACGGCGCGGGTCCTGTGCGATCGGCCGGCGCGGGTGCGTTCGGAAGTCGAGTCGGAAGGCATCGACGAGCCGGCCCGCGTCCGCGACATTTCGACCAGCGGCCTTTGCATTCATATGGAACGCGCCTTGCCCGAGCAAACGCTGATCGCCATCGAGCCGTTGCATGCGTCCGGGGCGAAGACGCTCCTGGTGCGCGTGATGTGGGCATTACCGGAAGGCGGCGGCTGGCTGCACGAATGCGTTTTACCGAATCGGCTCAGCGCGGATGAACTGGCGCTGTGGGTCAGGGAACGAAATGCGGAATCGTTTCACGAGTCGCGCTGATTCACCAAGTCCAAATCCATTGGACCCACGTCACCAACAACTCATGGTCCTCATCGCCATGGCAACCATGCGCGAACAGAGGCGTCAAGATCAACGCCGCCGCGAGCAGGGACTTTGCGAAGGTAGGGGTCAATCGCAACAGTCGCATTGAGGAGGAGTCGAACCCAGTTCCCCTCTCCCCCGGTACTCCGGGGGAGAGGGGTAGGGGTGAGGGGGCATAGTATCCCTCGATTGTGCCGCCACTATTTTCGTGGGATACTATCCCCCTCACCCCCGACCCCTCTCCCCCGGAGTACCGGGGGAGAGGGGAGGAAGTTACCGGAAACGGCGGCACGTGAACCGGTTGAATCGTCATTTCTTCAACTTCTCCTCAAAGAACCGCACCGTCTGCGTGATCGTCTTGGTCAACTTCTCGCCCGCCCAGCCGTGGCCGTCGCCTTCCATCGTCACCAGCTCCGCGGAGACGCCGAGGTTCTTGAGCGACTTCGTCATCTTCTGCGAATGCTCGATGCCGACGAGCGGGTCCTTGGTGCCGTGGAAGAACAAATACGGCGGCGCTTCCTTCGTGCAATACACGATCGGCGACGCCTTGCGATACGCGTCCTTCTTCTCCTCGAATCGACCGCCGATGAACGGAATGAAGAACGTCGTCTCGACCGCCTCGACCCAGGTCTTCTCGGTGAAGTCGGTCGGCCCAAAGAAGCTGACGACGGCCTGAACACGGCTGGAGCGGTCGGGATTGCCGC
>DAIOGM010000120.1:6829-17272 GCA_036745215.1 Gemmataceae bacterium
GTCTTCTCGGTGGTCGCCGTAGCATTAAAAAAACTGACGACGGCTTGCACCTTGCTCGATTGCTTTGCATTGCCCCCGTTGCCTTCGAGCCCTGCTTTATCGTCGGCCGCTCCCATCAAGCAAACGAGATGCCCACCCGCAGAGAAGCCGACGGCGCCGATCTTGTCCGGGTTGACGTGATATTTGTCGGCATTGGCCCGCAGCCAGCGGACGGACGCCTTGCAATCTTCGATCTGGGCCGGGAATTTGTGCGTCGGCGCGAAACGATAGGTGACGGTGATGGCGACGAAGTTGTGCTTGGCGAGCACCTCGGTCAAGGCGTTGAGCTGTTGTCGGTTGCCCGACTTCCAGCCGCCGCCGTGCACGCAGACGACCGCGGGGAACGGCCCCTTGCCCTCGGCCGGCATCGCCAGATCCAATTCGAGATTGGCATCGCCGCCTTTGCCGAAGACGATGTTCTTCTCGGTCTTGATCTTGGCGTCCTGAGCGTTGGCGGGATGCAATGCAGACAGCGCCAGCACGATTGTCAACGCGATGAAACGTGGCAGCATGCGTTTTTCTCCTGAGGTTCGCTTGCGGTTTTGCGCACCAATTCCAGCAAGGTAATATTTGCAGAACGCCGCGCCGTCGGCAACGAAAATAATGAGGACTTGCGATTCTTTACTCTGCGTTCTCTGCGCCTCTGCGTTTCTAAATTGGCTGTCTTTCACTCACGGCGCGAAAACCCTTTTTAGAAACGCAGAGGCGCAGAGAACGCAGAGAGTCTTTGATTTGGAGCCCTACCCGCTACTTCGAATTGGTAATGATTGCGGCTTTGCCGCGCCAGGCATTCTGCTAAAATACCAACCATCGTCGAATCCATCCTTCAGCCCATTGGTATCGAATGAACTTCGCACCCCTTCTCCTCAGCGCGATTCTGGCGCAACCGACATCAACGCTTCAGGTCGAAATCTCCTATTCCAAGAGCGTCGCCGCCGAGCCGTTTAGCGGCCGCGTGTTCGTGATCGCGACGAAGACGCCGAGCAAGGGCGTGCCGCCGGCGTTGAACTGGTTCACGCCGCATCCATGTTTCGCGCAAGATGTCGCGAAGTGGACGCCCGACGCGCCGCTCGTGTTCGAGCCGAAGTTCGCGCATCCGAAGACGTGGGACGCAGTCGCAAAAGAAAAATGCTATCTGCAAGCGATCATGGACCGCGATCAAGGCGGCATGAACTGCCATACCGCGGCCGGCAACGCGTATTCGAAGCCGGTGCTCCACGATCCGGAGAAACCGATGCCGATCAAGCTCGTCATCGACACGTTGATCCCGGAGACCAAGTTCAAGGAGAAGGAACGCGTCAAGTACGTCGAGATCGACAGCAAGCTTTTGAGCGCCTTCCACAAGAAGCCGACGAAGTTGCGCGCGGGAGTCGTGTTGCCGAAGTCGTTTTCGGATGACGCGAAGAAGACGTATCCGGTCATCTACGAAATCCCCGGCTTTGGCGGCAATCATCAGTACGCGCAGTTTCTGGAAGCTCGCACCGATGTCGGCGGCGTCGAGGTGCTTTATGTCATGCTCGATCCTGGCTGCCGAACGGGGCATCACGTCTTCGCGGACTCGGACAACAATGGACCCTATTGCAGGGCGCTCGTCGAAGAGTTCATCCCGCACATCGAGGCGACGTTCCGCGGCGTCGGCAAGCCCGGCGCTCGCTTCGTCACGGGCCATTCGTCCGGCGGCTGGAGCAGCCTGTGGCTTCAGGTGACGTATCCCGATTTCTTCGGCGGCACCTGGTCCACGGCCCCCGACCCCGTTGACTTCCGCGATTTTCAGATGGTCAACATTTACGATCCGAAGCAGAATCTCTTCTTCGACGAGACGGAACAACCTCGGCCGCTCGCACGCAAGGGCAAGGAGATCCGCCTTCGTTACAAGCCGTTCAGCGACATGGAAGTCGTCATGGGCCGCGGCGGGCAGCTTCAATCGTTCGAGGCCGTGTTCAGTCCGAAAGGCAAGGACGGCAAACCGATGCCGCTCTGGAATCGCGACACCGGCGTTATCGATCAGAACGTCGCAAAGGCGTGGCAACGCTACGATATTCGCATGATTCTCGACGCCAACTGGACGACGCTCGGTCCGAAGTTGGCCGGCAAGCTGCATGTTTATATGGGAGATGAAGACACGTTCTATCTGGATGGCGCGACGCGGTTGTTGCAGAAATCATTGAAGGAATTGAAAAGCGATGCCGTCGTCGAGATGTTCCCGGGCCGCGATCATGGCAATCTGATTGATGCGGCGCTGCGGAAGCGTATCGGAAGCGAAATGGCGGCCAAATACAAATCAGAAGCAAACCACAGATGAACACAGATTGACACAGATAATTGCAAGAGATGTATCAGGAAGCCTCGATCCAAAGGAGCCGATCAGACTGACCTATTGTCGGAGACTGCCTGACTCTCTTCCCATCCGTGTTCATCCGTGTCCATCTGTGGTTCTGTTTTCAATTTTTACTTCAACAACTTGCGCAACTCCGTCTCCACATCGCCGATCTGCAACGCATTGTTCGTCACCCGGCCATCCTGACCCACGACAAAAATCGTCGGCAGGATGTGGATGCCGTACTGCGTCGCCAGCGGATTGACGGCGTTGTTCGTCGGCGCTTGATACAGATGAATGCCCGGAGCGGCGGCCTTGCGAACGCCTTCCGCGGCCTTGGCGGCCGTCTCATCGAGGCTGATGTTGACCAGCTCGACGTTCTGCTTCGCGCTCGGCTGTTCAATTAACGCTTTCAGCTTGCGGAAGTCCAGATCGAACTGATCGGTCTGGCTGCTCCAGTAGTGAACGACGATCACCTTGCCCTTGAGCTGATTGATGTCGAACGTCTTCTTCTGATCTTCGAGCAGCGGCGCGGTCAGTTCGAGCTTGTTGCCGATCAGGTTCAAGCGAGCCAGGCAACCCTTGGCCCGCGGCGCCAGATGATGGTTCGCGAAACTCTCCGCGAGTTCCTTGTACCAGCCCTTCGACTGCTCGGTCTTGCCGCCGAACTCGCAGCCACTCGCTAATTGATAAAGAGCCTCGGGCGTGTCTTCGGACTTCGTGAACTTCTTGACGAACTCGCCCAGATTGGTGAGGAACTTGTCCTGGGCCTTGCCGATGAGGTCCGTCTTGTCGCCGGCGCGGTGCGTCTCGACGGCGTAAGTGGACCAGTGAAAACGATAGACGCCGTAGGCCGCCAGGTTGCTGCCGGGCATCTGCTTTTCGACGTCGTCCGAGAGCTTCTTGATCAAGGCGAGCGACGCGTCTTCGCAGTTGTTCTGCGCCATGGCCATCAGGTTGTCGAAGAGCTGCTTGTACCAGCTTTCGCGCTGATCGGCCTTGTCCACGGGAATGATCTTCTGGATGAGCGTGATGCGCTCGTGCAAGTAAGCGTGAATCTTGGCATCCTTGTCGCCAACGCCTTTTTGAGGCGGCGGGACCTTGTCGAGCTCGGTCAAACGTTCGAGCAACTTCTGCAACTCGGCCGGCAGCGGCGGCATCATGGGTTCCGCGCCGCCCTGGGCGTGATCCTTGGAACTGGGAACGTCGATCAATTTCCACGTCATGCCGACCTGGACGAGCTCGCCGGTGTGCAGCCATTTGCGTTCTTCCTTGCCGGCGACGTAGCGAATGGCACGCGAGGCGTACTTGATCGTCTCCACGTCACCGGTCGTGTCGGCCTGCGGAATGGCGCTTTCGATGTCGTCATACTTGGCGCCGGTCAGATTGATTTCCTTGAGCAAATCCGCGAACTTCTTCTGCGCCAGCTGCTGGCCCGCGAGGGTCGCCTTGATCTTGGCGCTGGGCAGCTTGAGACGTTGCAAATCGGCTTCCGTCACCATCAACGCATGCAGACGGCTGAAATCGTTGCGCGCGACGGCTTGATACGCTTCGTAGCCCGCTTCCTCGGCGGAGATCATGTTCCAGGAGTGAATGACGGCCTTGCCGCGCGCGTCAACGGTGCCGACGCCCCACTTCATGCCGCCGGCGTTGAGCCAGCGGTACAGCTGGTCTGCGTAGGCGCGCCAGTCGTGCCCTTCGATTTGGTGTCGAACTCGCGATAGACTTCGACGCCGTCGCGGAAGTAGCTCCACGAATCGACGTTGCCGCGGCCCGCGGTGTCGAAGAATTGGCGTAGCTTTTGTTTCTTGGCATCCAGAAGCACCCAGCCGCTGGAGCTGGGCGATTGGCCGAACACTTGCACGACGGTGCAAGCGGCCAGTTCGTCGGCGCCGGGCGTGGTGATGACGACGTCGTCATGTTTGGGGGCGAGGCGTGGATCGAGCATTTGTGCGGGCGTCGGCGGCGCGATCTTGGCGCCCTTCGTTCCTTGAGCAAACGCGGGCGTGACGCTGCCGATCAGCAGCACGAACCCCGCCAAAAGCCCGCCAAGCGCGGGAGTCCTTGTCATCGCGGAATCTCCTTGCGTAAAGGTGGTACAATCGATACTCACCTTATTTCTTCGGCAATCGGCATCCTCGGCGTTGAAGGAAAAGGTTCTCTTCGTTTAGCGCTCGCAGGACCATTGCAATTACAGTGTGCATTGCCACCGAAGCCGCCGCGCGAGCGCTAAACGACAGGCTCGCCCACTTGACAGGATTTTGCCCAGCCTCTACAATTCCGAACAGGTTTGATTAAACATTTGACTCGCAAAGATTTGTGTCAACTTCCGCACGAGGGGGTGCATGGAAGTTGGGCATGCGTTTAACCAAACCCAATCAACTGGGCCAAGTTTAACGATTGTGCAGGGAAGAACGGGAACAGAATCCGCGACCCATGGAAGGGAAGCCGGCTAGTGCCGAATCTACACGCCTATACTGTTCATGCGACTCGCGTGCACGATGCCCGCGCCGCCGCGCAGCGCTTCAGAGTGTTGCCGCGAAGTTTGGCGTGTTTCGTCCGCAGGTGCGCCGTGAGCGAAGATCGGGACGCCCTGAAACAACGGATCAAGGAGGCCAACGACATCGTCGATGTCGTCGGCGCCTACCTGTCGCTGCGCCGCGTCGGCCCCACTTTCAAAGGCCTCTGCCCTTTCCACGACGATCACCGCCCGTCTTTTGATGTCGATCCGCGCCGCCAGCGTTACCGTTGTTGGTCCTGCGGCAAACATGGCGATGTGTTCAATTTTGTGCAAGAACGGGAGAAGGTCGATTTTCGGGAAGCGCTCGAATTGCTCGCACGACGGGCCGGGATTTCTTTAGAAAATGTGCAAAAAAATCCTCAAGGTCCGAGCCGCGCCGGTATGCTTGACGTGATGAAGTGGGCTGCTGATCTCTTTCAGCAGTGCCTGCTCGACTTCCCCGACGCGGAAAACGCCCGCAAGTACCTCGGCGAACGCAAGCTCGCCGGCGATACGGTCCGCAAGTTCGGACTCGGCTACGCCCCCGACGCGTGGGAATGGCTCGTGCAGCAGGCCGCCAATTCAGCGAAATCCGCCGACCTCCTGGAGACGGTCGGCTTGATCGCGAAGCGGAACGAAGGCAGAGGCTACTACGATCGATTTCGCGACCGGGTCATCTTCCCGATCCGCGACATCATGGGCCGCATCGTCGGTTTCGGCGGTCGCGTTTTGCCCAACTCTCCTTCCGCGGACAAGGGGCCGAAGTATTACAACTCGACCGAGACCCCGTTGTTTTCCAAAAGCGATCAGTTGTACGGCATCGACCTGGCGCGTCAGCCCGCGAGCAAAGCCGGCTATCTCGCCATCGTCGAGGGCTACACCGATGTGATGATGGCGCACCAGCACGGCGTCGGCCAGGTGGTCGCCACGATGGGCACGGCCTTGAATGCCCGCCACATCAAGACGATCCGCAACGTCGCGTCGCGGGTCGTGCTCGTGTTCGATGCGGACGCGGGCGGCGAAGGCGGCGTCGATCGGGCCCTGGAAGTGTTCGTGACGAACGATCTCGACCTGCGTGTCGCGACGTTGCCCGAAGGACTCGACCCGTGCGACCTGTTCGTGAAGTTCGGCCCCGAAGAAGGCAAGCGCGTGTTTTTGGAGGCAGTCGAACAAAAAGCGTACGACGTGCTCGATTACAAGTTGCAGCGCGTCTGGGAGAAATCGAAGGACGGCGGACTGGAAGGCAAGCGTCAGGCCGCGGAGGAGATGCTCAAGATCCTCGCGATGTCGCCGCAGGAACGTTCGGTAAAGATGGAGCTGATGATCAACCGGATTGCTCAGCGTTTGTCAATCAAGGAGGAAACCCTATGGACCCGCATGCGAGAGTTAAGAAAAACAACAAGCCCCAGGATGAGCGCAGCGATTCCTGGGGGTGAACCCGAAGCCGCCCCCTCCCCCAGCGGGAGCGCAGAAGCCGATGTCGGCCCCGCCCCCGTGCACGAGCGCGAGCTGGTGGAGCTGTTGTTGGCCGAGCCGAGCCTGGTTTCCCGCGCCGCCGTCGAGGTGCCGCTCGAGGAAGTGGAACATCCAAGGTCAAGCAAAGTGATCGAGGCGCTCTACCGCCTCCATGCCTCCGGGCAACCGGCTGACCTGGACCATTTACGCGAGCCTCTCGATAATGAACGACTGTGGAGTCAGCTCCATCTCCTTCAAGAACGCGGCGAAAGCTACCCGGACCGGCCCGCGATGTTTGCCAAGGTAGTCGCGCGGTTTCGCGAACGCCAACTGGGGCGACGCAAACAGGCGCTGATGACCCAATTGCAGGATGCCCCGGACGCGGCCACGCGGATGGACATTCTCAAGCAGATGAGAGATTTGAATCAAAACGAGAACCAGGTGCGAGGCGACACGGACGACGCCGCCTGATTTTCGATTCCAGAAATCCCCAACGGAGGATGGAATGGACCTGAAACTGGACGAAGGCCTGAAAACGTTGATCGATTCGGGTAAGGAAAAGGGCTACCTGACCTATACCCAGGTCAACGAATATCTGCCGGACGACGCGGTCAACCCCGAGAAGCTCGATCAGCTCCTGATGCTCCTCGAAGAGCAGGGCATCGACCTGATCGACGAGGCCGACGTTGACGAGCGCGAGATGAAGAGCGGCAAAGCCGGCCGCGACGCCGCCGAGGACATGGAAACCGACCTGCGCGAGCTCGACCTCGCGATCGTCGAGGAAGAATCGGACGGCCGCCGCATCGACGACCCCGTCCGCATGTACCTGACGCAGATGGGCTCGATCCCGCTTCTTTCGCGCAAGGAAGAAATCGAGCTGGCCAAGAAGATCGAGGTCACGCGCAAACGCTTCCGCCGCCGCGTGCTCGAATGCGATTACGCCCTGGCCCAGGTCGTCGATACGCTCAAGCGCGTGCATACCAATGAGCTGCCGTTCGATCGCACCATCAAGGTGTCGCTCACCGAGAACCTCGAAAAAGACAAGATTCTCCAGCGCATGCCGCACAACTTGAAGACGCTGGAGCATTTGCTCGAACAAAACATCGACGACTTCGTCAAGAGCATCGACGAACGCCGCTCCGAGGAGGAACGCCGTTATTATCGCCGCAGCTTGAAGCTCCGGCGCCGCAAGGCGGTGACCCTGGTCGAAGAACTCTCGATCCGCACGCAGCGTGTGCAGCCCTTGATGAAGAAGCTCGAGCAGATTTCGCGGCGCATGGATGAGCTGGAAGCGCAGATCATGCTGCTGCAAAGCCAGCGCGCGGCACGTGAAGAGAGGGCCAGTCTCGAAAAAGAGATGCAGGACCTCATGATGATGACGCTCGAGGATGCCATGCTCCTGCGCAAGCGCATCCAGTCGATCAAGGAGCGTTTCACCGAATACGAAGACGCCAAGCGCGCCCTCTCCGGCGGCAACCTTCGGCTCGTCGTCTCCATCGCCAAGAAATATCGCAACCGCGGTTTGTCGTTCCTCGACCTGATCCAGGAAGGCAACACGGGCCTCATGCGTGCGGTGGACAAGTACGAATATCGCCGCGGCTACAAGTTCTCGACGTATGCGACGTGGTGGATTCGCCAGGCCATCACCCGCGCGATCGCCGATCAGGCTCGCACCATCCGCATCCCGGTGCACATGATCGAGACGATGTCGAAACTGCGCAACGTCTCCAAACGCCTCTTGCAACAACTCGGCCGCGAGCCCACGATCGAAGAAATGTCAAAGGAAGCCGGCATCTCGATGGAAGAGACGCGCCGCGTCTTGAAGATTTCCAAGCATCCGATCAGCCTCGACCGCCCCGTCGGCGAGAGCGAGGACAGCTACTTCGGCGATTTCATCGAAGACGAAAGCGCCGAGTCGCCGGTCAACGCCGCGACGCAGGAAATGCTCAAGGACAAGATCGAGCAGGTCCTGAAGACGCTGACCTACCGCGAACGCGAGATCATCAAGCTCCGTTATGGCCTCGGCGACGGCTACACCTATACACTCGAAGAGGTGGGCCGCATCTTCAAGGTGACGCGTGAACGCGTTCGCCAGATCGAGGCGAAAGCGGTCAGAAAGCTGCAGCATCCGGTGAGGAGCCGCAAGCTCGAGGGGTTCCTCGACGCGTCAAAACAGCGGCAGGAATCGTGAATCGGCATCGCCGGTCCTTGTGACCGGCGATTTTTTTTGGACAGAGTCAACCACAGATGAACACGGATGGACACGGATGAGTCCAAATGCAGCATAGTTAATCCGTAGCCGCATTCGCCAGAATGCGGGCGGCGCCACGACGAAACCCGCATTCTGGCGAATGCGGCTACAGAAACCGAGTTGTGATAATCGGAGTCCGATTCGTAGAACAATTAAGTCAATGCGATTAAAATTGTCCTTGCCTTGACTTATCTGTGTTCATCCGTGTTCATCTGTGGTTAGGTTTTTTGGAGTGCGTAAAGCCATGCCCGGTCCCGCTGTCACCTTGAAAGAGCTGCATCGCCTGCGCCGGCACATCGAGGATCTCGATGAAAAAATCGCCGAGGCGCCGCGAAAACTCTCCATTCAGCAAAAACGGCTCGCCAATCAGGAGGACGCCCTCAAGGCCGCCCAGGAACACCTCAAGCACCTCGCCTTGCAAATCCGCGACAAGGAAGGTTCCGTCAAGGCGACGCAAACGCAGATCAAGAAATACGAAAAGCAATTCGATGAGGCCGCCAACAAGAAAGAATACGACGCGCTCAAATCGGAGATCGCCCAGGAACGCGAGCACATCTCCAAGCACGAAGACGAAATCCTCGCCATGATGACCGAGACGGAAGAGAAGGCGGCCCAGTTGCCGGAGGTCGAGAAGATGACGGCAAAAGCGCGGGCCGATTTCGCGCAATTTCAGAAGGATCTTCAAGAACTCCTCGAACGCATGGCCGCGGACAAAACGCGCTCGCTCGAAGAACTGAAAGCGACCGAGGCGACGCTTTCCGAGGACGTGCGGCCGCAATACGATCGCATGATCGCGGGCAAGGGCATCGAGGCGCTCGCCGGCCTGAGGGGCCGCATTTGCTCGGCGTGTTACACGGAAATCACGTCGGAGATGATCCGGATGATCAAGAGCGAGATGTTCATTCAATGCAAGAATTGCGGGCGGATGCTGTACATCGAGGCATGAAGGAAAAGCCGCTTACTGCGTAGCGGAGAGTACTACGCGGCAAGCGGCATTTGTTTGCACATTTCATGTAGGACGGACATTCCTGTCCGTCCGCGGGAGGACGGACAGGAATGTCCGTCCTACGGGCATTGCGAAGGACGGTTGGCCACCTCAACGCCCGCCGCCGGGGATGACGGACAGGTTCATGCCGCCCCGATTCTGGGACGAGCTTACGGAATTAAAGAACGGCCGGATGACGAGATCGTAGTTGCGCTGATCGGGATTCACGCGCACCTGGGCCGTCATCGACACGCCGGACTGAGATTGAAACGCGTTCTGAACGACCGGCGCCGCCGGCTGGCTCTTCGGATCCTTGGCCGCCATCGCCTTGACGGATGGCGTTTGGCCCGGAGCGCCCGCTCCGCCGCGGACACTTGAGACTGCGCCGAAGAAGCTCGGGTTAGCCACCGCGCGAAGCTGATTGAACGCGGTCTGTTCTTCCCTGGTGCGAACCCGTTCGTGCTGCTGCTGGCCGGACTGCGACACCGTCGCCAGCTCCGTGCGGCGGCCTTCGCGGAGATTGATCTTGAACGAGGTGATCTTGTTCAGGTCTACAATCTCCAGCTTGCGCGTCTGCTGCGGCGTGCCGGCGTTCACCAGCACTTCGAGCCGAGCGCGGCTGTTGAGCGGTTGGCCGTAGATTCGGCTGATCGTCACTTCGTACTCGCCGGGGAACGCCTCGGCCGCGACGTACTCGGTGTTGGGCTCCTTGTCGGTCAGGTTGTAGCCCAGCATGATGCCGCCGCCGGGGGATTGCTTCTGCTCCAAATTGCAGACGCTGCCCGAGGGTTCCTTGATCCTCATTTCCAGCTCGCAAGGTCCGCCCGCGTTGTCCCAGATGAGCTTGACGCGCAGGTCGCGGCGATTGAGCCGGGTGAGGGCTTCTTCGAGCGTCT
>DAIOGM010000121.1:0-1679 GCA_036745215.1 Gemmataceae bacterium
CGCTTATTTGACTCCGGTGGGCGGTGAAGCGGCGACTCTGCCTGAATAACCGTGGTTTGAAACCGACGAGCGGCAAAGCCTGACTTACAAGAGACGAGGCCCGCCATCATGGCGGGCCTCGTCTTTTTTTGTTGCAAGGATTTGTTCCATCGATTACCGTGCTACAAGTCCCGTCGTCATTGCAGCTGGAGTTGATCCCTGTAACGAACTGGAGGATTGGCCGTGCGTTTCACTCCCGCCCGTTCGTTTCATCGCGCCTTCACATTGATCGAACTTCTCGTCGTCATTGCCATCATCGCCATCCTGATCGCGCTTCTGGTGCCCGCGGTTCAGAAGGCGCGCGAGGCGGCCGCGCGGACGCAATCGACCAACCATCTCAAGCAAATCGGCCTGGCGATGCATGGCTTCCACGATGGCAACAAGCGAATTCCCTTCAACGGCATCAATGCGGCGACGCCCGGCGTCAACGGCACGTCCGGCTTGACGCCGCCGGGCTCGCCGATTTCCTATTTCATCCATGCGACGACTGATTCGGCCTCGTCCGGCAGCTGGTTGTTTCAAATCCTTCCGTATTGCGATCAACAGCAGATGTTTCACTTGAGCGGCAAAGCCAATGACTCGACGATCCCTAACTTCTTGTTCAACACCGGCGTTGCGACTTTTATGTGCCCAGGGCGCGGCCGGCAGGTCTTTCAAACCGGCGCGGGGCCGTGGAGCGATTATCACATCAATATTCTTGTCAACGGCTCAACGACGCTCGTGAGTTACAACGCCCCAGACGTGAAACGCACGCTGCTGGGCATCACGGACGGCAGCTCCAATACGATTTTCGCGGGACACGGGTATATCGATCGATCGCAATACGCAACAACGCAAGCGATGGGAAACTGGAGCGGCCCGATCTGGCCCGGCGGCGAGCCCGCGACCGCCCGCTGGACGGGAGTAAATGCGATGCCGACCGTGGCGGCCTCGATCGGCGCGACGGCGACCACGGGGCCGATCACGCAGCTCAAGCGCGACGACAACAATGCGGCGCCGACCAACGTCCCGACCGCCAACATGCCGTGGGGCGGACCGTTTCCGCAAGGCGCCCTTTTCGTGTGGTGCGACGGGACTGTGCGCCTCGTCCCTTATTCGACGCCTCAAACCGCGGCGGTCAGTTCGTTCGGCTCCTATCTAACGCCGACCAACGGCGAGGCGGCGACGTTGCCCGAATAGACATCGCCAAGAAATGAAACGAGCCCGAGGAGTTCGCTCCTCGGGCTCGATGATGTCTTGGTGTCAGCCGCAAATCATTTCTTGACCGCGACCTTGCTCGCTTCCTTGCCGTTTTCCATGAACACGACCTCGGTGTAGTCGCCGCGGGGGACCGAAGCGATGAGGGCGGAGTTGAAGCGGGCGCTCGACGGTCCCTTGTCCGTTGCCTTGTACTGCACGATTACCCTGCCCTTGTCGCGGCGGACCTGCTCCACTTCAAAGGTCGTCATGGCATTGCCCGACTTGACGACGGCTACGATCCAGTGCGTTTCGAAGAGTTTGTCGTTGATCAGCTTCGGCTTGGCGCCCATCGTAAAGCCGACGCTGAAGATATCGTCAAAGCTCTTCTTGTCCTGCAGAAGGAGGTGCGCGGGATTGCCCGGCAGCGGCGCTTTGTTTTTGACGAAATAGCCCTTGGCGTA
>DAIOGM010000121.1:1689-7320 GCA_036745215.1 Gemmataceae bacterium
AGTTTGTCGTCCTTCTGCTCGCCGGACCTTCCAATCATGGCAGTGCTCACGAATGCCGCGAGCACGAACAAACTTTGGAGTATGTGCCGCATGGCGTTTTCCTTTCCTGTTTGAACGCGGGCAACAAAAAACGACCTCACCGGCTGAGTGAGGTCGTTGTAGCGTTTTGAGATGTCCTTGACATTGCGAACTAACGCCTCAGTTCCGCGAGCGTGAGGTAGAGTCGGCCCAGGTGGTGCCAGGCGCTCGACGCGGGTAGCGAAGCGATCGCGGCAGTCAGATGCTGCTTGGCGATCGCGGTGTCGCCGGCGAACAGGGCCGCCATGCCGCGATTGAACAACACCGGCGCCGTCGCTTCCAGACGGTCCCACATTTTCCGCGCTTCGTCGTGCCGGCCGCTGTGCCAGAGGACGGCGGCTTTCTCGTTCTCCCACGCGGTGCGCCATTCGGCGGGGACATTCGCGTCATGGGATGCGAGGAATCGTTCGGCCGCGTCAAAGTTCTTGGCGAGCCGCATCGCGCCCACGGCCAACAGCATTTGCGGAAACTGTTGCTTTTGCGCGACCTGTTCGGCCCAGGGCGTCAATTCCGCGGCCGTGCTCGGTCGCCCGGCGCTGGGCCGCATTTCGGTGAGGCTTGGCCGCGACAAGATTTCGTGAAAGCTTCGCATGAGCTGCGGAAAATTGCCGACGCTGAAAGCGATCGCCATGACCGATTCGTGACCGCCGACGAGTTGCGACCAATGCGGCGGCGCCTGGGGACGCTTCGTTTGAACCTTGCCGCAATACGCCAGCACCGACAGGGCTTCATCCCACGCCAGCTTCGGATCGAGCGGCTGGACGGGGCCGACTTCATAGGGCGTCACCTCGCCGTCGTAACTCGCGATGCCGTCGGCTTGAGCGTCGGCCTGGCGTTCGAGATAACGGGCCAATAAGTCTGCCAATTTGGGCTGTACGGATGTTTCGTGCGGCATGGCGTCAACTCCCTATGTGGATTGTACTCACCGCAGGAACGTCCGCAGAAGGGAAACTTGCGCGAGAATTCGTTTGGCGAGCCACGGGGTTTATCCCCGTGGTATGGACGACCATTCCACGGGGATAAACCCCGTGGCTCGCCAAAAGTTAACCATGCTCAGATTTCAAAACTCATCGGCTTGCCTTGCCGCGCATCGGGCCCCTTGATGCGCAGCGACGGCTTTTCCAGCGTGACGACCGTATACGGCTCCACGCCGTGCGTCAACCAGACGCTGGAACCGATTACCGCGTGATGCCCGATCACCGTGTCGCCGCCGAGAATGGTGGCGTTGGCGTAAACAACCACGTCATCTTCCAGCGTCGGATGGCGTTTCATGCCGCGAATGATGTTGCCCGCGGCGTCGCGCGGGAAGCTCACAGCGCCGAGCGTGACGCCTTGATAAAGCTTCACGTTTCGGCCAATGTCGCACGTCTCGCCAATGACGACGCCGGTGCCGTGGTCGATGAAGAAGCCGGGGCCGATGCGGGCGCCGGGATGGATGTCGATGCCCGTCTTGGAATGCGCGTACTCAGTCATCATGCGCGGGATCAACGGCACTCCCAGCAATAGAAGCTCGTGAGCGATGCGGTACGTGGCGATCGCGTCCAGACCGGGATAGCAGAAGACGATTTCGTGATGGCTCTTCGCGGCGGGGTCGCCCAGGAACGCGGACTCGGCGTCTTCTTCGAGAACGAATCGAAGATCAGGGATTTTGCTTAATAGTTGGATGGTCTTTTGCTGCGCCAGCGCCTCGAAGTCGATCTGTCCGGAATTTGGATCGCAATCGTGCCTCATGGCGCGGGCGATCTGCTGCGTGAGTTTGTCGTGCAGCCCGTCCACGAGATCGCCGACGTGGTACTCGACGTTGCCCATGTGCAGGTTTTGCCGCCGCGCGAAGCCGGGGAAAAGAATCTCGGTCAGGTCCGCGACAATCTCAATTACGGCGTCGCGGCTCGGCAAGGCGCAGTGGCCGAGGTGGTTGATATGTTTGCATTCCAGATACGTCGCGACGATCTCGTCGGTGATGTCGCGCAGGCCTTCTTTCAAGCGAAGGTCGGTGGCCATGATGCCGCTCCGGTCGGTGGTCGATGTTGGATTAATGATAATGCGACGTGGCGATCTTCCGGACGAACGATCCGGCGACCGCCTAGGGACATGTGCAGCGACAATCGGAGAAAATGGTCAACATGGGAACGATCTCATAGCAGATGAATGAATCTCATTTCTATTATAGGCGCGCTGCGCGCACCGCGTCAACTTGGGCACTTAGACATAATCGGCAAGATTGCGATATTAGTTTAATCGCCACCCAACTGCTACTTGATGGTCCATAAGTGCAATTGATAAGTCTCCTGCAGATCGGAATTATTGCTTGCCTGGACCATGATACTGCTGTCCTGACGCCAATCGCCGATGAGAAAGCGGTGCGACACGACGCGAGCGCCCGGCTTGAGCGTGGTCTGCAATATCGGTCTCAATTTCATGTTGAGCGCTTCGCCAACGTAAAGCAACACGACCGACGCTTCGGAGAGGTCCTTGATTTCCTGAGCGTCTCCCTGGCGAAACTCGACTTTCTTGGTCACGCCTTCCTTGCCCGCATTTTCCCACGATTTCTTGACAAGTTCGGCATTCAGTTCGATGCCCACACCTTTTTTGGCGCCGAACACTTTCACGGCGCGAATCACTAGCCGGCCGTCGCCGGAGCCGATGTCGTAAACGACGTCGTTCGGGCCTACATTGCCAAGCTTGCACATCGCGTCAACCACGGCATTGGGCGTCGGATAGTAAATCGGCTTGATCTTGTCCGGCGTATCGAGATCTTCGCTCGTCAGATCGACGCGCATCCGTGTGCCTTCATTGAACGGCACGACTTTCGTGCGAATGATGTTGGTGTACGTGTTCGGCCAATAGCTGTATTCGACCGACACGTTGTCCTTGCCGGCTTGCGGCTCGATTTGAAGCATGCGCAACCTGCCGTGCGGCCCTTTGATCTCCGTGCCGTCGACGGTGAGCTTCGTGTTGTATCCAGGTTCCTTCAGGCTATGCGGCAAGCGCACGACGAGGTTGTCGCGGCTCGGTTCGCGCAAGCAGCCAGCGGCCAAAAGACCAAGCAACAGAAGAAACAGGGTCGGTCGATTAATGCGCTGCATGTTTTCCCCTACCAGCGGGCGGACTTATCCTCAGTAAGTTATGGTGGCGCGACTACATTTCAAGCGCCGCGTCGAGTCGGCAATCGCATCGATTGGTTGCTCGAAGGATGGGCAACCCTTGCTTCGATTTTGGGCCGCAGCAACGGCTGGCGATGAAAAAACCTTCGCGGCTCTTACAAAAATCGGATGTCATAACATGTCATGACTGAATGAGATAGGATGAAATCTTGCTGAGTTTGATTTCTTGATCGAGCAAATGGCGCAGCTTTTGCTTAATGCCCTTTTAATCCGCCGTCCGGCTTGGTAGTCATGGGAGAGGTGGCTGCTGGGTCGAGACGGCTTTTTCGTTTTTACATATCCGCGCAAAACGACGCTTCGCAATTCCCCGTTCATATGATAATCTGGTATGCAACGTCGATTCATAAGTCGTTGCAATCGATGAGGGTGCGCGCATCCAATTCTGCTGCAGCCGTGGGTCCCGCCATTGGACAAAGCTATGCTGTCACCGACGCCCAGCCCCAGCGCCGCCGAACCCGCCGCGGCGTTGGCGCGCGCGGAGAGCATCGATCGCTTCGGCGCGCGCTGGTGGAATCAGCTCAAAGCCTGGTTCGGCGCCCCATCCAAACGTCGGCTCGCCTACGCCACTCTGCAAGTTTCGCGCATTCGATTTTGGGAATCCGAATTCGACAAGCTCACGGATGAAGAGGTGCGTCTGAAGGGCCTGAGCTTGCGAGGCCGGGCCCGCGGTGGTGAATCGCTGGATCGATTGTTGGCCGAGGCGTTCGGTCTGGTGTGCGTAGGGTCGAAGCGATTCGTCGGCTTGCGTCCCTTCGATGTGCAATTGGCGGCCGGCGTCGTGCTGCACAACGGCGCCCTCGCGGAGGTCTCGACCGGCGAGGGCAAAACGCTCGTCGCCACGCTGCCGGTTGCGCTCAACGCCTTGCAAGGCAAGGGCGTCCACGTCACCACCGTCAACGACTATTTGGCGCAGCGCGACGCCGACTGGACTTCGCGCATCTACACCGCCATCGGCCTGACCGTCGGTTGCTTGCAACAACGGATGTCGGACGACGATCGCAAGGCCGCCTATCAGTTCGACATCACGTACGGCACCGCGTCGGAGTTCGGCTTCGACTTCCTGCGCGACCGCTTGAAAACCAAGGGGGGCGCCGGTCAGTCGGTCCCCTTCTGGACCGCCTGGATGAACCACGCCCAGGAATTCAAGCCGGTTGATCCCAAGGTGCAGCGCGGCCATTATTACGGTCTGGTGGACGAGGCGGACAATATCTTCATTGACGAAGCCCGCACCCCGCTCGTCATCAGTATGGGCACGCGTCCCGCCACGGAAGCCGAATCCGTCGTATACAAATGGTCCGACGCGCTCGCCAAGGAGATGATCCGCGATCAGCATTTTTACCTCGACGAGAAGAAACAAAAAGTCGAACTGTCCGACGCGGGCCGATACTTGATCCGCTATTCGAACCCGCCGTTCGGCGAACATTCGCACGCCATGGACAAGCTGCACGAGCATGTCGAACGAGCCTTGCACGCGAATTATCGCTTTCGCCTCGATCAGCATTACATGATTCACGAGGACAAGGTCGTCATCATCGACGAGAGCACCGGCCGGCCCATGCCCGATCGCCAGTGGAACGAAGGGCTGCATCAAGCCGTCGAGGCGAAGGAAGGCGTGCCGATCAATTACAAGAGCGATCACGCGGCCCAGATCACGTATCAATCGTACTTCAAGCTGTACAAGAAGCTGTCCGGCATGACCGGCACGGCGATGCAAAACTTCTGGGAGCTGCGCCGTGTGTATCGGCTCTGGGTCGTTCAGGTGCCGACGAACCGCCCATGTATTCGCACCGCGTTGCCGGATCGCGTGTTTCCAACGGAAGACGCCAAGTTCGATGCCATCGTCGAGGAAGTCAAGCGTTTGAAAGCGGATGGCCGGCCGGTGCTGATCGGCACGCGGTCGGTGGACAAGTCGGAGAAGCTGTCGAAGAAGTTGCTTGCCGCTAGCATCGCGCATTTCGTTTTGAACGCCAAGCCGGGCAACGCCGAGCGCGAAGCGGAGATCGTTGCCCAGGCGGGACGCTCCGGCTCAGTGACGATCGCCACCAACATGGCCGGCCGCGGCACGGACATCCTCCTGGGCGGCAATACCGAGGCAATTGCGTGGGCTCAGCTCAAAACGCAGTACAAGCATGGCCACCAGGTGCCGCCGGAGCTGATGCAGCAGATGATCGATCAAGTCGAAGGCGAAACGAGCACGCGGGCGAATCACCAGCTCGTCATCGAAAAAGGCGGCCTGCACGTCATCGGCACCGAACGCCATGAGGCTGCACGGATCGATCGTCAGCTCGTTGGCCGCGCCGCGCGGCAGGGCGATCCCGGCAGTTGTCAGTTCTTCCTGTCGCTGGAGGATGAAATCCTCGAAGGTCTCGGCCAAAATCGCCAGACCTCG
>DAIOGM010000121.1:7330-15206 GCA_036745215.1 Gemmataceae bacterium
ACGATCGAGCGCAACCAGGACTTCAAGAGCATGGACAAGCTCTTCACCGCGGCCGAGGAGGTCGCGCCGGACAGCGCGCGCGTGCAGTACCAGCTGGGCGTGCTGCACGGGGGCCAGAAGCTGTTCACCAAGGCCGAGGAGTACTTCGTCCGGGCGCTGACGATCGAGCCGAAGTTCATCCAGGCGGCCATCGGCCTGGGCGACGTCTACGCCGGCGATCGCAACTGGGACGGCTATGTGCCGCAATTCTTGAGTGCCCAGTACTACGTCGAAAAACGCCACTATCGCCAACGCGTCGATCTGATGATGTACGAGCGGCAGCGGCAGGAGATCTTGAAAGATCTCGGCGCCGATCCGTACGTGGATTAGTGTACTCATCACGCTCCGCGTGATGGCGTTGTGTAGCGTACCAATTTTTGACTAATCCTTCTAATCGTTCTGTGAACGAGTCGCACTCCATCACGCGGAGAGCGTGTGATTATTTCGTGGGATACGATTCCGATCGTGTCGCAAGTCAAACAAAGACACGATCGGAATCGTATCCCACGTCAAAAAATCACAACCTCGGAGCGTAATGACTACACTGGAGACGCCATGAAGTCTCACACCGACTATTTGACCCTCAACATCGCGTCGAAAATGGCCTTCGTGAACATCACTCCGCAAGTTCAGGCCGCGATCCACAAGAGCGGCGTCCAGGAGGGCCTCGTGCTCGTCAATTCGATGCACATCACCTCCAGCGTCTTCATCAACGACGACGAACGCGGCCTGCATCGCGACTTCGGCGTCTGGCTCGAAGCACTGGCGCCGTTCAATCCCGATCCCAATCACTATCACCACAATCGCACCGGCGAGGACAACGCGGACGCGCATCTCAAACGCCAGGTGATGGGCCGCGAAGTCGTCGTCGCAATCACGAAAGGGAAGCTCGATTTCGGCCCGTGGGAGCAAATCTTCTACGGCGAGTTCGACGGCAATCGGGCCAAGCGCGTGTTGATCAAGGTGATTGGAGAGTGAGCAATGCCAAATGTCACCTTCACTCTATTGGTTTTGAAAAGCAGGCAGCTTGAAAAGCTACTTGCCTTCTATTCCGCGCTCGGCCTAGAATTCGTCGATGAAAAACACGGGAACGGGCCACAACATTTCTCGGCTAAGTTGAAAGACGTGATTCTGGAACTGTATCCAATAATGGACGACGCGGCGCCGGTCGACGCAACCACTCGCCTTGGATTCAGTGTTCCGGATGTGGCTCACGTTGTTGGCGCGCTGAAAAGCCTGGGAATTGCAATCACCATAGGGCCGCAACAAACACAATGGGGCTACCGCGCCGTCACCCACGATCCCGACGGTCGAACGGTTGAGATTTGCCAGCATTGAAGAATTCGTGGACTACGATTCCAATCGTGGCGTACGCTGACAAACCGGGTTCGCCACGATTGGAATCGTAGTCCACGGCGTGAACCGTTTGGAACTACGCCCCCGCGATTTTCTTGAGTGCACTCTTTGCCGATTCGCTGATCATGCGATTCTTGTCTTTCGTTCGCGCCATCAACGCCGGCCGGGCGGCGATCGCGGGCGGGCCGATGCGCCAGAGGGCTTCCATGACGGTTTGCAGGAATTGCCGGCGCATTTCGCCGTCCTCGAATTTCTGATCCGGTTCTTCGTCGAGCAGCTTGACGAGCACGGGCACGACGTTGTCCGCGTTCTTGCCGGCGTTCCAGAGACCTTTGGCCGCGGCGAGGCGGACATCCGGTTCACGATCGTTCAGGGCCGTGGTGAGTGCGGGGATCGCACCTGCCGCCAGTTCGCCCAGACTTGCCAGGGTTCTCGCGGCCTTGATGCGGACCATCGATTCAGTCGAAGTGAGCGCTTTGATCAAAGCAGGAACCGCTGGCGCGCCGCACTTGCGTAAGGCGGCCTCGGCGAACTTCGACTCCTTCAACTGCTTTGCGCAAATCTGAATCGCGCTTTCTTGTGAAAGACCTAGTTGGTCCAACGCCGCTTGCGCCCACTGACGTACTTCCTCATGCTTGTCGCTCAAACTCGCGGACAACAGCACGGGAACCACGTCGGTGTCGTTTTTGTTGCACCATCCCAGCGCCTCGGCGGACGACTTTCGCAGGGCCACATCCTGGCTGCCGGTCAAAGTGACCATCAAGATTTCCAGTAGGCCTCGGGCATCGATCTTGAGCTTGCACAGCGCGAGCGCGACCTGGACCTGGCCGTTCTGCGTCAAAAGCGGCGACGCCCATAGATTGACGAGCGCCGTCTTCACGCGTTGATCGGAGCAGCCAATGCAGCCGAGCGCGTGCACCGCATGGGTCGCCAGCGTATTTCGGGCTGACGTCAAGACGATGAGTTGATCGACCGCGACCTTGGCGTCTTTGCCGATCTTGCCCAGCGCGACCGCGGCCATCTCGCGGATCGAGTCGGCATTACCATCCTGCAAATTCTCGACGAGCCGAGGCACGGCCGATTTCGAGCGCGGTCCGATGTTGCCGAAAATAGCCCCTAATTCCTTGAGCATGAACGGCGGTTTCGTGCCGTTCGGCAGTTGCTCGACGAGCGATTCCACCACGGTCTGGACCAGCGGCGCCGGCGCCTCGGCCCAGTCTTTTTGTTCGTACTGGCGCAGCGCCTGGATCGCCTCACGTCGGGAAGCGTCGTCGCCTTTGTCAAGCGCCGTGATTTGCTTGCGGATTTGGCCGATTTCGAGCATGGTTGTCGCCTATCATCTATCCGAAAAAACGAGAGTACAAGGCGCTGGTTTGGGCAGGTAAAAAGCTGTGTGGCAAGCGTTTGGCCAAATAACTCATTGCGAACCCATGGTTTTCATTATACCAGAACCTGGGAAAAACTCCATGTCGCTCGTGCGCATCGGCATTCCGGCCTCAAATCGCGCTGTTTCCATTAATGCCTTCGCATTACAATACTCCCATGTCCGCAGGCCCCGCGACGTGGTCGTTGCCTGGCCACCTAAAAGAACTCCCTCGCTGGCTCGAAGGGACCGGGGGATTTTCCGCGCTCCTGGCGGCGCTCCAGAGTGGACAGGCGGCCACCATCGACGGGGCGTGGAATTCGTCCGCGTCGCTCGTCACCGCGGCGCTCGGGCGGCACACGCCGTCCACGCTACTCATCGTCCTGGCTCATCCGCGCGATCTCGATTCGTGGGACGAAGACCTCGTCAGCTTCAGCGGCTTACGCACCGTCAATTTTCCAGCCTGGGACGCATTGCCCAATGCGGACACCGTCCTCGATGAAATCGGCGGCAAACGTCTACGCGTGTTGCGCCAGCTCGAAGGCGACCATCCTCCCAAGATTCTGCTGACGACTATCCAGGCTCTTTTGCAGCCGGTGCCCAATCGCGAACAACTGTCCAAGCACCGCCGGAGGCTGCGCGTCGGGCAAGAGATTCCGATCGACGAAATCGTCACCTGGCTCGTTGGCCGCAACTTCCAGCGCATGGAAGCGATCGAGATCGCCGGCGAGTTCAGCCGGCGCGGCGGCATCCTCGATGTCTTTTCGCCGGACGCGGAGGCGCCGTATCGCATCGAGTTCGTCGGCGACACCATCGAATCGATCCGCCAGTTCTCCCCCGAAACGCAGCGCAGCCTCGGCGATGTGCAAGCCGTCGAAATCACCGCCCAGGGTCGGCCGCAAACCGGCGATGATTTCTATCGCGGCAACTTGTGCGACTACTTGCCGCCGCGCGCGTGGACCGTGCTCGTCGAGGCGGGCGATCTGGAAGAGCAAGGCAAGCACTATCTCGAACGCACCGTCGATGTCACGAGTCTGTTCTCCGTGGCGAGCGTGTTCAAGCAACTCGTGGCGTTTCCCAGCATTCGCCTGTCCGCGTTACCGATTGCGAGTGTCGAGACGACCTATCATCTGCGTGTCGAATCGGTTGAGCGTTTCTCCGGCGACGTGACCAAAGTTCGCGATGAGCTGGACGCCGCCGCGACCGACGATTTCGTCATGATCGCGTGCCACAATGACGCCGAGAAAAAGCGGCTCGGCGACGTGTTGGCGCAAGGCAAACTCGCGCAGGCGGGCCGGTTGGTGTTAGTCGTTGGCTATGTTCATGCTGGATTCCGGTTGATCCTGGATGAACGAGACAAGGAGACAGGGAGACAAGGAGACAAGGAGAAAGATAAGGCGGATCCCGTCTCCTTGTCTCCTTGTCTCCCTGTCTCCTTGTCTCCTTGTCTCCCCGTCTCCTTGACTGTCCTTGGCGATCACGAACTATTCCACCGCGAGCAAGCGCGGGCCGTGTTGCCGCGACGACAACTTGAATCGCGGGCGATCGACAGTTTTCTGGAATTGCAGGAGGATGACCTCGTCGTGCATCTGAGCCACGGCATTGCTCGCTATCGCGGCATGCATGTCCTGGAAAAGAACGGGCAGACCGAAGAGCATCTGATTCTCGAATTCGCCGGCGGCACGCGCGTCTACGTTCCCGCGTCGAAGATCGATCTTGTGCAAAAATACGTCGGCGGCAGCAAGAGCGATCCCGAGCTGTCGAAGCTCGGCGGCGTGAGCTGGCAGCGAAAAAAAGATCGCGTCCAGGCGGCCGTGCTCGACCTCGCCAGCGAGATGCTCGAATTGCAAGCGATGCGCGAATCCAAGCCCGGCGTCGCCTTTCCGCTGGACAGCGATTGGCAACGCGAATTCGATGCCGCGTTTCCGTACGAGGAGACGCCGGATCAATTGACCACGATCAGCGAAATCAAGCGCGACATGGAGAAAGCTCGCCCGATGGATCGCCTCATTTGCGGCGACGTCGGCTACGGCAAAACGGAGCTGGCGATGCGCGCCGCGTTCAAGGCCATCGACAACGGCAAGCAAGTCGCCGTCCTCGTGCCGACGACTGTTTTGGCGGAGCAGCACTTTCGCACCTTCTCGCAGCGGATGGCCGACTATCCGTTCGTCGTCGATGTCATCAGCCGTTTTCGTTCGAACGCGGAACAAAAACGAATCATCAAGCGACTCGAAGACGGTTCGATCGACGTCATCATCGGCACGCATCGCATCGTATCCAATGACGTCCAGTTCAAGGAGCTTGGCCTCGTCATCATTGACGAGGAGCAACGCTTCGGCGTCGAGCACAAGGAACGCCTGAAAAAGCTGCGGCAAACCGTGGATGTGCTGACGTTGACGGCGACGCCGATCCCGCGCACGTTGCATCTTTCGCTTCTGGGCATTCGCGACATCAGCAACCTGGAAACCGCGCCGGCGGGTCGATTGGCGATCGAGACGCGCATCGTGCGCTTCGATCCACAGCTTGTGCGGCACGCGATCATGCGCGAACTCAATCGCGAAGGGCAAATTTACTTCGTGCACAATCGTGTCTTCAACATCCACGAAGTCGCCGCCAAGCTGCGCGATATCGTGCCGGAGGCGCGCATCGTCATTGGCCACGGTCAGATGGGCGAGCATGAACTCGAAGCGGCCATGGTGAAGTTTGTGCAGAAGCACGCAGACATATTGGTTGCGACGACAATCATCGAAAGCGGGCTCGACATTCCGAACGCGAACACGATGTTCATCAATCAGGCGGACATTTACGGCCTGGCGGATTTGCATCAATTGCGCGGCCGGGTCGGGCGTTACAAGCATCGTGCGTATGCGTATCTCTTGCTTGACGCCGACCGCGCCATTACGCCGACGGCGTCGAAGCGGCTCAAGGCGATTGAAGAATTCAGCGAACTCGGCGCCGGCTTCAAGATCGCGATGCGCGACCTGGAGATTCGCGGGGCGGGCAATATCCTCGGCACGCAGCAGAGCGGGCATATCGCGGCGGTCGGTTACGAGCTGTACTGCCATCTTCTTGAGAACGCGGTGCGCAGCCTCAAGAACATGCCGGTGAAGACGCACATGGAAGTGACGATCGACCTCCCCTGGCACGCGGTGTTGCCGCGGGATTATGTGCCGGGACAGAAGCTAAAAATCGAAGTTTATCGCCGGCTGTCGCGTGTCAAGAAACTGGATCGGCTCGACGATTTCCGCCGCGAACTGCGCGACCGCTATGGACCGATTCCGACGCCGGTCGAGTGGCTGTTGCGGCTGGCGGAGTTGCGCATTTTGGCGAGCCATTGGCAGATCGCGGGGTTGCATCTCGAAGGCAACTGGACGGTCGCAACGGGAACCGAAGGGGAAGACGAGTCGCCAGCAGGAACATTGATTCGAACCAGTGGGCCGATCGATTTGGTGTTGGAGTATCGTCATCCGCGCAAGGTGGAGCGATTGGCCAAACGTGCCGCTGAACGGTTGCGGATTGCCAATGCGCAAACCGCCTATTTTCGCCTGGCTGCCGACGAATTCGAGCCGCTTGCGCTTTACGCGACCATCAAACATCTCTTGCGTTTGCCCGACCGACCGTTATAACTCGCGACGCTCTTTTCTCGTGGTGCAGGCGTCTCGCCTGCATGTTTTGCGCGATCAATACGTGCAGGCGAGCCGCCTGCACCACGGGGAGGGCGCAGGCAACTGCAAGGAGGCAGTATGTCTCGGTACGGACACTGGCTGAGCTTGAGCGTCGCGTTTCTCGTGGGGGGCTGTGCGCAACTTCCCGAATTCGCGCTGCCGACGCGCTCCCCGGCTCTCGACATCTCGCAGCCGGGCACGGCACAGTCGCGGGCCCAGATGCCGGATGTGTCGAAGAAGCCGCAAATCGCTGCGCCCCTGCCGCTCGATGTGCCGCGGCCGCAAGGATTCGATCAACCAGCGCCGACGCCGAAGCCGGCAATCGAGCAGGTGAGTTTCGCCAATCGCGGCACCGTTCGCGTGCGTGTGCGAGCCTGGGTGAATGGCCGGCCGATCTTCGATAACGAAGTCATGCAAATGGCCGGCCCCGATCTGAATCGGCTGTCGCCGGGTCTCTCGAGCGCGGAGCGCTCGCAGCGGATGGCGGACATCATCAATGCCAGCATCGAACAATTGATCGATCAGGAGTTGATGTACCAGGATGCCGTCAAGAAACTCGAAAAGGGCAATCCGACGGCGCTCGACAAGTTGCGTGAATACGTGGACATGGAGTTCGATAAGACGCTGGAACGCATGCGTAAAGCGAAGGTAACCGAAAGCGAGATTCGCGAAATCGAGCCAGCGGCCCGGCGCATGATGGAACGCAATTTGATCTCGTCCGAATATGCGCGGAGCCGGATCAAGCCGATCGTCGATACGCGCATCGGCTTGATGGAAGTGCGTGAATACTACGAAACGCATCTGAACGAGTTTCAATCGGAAGACAAGGTCGTGTGGAAGGACGTATTCATTCCGCTCAGTCCGAATCATCCGACCATCGACGTGCTGAAGCGATTTGCCGAGGACCTCGCCAATCGTTGCCGCAATGAGGCCGACTTCAACAAGTTGATCGCCTTCGACGGCCTTGGCAAAAACGGCGAAGGGCTCGGCCAGCGGCGCGGCGAGATTCGGCCAAGCGAGCTGGAGAAAATCTTGTTTGAGATGCGGCCCGGCACGATCGGCCCGGTGGTCGCGTTTCCTACGGGGGTGCATTTGATCTGGCTGACGAACCGCGAACACAAGGGGCAGTTGCCGCTCAACGACGAGGTGGCGAAGATCATTCGCAAGAAGCTGGAGAAGGAAGTCGCCGACCGCGAATATCGTCGGCTGGTGCGCGAGCTGCGCGTGCGGGCGGTGTGGCGCGTCGAAAAGGATTCGTGAAAACGCCACGGCAGGCAATGTTAAAAGCCCGCGAGGACTCCGTCCTCGCGGGCTTTTCGTTCTTGGGGCGCTGCCAGGGGTAGTCACTTTCTCAGTCGTTGCGTCGCGAGGCGGGGATGATCGGTGCGTTGGCGGTCGGAGCGGGATTGTTCACGGCCGATTCGATTCGGGCGGCGAGCGATTGTAAATCCTT
>DAIOGM010000121.1:15237-17211 GCA_036745215.1 Gemmataceae bacterium
GAACTGGACTAACAAATTCTGGGCCGCGTCGCGTTCGCTGGTGCGATTGGCGACTTGCTTGCGGAGCGATTCGCGATCGGCGTTCGTCGTTTCAAGTTCTTTGGTGAGATCGGCTTTTTCGGTTTCTAATGTCGCCTTCTGGGTTTCCACGACGGTCCTTTGAGCTTCGGCGGCAGCCAGACGTTTGCGGATCTGTTCGTTGGATGCTTGAAGCGCTCTTTGTTCTTCTTCGAGTTTGTTGATTTGCGATTCCAGGTCACGTAGCTTGTTGGCGTTGACTCCCGTCTTTTGCTGACTGCATCCCCACAAGCTCACGGCGCACGTTAACAATGCAGCAATGACGAAGGGATTGATTTTTCTCATTAGACCTCTTCCTCCGAAGCAAGCACGACGCAAGCGATGCCGGCCGTGCCTTTAGGCCAGATTGGTTGCTGGAATGGATGTCGAAGCGGTCGCGTGGCGGGAAACCGGCGGTATACTCAGCTCATCTTCCCTCGTTTGCGGCCGTGACAAACCATACTTCGGCAAGGGTCGTTGAGGAACTTCACCCAGATTGGGTATTTTTCGCCTTCATCAATTCTTGACTGGCTTGCCCGTTTCGCCCGTTCAGAAATTGCCGAACTTGCTCGGCCCAACGGCTGCATTCTTGGGTCGTCGCATCGGTGTTGGCAAATTTGACGGTTTCACAGTCTGCAAAAAACGACGCCAGGAAGCTCTTTTCGGCCGCGTTGAGGTCGGGACTGGATTCGAGGGATTTCAAAAACTCGGGCGTGGTGCGTCGCCGCGCGGGCAACGCGAATTGCCGCTCCAGGAAACGGCGCACGAGCGTCGTCAAGAGCGTAATGAATTGTTCGCCGTGCCCGTTGTCCGGCAATTTCATCGCAACCAGCCGGCGCCATTCTTGCAATCCGAGTTGCGCCGGCGAACGCGGCGGCGACGGGCGCAGCCAAAAACGAACGGCGATAAACACCGCAATGATCCCGATCGTGGCGCCGCCGAGTACGGACGCCCAGATCCAAGCTTGATTGGAAGTTTCTAGCGGCGGCAGCGGCTCGATGCCCGGCTGTTCCTTGAGTTGCGATACGTCCGGGTTCGCGATTTGCGTGGTCACCTTGAATTGGGCCGGCGGGAACGATGCCGTCTCGTCAGCGTCGCCGTCGCGGTATTTCACGTCGGGAAACGCGAACGGGATTTTCTCGCCCGGCTGGCGCGGTGCAAAGGTATAGGTCATGCACCAAAGCTCGTCCCCATTACTCAAGGCTTTCCGTTGCGGCGCGGAACGTGTGACGAGGACCCAGGGGGCGGCGGGGCCGAGGTCCTTCGGTGGCTCAACCATCAGCTTCGGACCGCCGCGGACGCACAGCGACACGGCGATCGTATCGGACAGCGCGATCGTACGGTCTTCGGGAAGCTGAAGCCTGACGCGGCCCTTGTCCTGAGCGAAAAGGGGAGCGGCGATGCCAATAAGGAGAACGAGCAAAAACGGCAGGATTCGTTTCATCGATGTTTCAAGCGCCGTTCGCGTTGGTGAAAACATAGATCGGATTCCGGGATTCATCGATGTAGACGCGCGCATAAGAAGTCGAAAGACTTTCTGTCGACAGATCGGATTCCGGAATGACGACTCTCCCGTTAGTGGCAGTCACGTTGAGAACAACTCCGCCAGGAGCACAGGAGCCGAGCAGAACCGAAAGGGGCCCGATGGTCGGCGCGGCCGCAACGGCCTGGAGGCATCGAATGAATTCCCTGCGCAACATCAGAGTGACTTCAGGAAGACCAGCAGCGCTTCCTGGTCCTGCGGAGTAAGCAATCCGAACCGGATGCGCGAAGAATCCGCCTCTCCCTGATGGAGTGCAATGACTTCGCGAAGGTCCGAGGTGCGTCCGTCGTGAAGATACCGCGGGATTCCGCCAAGAGTATTTCCGACAATTCCGAGTCCCCAGAGCGGAGTGGTACGCCATTCGTAGCCGGTGC
>DAIOGM010000122.1:0-751 GCA_036745215.1 Gemmataceae bacterium
TCGCGACCGTTCGCCCGCAGACACGCCGCTGGCGGAGGCCGACTATCCGCCGCTTCTTTTGCGTGCGACCAGCGATCTGGCCGGACAATTCGCGGACGCCCTGTGCGTGTTCTGCGCTCAACCCTACATCTACACGACGCCGACCGGCACCCAAGTCACGGCCGATCTGCCGAATGTCTTGAAGCAGGTGGCGAGCGGAAAACCTGCCGCACCGCCGACGGCCGCGTCGAGCACTGCGATTCAATCTTCCGCGAGCACGGACGCGATTACCGTCACGCCGAGCGCGTCGCCTGACGAATCGGACGCGTTTTCGCCGCAAGAATTGTGGGTTGCCTTGCGCGACGATCCGAGTCTGCTTGGCACGATTCTCGATGCGATTACGCATTCGCTGCCGTTCGAGCTGGTGATTGTCGTGGATCAGGGGGAGGAATTGATCACGCTGGTCAGCAACAAGCAGCAGATCGAGCGTCGCCGCAAGGCCATTGACATGCTGGCGGCGCTGGCCGATGCGGCGCCTCGTTGCAAGATCGTGATGGCCATTCGGTCGCAAACGCTCGCCGAATTCCTCAGTTTCTGGCCCGACGGCAAGGCGCCGCCGGCCTGGCGTTCGTTTTTCTTGCCGCCGCTCACCGAGGCAGACCTCGTTGCGGCCCTGCAATTGCCGACCAATCGTGAAGAGGTTCCGTACACTTCTGAAATCCCCAGCGAGAAGTATTTTTTCGCGTTCGAAGAAGCCATGGCGCAACCGGAT
>DAIOGM010000122.1:761-8321 GCA_036745215.1 Gemmataceae bacterium
CATCAAATCGCGACCGAAGCGATCGACGCCGCCGCCGCCGATCAACAGAGTCCGCTTCCGGTCATCCAGGCAGTCGGCGCGCTGCTCTATCAAAATCAGGTGCTGGGCAAGAAGCAAAGCGTCCTGCGCGTGACGGACCTGAAGGAATTCGGCGGCGTGAAAGGCGCCCTAGAGAAAGCACTCGATCAATCCCTTGATGGGCTTGGATTGGCCAAGACTTCGAAAAAGGCGCTCAGGCGTTTGATCACCATCCTGCACACGAGCCGTGCCGACGGCACCGTCAGCCGCGATCTCGTGCCCGCGAGCGAATTGCAAAGCCACTGGGCCGGCGCCAGCGAGCCGGTCGAGCCGGTCGTCAACAAGGCGGCCGATGAGGCGGGACTATTTGAAATCCAGCAGCTCATGATCGGCGGCCGCACCGGCATCTACGTCAGCCTGGCGCAGGACAGCCTGGCGCAGCTTGGCCGAAAGATGGATAGGGAGAAAGACCTGGAAGCTTACGGCTGGGGCCGCATGGTGGACACGTTGTGGATCATGATTCCCTTTGCGTTTCTGTGCGCGGTCGTTTCGTGGTTTGTCACGGGCCAATACATGCGACAAGGGATGGAAGCGGAATTCGAAGAACGCGAAAAATTGTTGGCCAAGAAGGAACAAGAAATCGCGCTGGAAAGCGCCGAAAAGGCAACTAAGGCAGCGTACGCCAAGGTGACGCGTCGGCCGCTCTACTACGGCCTGATCGCGCGCGCGGATCAGGCGCTGCGTGCCGACAACGCCTTGCGGGCCCGGCAAATCTTGCGTGAGGAGCCGGCGTCGCGGCACCTGTTTGAGGAAACCAAGGATTACAAACTGCCGGACCTGCGCGGCTTCGAATGGCGATATCTTTGGAATCACCTGCATAGTGAGCGATTCCTCTTAATGGGCCACCGCAGCGCTGTCACCTCGGTGGCCACGTCGCCTGATGGAAAGCGTGCCGCGACCGCCGGTCTGCGCGGCGATCAGCCCGATGACGCCTCCGTCCGCATCTGGAACCTGGAAACCGGCGAGGAGCTGGCTCGCCTCATCGGTCCAAAGACGCGCGTCAACGCCATCACATTCTCGCCGGACGGCAAGACGCTCGCCTGCGGTTCCGACGACAAGCTCGTTCGCCTTTGGGACCTCAGCAATCTCAAGACGGACTTCGTGCGCATCGACAAGGAATCGCGAACGCTCGACGGCCACGAAGGCGCCGTCAACGCCGTCGCGTTTGGCAAGGATGACAAGACGCTCGCAACTGGAGGCGCTGACAAGGCGGTCATCCTCTGGGACCTGTCCGCCGGCAAGGCGAAACACACGTTGAAAGAGCACGCCGCCGCCGTGCAAGCGCTCGCATTCTCGAGCGACGGCAAGACATTGGCGAGCGCCGGCGCGGAAGCGGCGCTCATCCTGTGGGACGCGGAGGCCGGCAAAAAACGGCATACCATTGCGACACCGTTTCGCTCCATCGCCGCGCTGTCGATGGCGCCGGACGGCAAGACACTCGCGACCGGCGGCGTTGAGTCGAAGTTCGCCGTTGACGCCGGCGCCGTGCGATTCTTTGACGTCGCCGACGGCAAGGAAACGCGCGCCGCCATTTCGCATGCCACCGGCGTCGGCGCCGTCGCCTTCCGGCCCGACGGTGATGCGGTCGCCTCCGGCGGCAATGATCACATCGTTCGGCTATGGAACATCAAGTCCGGCAAGGAAGAACGCAAATGGGTCGGCCATTACGGCGCCATCACCAGCCTCGCCTTCGCCAAGGACGCGGCCGCGCTTGTGTCCGCCGGCGTGGATGCGCAGGTGAAGGTCTGGAATCCGGAGCAATCCTCGGGCCCCGACGTGATCAAGGCCCACGCCGACTGGGTGCAATGCCTCGCCCTGAACGGCAAGAACGATTTGCTGGCTTCGGGTTCGCGCGACGGATCGGTAAAATTGTGGAACCCCGCCGACGCGAAGTTGCTCTTGAATCTGCCGCAACACGCCGGCGCAGTCACGGCCGTCGCCTTTTCCAATCACAAGGACGCCGCCTACCTGGCCGTCTCGACGCGCAACGACAAGAACGAAGGCGCGATTCAAATCTGGCAACTGGAAGGAGACATCAAGAAGGGCTTCAAGGCCGTTGACAAACGCATGCTCAATGGCCATCAGAAGGGCGTCACCTGTCTGGCGTTCCATCCGCTGCCTGAAAACGCTAACGTCCTCGTGTCCGGCAGCGCCGATCGCACCGTCAAGTACTGGGACATCGACACCGGCAAGGAGACTCATTTTCACGAAGGCCACAAGAATGAGGTCCGCTGCCTGGCATTCACGGCGGACGGCGGCGTCGTTGCTTCCGGCGGCAAGGATGGCCTCGTTTGCCTTTATGATGCGTTGCACAAGGAACTGTGGACTCTCAAGGATTTGCACGCCGATTCCATCGAGTCGGTCGCCCATGTGCCGCTGCCGCAATTCCGCGGCGCCGAGGCGCAAGATCTCGTTGAGGCGATCTTGACAGGCGGCAACGACCGCACCTTGCGATTCTGGGCTTACATCAAGGAAGGTCAGGGCAAGACGAAGCACGCCGAAAAAGGCCTCTTTCGCAGCCACGGCCAGGCGGTTACCGGCATCGCGTACAACTTCAAAACCAACCCGGCGATTCTAACGTCGAGCCTGGATGGCACGATCAAGCTGTTTGAAATGCTCATCGACGAGAACGTGCGGCTCCTGGGCAACGAGCGCTACACCTTCCAGGGGCACGACGGCGCGGTGCGGGCCGTCGTCTTCGCGGCCGATCAGTCGTTCCTCGTTTCCGCGGGCAACGACGGCACGATTCGCATCTGGCGAGCGTTCACGGAACGGGAATCGGCCAAGGCCGAGCGGAAATGAATTCGTAGCGACAAGCTGCCAGCTTGTCTTATTTGGCGTTAGCCCACAAGCTGGCAGCTTGTGGCCACGAAAGCATCTTATTTTCGGCGCGGCAAGCTCGACGCCGGCACGCCCTTGTACTCTTGCATGTTGACCTGGGTCGTGTCTTGCTCCGCTCGCAGGTTCAACGTCATCGGCACGCTCGCGCGCTTGGCGCCGTCGTGATCGATGTACGTGAAGCGCAGTTGCACCTTCTTCATGTCCGCGCGGTATTCCATGAGCGGCAAGAACATCGAGTATCCAAGGCCGAGTTTGTCCTCGCGTTCCAGCATCTTTAGCGAAACGGCGTCGAAATCCCATTCCGCTACCTTGGTGGGCAATCCGCCGGCCGCGACCGGCGTCAAATCGTAGAGCGCGGCTTCGACTTTCCCTCGAGCGCGGACGGCTTTGCTTCCGTCGCCAGTGAATAGCCATAGCCTGCCCGAGAGTCCCGGCACCATGTTCCCGGGGTTTTGCGTGTCGTCCACAAAGTGAACGACCGGTTCAAAGATGGTCTCCAAGTTGGAGACGGGCTCCGGTGTTTCTTTCGGCATGATGCAGGTGCATTTGTCCAAGAGCGCGCAGCCCTGGATCGCCGCAACGAACCAGCAAATGGATACGAAGCTCAAAAGGCGTGGCAGCAAACCGGCTGGCTGTGACATGGCCGAGACTCCCTTCCTTGGGAATGCGATGCGTGTCGCAACGGTGCGACCTGCAAACCGTGAAACCGGGCAACTCACTGACCGGGCTCAACCGTGCCGATGACCGACTTCGGAGCGGCGCTCGGCAACGGCGCCGGCGGCGGAATCAGCGGCGTGCGAGCCGGCGTAATCATCGTCGGCAGCGGCGCCACCTGCGGCGCGGCGTTGAACTCGCGCACCGGCATTACCATCGGCTGCGCGGGCGCGCTTTCGATCACCCAACTTTCCTTCGCCGATTCGCGCGGCCGATTGCCGAGGAGATTCTTCAATAGGCCGCCCTTGGCGCCCGTGCGCGGGCCGGTCGGCGCCGATTCAATCGATTGCGGCATGGGCGCCGTCGCCGGCGCGGGCTGCGCGATCGGCGCCTGGTGCATCGTTGGCATGAGGTTTGGCACGGGAATCCGATACGGCTTGGTTGCCATATCCGGGCCATTCAGTTGCGACGGATTCAGCAACGTGCAATTGGCAAAGCCCTCTAGCTTGCCAACGTCCGGCAGTCTCCAGTCAATCTTGCGCGATTCGTCGGCCAGAAGCTGCTCGGCTTCGTGGCGATTGCGGACGATGTGCGGCGTCATGATGATGATCAACTCGGTCTTCTTCAATTCCTGGACGCGGAAGCGGAACGCCGCGCCGATACCGGGCAGATCGCCGAGGAACGGAATCTTCCGCTCGTCGCGATTGTCGCTCTTGGTGATCATGCCGCCCAGTAGGATCGTGTCGCCGTCGTAGGCGCACACCGTCGTTTCCAGGTGCTGAATGTTGAACGACGTGCTGATCTGGCCGTTGCCCAAGGGGAACGCCGGGTTGTCGATCGACGAAACTTCCGGGATGACACGCATCAAGATGCGGCCATCCGGCGTGATGCTCGGCGTCACCTGGAGGATGACGCCCAGCGTACGGCGATCGATGGCGGTGGAAACGACCGTCTGCGTGGCATTGGAGCCCGCGTTGAGTGGGATGTCCTTGCCGACGTTGATGACGGCGGACTGCATGTTGAGCGTCATGATCATCGGCCGGCTCAACACATCGATGCGGCGCTGGGTCCGCAGGGCGCGGATCAGCACGTTGACCGACTCGTTGCCGAGCGAGAATACGTAACCGCCGATGCCGCGCGTCGCCGAGGAGCGGCCGATGCCGAGCGAGCTGATGCCCTGAACGCCGACGGCCCGCGTGTTTGGCAAGTTGCTCAAGGGAAACGCGCCGCCGAGTTGACGCGGAAAATCCAGTGCATAGATATCGGTCGGCGCGGTGCCGGCTGCGGAATAGGCACTGGTGCCGCCCGTCAAGGTGCGCGTGAAAAACAGCGGATTCTGCAAGCCGAACTCGACGCCGAACTCTTCGCTGCCGTCGAGCGTCACTTCCGCGACCAGGACGGAGATCGCGACCTGCGGCGGCGTGGTGTCGAGCTTGGCGACCTGCCGAACGACCTGGTCGAAGTATTCCGGCGTCGCCGAGATCATCAGCGAGTTGGAAATGGGATCGGCGACGACGACCACTTCGCGAATCAGGGTCAGGGATTGCGTGCCGATGCCGCCGGCCTGATAGGCCGCCTTGACCTTGGTGTAAAAATCGTTGACGGCGTTGGCGACGTCCACCGCCTGACTGTTGCGCAAGCGCACCGTATCATTGATGCGTTGCGCGACGCGGGCATCCTCGATCTTGGCGATGATCGTCTCGACCGTCAGAAGGTCGTTGCGGCTGCCGGCGACGATCAAGCTGTTGGTGCGAATATCAACGGTGACGCGCAGATCAATAATTGGAGCGCCTTCGGGCGTGTCGGAGCGAATGGTGATCTGAATCGGCGCCCGCTGCTGGCCCGCCGCGCCGCCGGGGCCGGCAGGCACGCCGCCGCCGGGCGCCGCCTGCGCGCCGAGCGCGCCGGTGCCGACAAAGAGCTGTTGCAGCATCGTCGCCATCTGCGTGGCGTCCGAACGCTTGAGCGTGAAAATCGCAATCTCCGAACGTGCTTGTGGCGGCACGTCGAGGTCGCGAATGAGCGCCAGGACCAGCGGCATCGTCGATTCGGGCGCGACGACGATCAAGCTGTTGTTGAGCGCGTAGGGCGTGATGCGAATATCTTCAAAGACGGACGATTCAATCGGCTTGCCTTCCTTGCTCTGCGAAGGAATGAAGCGGATGTTCTGACCCTTGAACATGAGGCCGAACTGCTGCTGAATGCCGAGTCCGCCTTGCTGCTGCGTCTGAGCGCCGCCGCCAGGAATGCCGCCGGCGCCGCCCGGAGCGCCCGTGGCCTGGGCAGCGTTAATGGACAGGATGCCGTTGGCGATCGACGCCTGCAGGACGATCGCCAGGTCGGTCGCCACCGCGAATCGCAATGGCACGACGCGCAGGTCGGCCTTGGCGGCGTTGTTGGACGGATCGTCCACGTAATCGACGAAGCGGCGAATATCGTCGACGTCGTTGAACGAACCCTGCACGAAGATCGTGTTGGTGCCGTCGTCCCACGCCACGCGCACCGTGCTCAAGGCGGGCGGATTGCCGCCGGTCGCGTCGCGCGCCTGGTAGAACGTGTTGAGCGCGTTGGCGACGCGGGCCGCCACGGCGCGCTTGAGCTTCATCGGCGTCATGTCGTAGGCCTGCGAATGCTTCACGTCGAGCATGTGGATCTTCTCAATGATTTCCGCGATGCGCGCGGCCGGCGCCGCCACGAGAATCGATGAAATCCGCGGCTGCGGCAGGAGGATCATGTTTTGGGCTATCGCGGACGGACCCTGCAGCGGAGCGACCGGGGATTGCGTCACACCGCCAGGCAACAGGCCGCCGCCGGCCGGTTGCGTCGGCACCACTGCCGTGACGCCGCCGCCAATCAGCACGGTCGAAGTCGGATTGAACGCGACGCGGCCAAAGAGCTGGTTGAGCTGATTGGTGATGTGCATCACGTCGCCGTAACGGACGGGCACCATGCGGAATTCAACCTTGGAGATTTCCGCTTCCTTGCGCAAGATGGCAAGAATTGCCATGGCCGCTTCGAGATCGGCCGGGTTGTTGGCGCGCAGGATGACGATGCCGCCGGGAAGCACGTCGACTTGCACGGCCAGGCGCGGCGGAGTCAGGATCGGATCGACGGGGCCGGTACCGGAGAATCGAAAGGTGAGCTTCGCGCCCTCGGTCTTGGTTTCCGTGCCCGTCCACGTGTTGGAGTCGGGGCCGGACTTCGTGACTTCCCATTTCCAGGAGTTCTTGGCGTCGTCCGTGGCGGTGCCGGACAGATTGTTGCCGGAGATCCTGCCGGTATAGACGCCGATGCGTGGGAAGGTGAGCGTGATCTGGCCGGCGGAAAGATACCAGGAGCCAGTGCCGGCGACGTTGCCTTTTTCGTCGAGGATGTTGACCGCGCCGAGGTCCTTGGGCTGCAGGAAGCTGGCGAGCTGGACCGGATTGTCCTCGTTTGCGGGAAGCTTGTTGGCGTTTTCAGTTAAGATAGCGGGAACTGAGTGTTGTTGTTCTTCTGCTGGATCGAACAGGACCGAGACGGAAGGGTCATCCATGACCCGCTGTTCGAAAAAATCGGGCCCTCCAGAGAGCCGGCCTTTACCGCCCCCCGGTGCGCCGCCCCCGCCACCTGGTCCGCGAGTTGGACCTCCTCCACCTCCGCCGGGTCCGCGGGTTGGTCCCCCTCCTCCTCCGATGCCCGGCCCGCGTGTCGGTCCGCCGGCGCCGAATGTCGGCGCGCCACCTCCGCCAAAGCTCGGCCCACCGCCGCCAGGGGCACCGAAGAACAGTGCCGGACCCGCACCGAAGTTACCACCGCCGCCGAAGTTACCACCACCGCCGAAGTTACCGCCGCCGCCGAAGCTCGGCCCGCCGAAATTGCGGCCGGTCAACGCGCCGGTGTTCGACATTCCTTGATCCTGGAAGCGCCGCGTCGCCGTCGCTTGGGTCTGGCCGGACATGACTCCGATCGCCTGCTGCACCAGTGCCGGGTCGAGATCGGGAATGG
>DAIOGM010000122.1:8331-17174 GCA_036745215.1 Gemmataceae bacterium
GCTTGAGGACGACTTTTCGACGTCCTTGACGAGGTCCATGATGTCCTCGAACAGGGCTGTCGAGCAGGAAACGTAAATACTGTTGGTGTGGTTATCGACGCCGAGGGTCAGGGCCGCGCGAGGCGAGCCGCCCGCGTCCTGGCTGCGCGTTTGACCGCCGAAGGGGCTGAATCCGCCGCCGCCGCCGCCGCCGTCGCTTCGGGCAACCGTCATGCTTGACGAATACACCTGACGCAGCAGGTCTGCCACGTCGGCCGCGTTGGCGTGGGTGAGCGGGCCAATGACGTGCGTCTTGACGGTCACGAGGTTGTCTTCGTTGACGACGTCGATGTGCTTGTCGAGCAAGCGCCGGATGGTGAGCATGTCGATCGGCTTGGCGCGAACCAGCAGTTGGTTGGTGCCCGGATCCGCGACGATGCGGATGGTTTCGACGCGTCCGCTCGGTTGCCCGCCGCCACCGATGCCCAGCACGCCGCCCACGAGGCCGAGGGCGCCGCCGCCGCCGAATGGGTTTCCACCGCCGGGAGGACCACCGCCGCCCGGACCGCGTTGACCGCCGCCGGCCTTGCCGTTGAAGGCTTCATCCAGAATCTTGGCCACTTCGACCGCGTTGGCGACACGCAGACGAACGACTTCGAAATCGCCCGGGCCGGCTTCCGTGTTCACCAGAATCCGGACCATTTGCTGGGCCATGTCCAGGAGATCCTTGTCGTCGCTCGTGATCATGATGCGATTGCCGAAGCCGGTGATGGTGATCGACGGGGCCTTCTTTTCCGGCTGTTTTTGTTCCTTCTTGCCTTCCTGGGCGTTGAACGACGTCGGCGAGGTGCGCGGATCGTTCACGTACATCAGCTCGCGGACCTTGTCGGGCGTGATCCGCTGCGTGATGATTTTTTTCTCATCCACCTTCTTTGGGTCCGGCTTTTTCTCGCCAGGCTTTTCACCGGGCTTGTCGCTGTTCTTGAAATCAAACTTTTCCATCTGGCCCGGCAAGACCAGATCGATCTTGGCCTTCGGGTGCATCTTCATGAGCAACAGGTAGAGGGCCTCGCCGACGGTGGCGCCGGAGCCCTTGTCGAGATTGATCATGCGTACTTTGCTGGAATCCTGGAATGGGTTGTCGTCTAACTGCTTGATAACGTCGCGCACCTCGTCAAGCTGGCCGGGCGTGCCGCGAACGCGGATGCCGTTGTTGTCCTTGTCCGCTTCGATGAATGGGCCGTCCTTGAAGATGGTCTGGAGCGTCAGGGCGAAGACGCCCGGATCGAGCCGGAAGAGCTGGATCAATTCCGTCTTCAGGATCGTGGGCGGGAACTGCTTGTTGATCAGCATGTTGATGTCCCAGTGCGTCTGCGGGTCGGCGTGGACGAAGACCCGCGACGGACCGGACTCCAGGATGCGGATCGAGGTGTCATCCTTGTAGACTTCACTGAGAATCTTGACCATCATCATGGCGCTGCCGGTGGGCAGGTCGTGGTTCTTGAATTCGGGCGGACCGACGAGCAAGCCGGGGTCGTCCTTAAAGCGTGGGACGTCGATCTTGGAGAGCACTTCCTTGGCCTGCGTGACCTTGTCCGCGGGGCCGTGGATGATGACGGTATTGGTCGCTTTTTCCGAGGTAACGGTGTGGGGTCGCGAGATGCGTTGCCGGGTCGTGCCGCCGCCGCCACCGCCGCCGAAGCCGCCGCCGTCCTTGCCGCCGCCCTTGCCAAAGGCAAAAGGTCCACCGCCGCCGCCTTCCGTGCCCGGCCCGCCGCCGCCGCCGCCGTCCTTGGCCGAGATGCGTTCGACGATTTGCTGGGCGCCCAGCGATTGCAATACGATGGACGCGGCGGCGTTGGCGCGAATGTAGACGCACTTGTGAGCGTGCGTGTGGGCCGACGGCGGCGCTTCCTTGGGCAGAAGGATCTTCCGCGTCAACGTCAGGCTAGCGACCGTGCCACGCATGATCAGTTGATTGGTGTCCGGCAGCGGCGTCACGTGGCCGAACTCGCCGAGCCATTTCTTGACCTGGCCGGCGATGTCCTCGGCGTTCTGGTTCTGCACCGTCACGATCGTGCGCACGATTTCGGTCTTGGCGCGCGTCGGCAAATCTTCAATGTCGATCTGCGGGAAATAGAACTCGGGAATGTCCGCGTCCGCGGGGAACATCGTCAACGTCACATCGCGGCGCAAAAGCGTGTGCTTGGTGTGCCCCTGCAGAATCTCGTTGATGATGTCGTACGCCTCGGCCAGCGTGTATTCGCGCGGCTTGCCGCCGACGGTGGGGTTGATGAACGTGAACGTGCCGGGAGGGGCCGGGTACGGCGACGCGTACGGCATGCCCGTCTGGTCCGCGAGCCATTCGAAGACGGTGCGCCATTCCTTGCCGCGCATCTCGAAGGCGATCTTCTTCTCGTTCCAGTTGACGCGGCCGGCCGGCAACGGCTCCGCGTCTTTCTTGGGGTCTTTCTTCGGCCCTTGAGCCGAGGTCGTGGCGGCCAGTCCCATGAAGGACAGGCCCGCGGCCACGATGAGACCTACGCTTACGCGTCGGAACAGGTTCATATCAGCCCCCAATCGGAGTGCCAGAGACTTCCGTTCGAAGAACGGCCCCCGTCTCCAGATCATGTTACCAAGCAAGGCGTTCGAACGATACAACATTCCGCCAGCGTCATCGCGAATGTCCGCGACCGGCTGCACGGGGACAAGCGTAACACCTGTCCCTACGACTTCAGGCAATCGGTATTGATTTGGTCGAGGTCAATACCGTCTTTGGCGAAAAAGGGAAGGCAGTTTTGATTAAAAAGGGCAGAGAACGCTGGGCAAATCCATGCCGAGGTTTCGTCGTTCTCCTCATTTGCCCTTGCCCCCTTTAACGTTCTTCTTTGGAATGCCTCCCTTGGCCTTCTCTTTTTCCTTCTCCAGTTCCTTCTTGCCCCAGACCATGTCCGGCTCCAGGTCGAATTCATCGAGGACAACGATCGAGAGAAAATTGGCGCCTTCGCCATAGGAGCTGTCCAGCGTATCCCCCACGTGCCAGCGGAACACCTTGTCCTTGACCTGGTAGAACACGTCGCGGTTATCCACGCGGAGCACCTTGCCGAGGAAGAACACGTAATTCAGGTCGTCCGAGGCGATCAGGAACGTGTTGTAGCCGGAGTTTTCCTTGGCGCTGATCTTGCGTTCATCCTTGCGGTAAAACAGGTTGAGGTATTGCGCTTCCTGCCGCGCCGGCTCAATGCTGGTCAGGCGAATGAAACGCGGAATCGGGCCGGGCGGCTGCGGAGGCGGCGCCACGTACGGTTCCTTGATCCACTTCGTCTCCGTTATGTCCGGCAACTTCGGCAGCTTGCCGACGAACATGTTCCGGCTCGCGATTTGCGCATACTTCCGATCCGTTTCGACCGGCGTCGATTGCCGCAACACCAGCGTCGCTACCGTTTGCCCCAAGCCGACCGGCGCGTTCATGTGGCCCATCAGGCCGTCCATGAACATGAACTTGACATCGACGCCCGGCGGCATGCCTGCCTTGTTATCCGTCTTGGCGACCAGGAGCGTCTCGATGATCATGACGATGATTAGCTTGGCGTTTTCGTCCTTCGGCGAGTTTTCGGCACGGTCGATGTTCAGACTCTTGATGCGATGTTCATAAGGCGTTCGCCGCATATCTTCCAGAGCGTCCACGACCTGCGCCATCGTCCCGCGCGATTTCACCTGGAAGCTCAATACTTTGTGGCCGACCGTCTTGATGCCGGGGATGTTCGTGACCGGCTTCAAATCGACGGCGTTCTGGGCCGGCGTCACTTCCTCGACTTTCAAGCCGCTTTCTCCAAGGACCGAGTGCAAGTATGAAACATACTCGGAGCTGGCCTCATTTGGGGTCGCCGGCAAGCTTTTGAGCCGGGCAATCGCCAGCTTCTTCTTGCCAGAGTTGAAGTCTTCAACCATCATCTTTTGCTTCAGGTTCTCGTCCTTCATGGCCGCGATTTTGAGGTTGTAGTTCTTGAGCGGCACGACGAACCAGTAATAGGTGCCGAGGACGCCCACGCCCAAAACCAGGACGGCGATCAGTGCGAACAGAAGGGTTCGTTCTCGAGGGTTCATTATTTCTTCCCTCCTTCTTGCGGATCGGCGTCCATATCCGGTTCGGGGTCCGGATCGTCCTTCATTTCTTCCTCCGCCTTGGCAGCGAATTTCTTTTCGATAATGGTGATTTTTTGCGGCGGCCGCGGCGGCGGCACGAATAGCCGCGTATCGAACTTCTTGAGTTCCTGGCGCGAGACATCGATCTTCATTTCGTACTCGAGCTGGTTGCCCGGCCGCGTGGTCATTTTTTTGATATTGGGGCGAACGTGACCGTCGCGCGCCATCGCGTCGTTGAGAGTCTTGACGAGTGTCTCCTTGCCCGCCGGCGCGTTGCCGCTCAGCGTGATCTTGGCGACGAACGCGTCCTTGTTGCCCTTCTTGGTGCCGGCGGTTGACGCCGCGAGCTGGTGAACGCGGAAGCCCTCTTCCCAGGGATGGCGAGCGGATAAATCGTAGAGTTCATCGAGCCAGGGAATCGTGGACGCCTCCCAGTCGCGGTATGCGTCGAGGTCGGCGCGTTCCTGGGCGTTGTCGCTCAGGAATTTCTCGTCGGCGACCCGGGCGCTGGTGAGCCGCTGAATTTCCGCGCGCTTCTGGGAGAGCACGTATGCCATCATGCCGATCATGACAACAAGAAACACCGCGGCGGCGGCGCCGTAGAAGATGCCGCGCTGCTTGGTGACGCTGACCGGCGCCGACATGCGGCGCGGGGCGGCCAAGTTGAGCGGCTTCGCTCCGCTTTGCGACCACAAATCCGCCAAGCCCGCGGCGCCCGCGAAGCACGCCGGAGTCTTCACGCTCTTCGCGACGTCCGGCTCCTGGTGCAGCGGATTGAGCATGCGGATCGGCAAATGATGCCCATTCGAGGACGACTGCACGCCGCCCTGCTCGTCGCCGAACATATAGAGGCATTCGGGACCGGTCACATCGAGATTGACCGCGTGCTGCGCCTGAAAGACCGCGAGGTTGCGCTTGATTTCGTTCAACAACAGCGGCCCGTTCGCGAGGGCCTGCGCCTGCAAGAGCCGGCGGCCGCGATAGAAGCTCAACTCGGCCCAGCGCTGACCCGGCGCCAGCACCACGTTCAGCGCGTTCGGCTGCAGCGGCGATTCTTCCGGGTAGACGGCACGATCGAGCGCGCCGGCCATGCCGAACAGCTTCGGCGTGATCGCGTGCAATTTGAGGCCGGCCGACTGGCACAGCGTCTGAATCATGGCCACCACATCGCGCCGCACCGCCGCCGTCATGACGTGCCGATTGCCGCCGCCGGTGTCGCGGGCCAGATGGACGTAATCGACGACGTAGTTATCGATCGATTCGGTCAATTCCTTGCCGGTTTGAAAGCGAACTAAGTTAGCTTCCTCATGCGGCGCGATTTCGGGAAAGCGCAGCTCCTTCAAGAAGACGCGATCGCGGCCCAGCCCGAAGATGACGGGCGTCGGGGCAATCTGCTTGGCCTTCATGAAGTCGCGCAGCGCCTTGCCGATGCGCTCGGCGGTGCTGGGCGTGAACGGTTCCGGGTGCGGCCAGGACGCCGCCCGCGTCACCTTCACGCCGTGACGCGTCGATTGCGCGCACAGCACGTGAAAATGATCTTGATCCCAGTCGAGTACGAGCCACGCTGCTGCCACAGGCTTGCTCCTTGATTTCGTCGGCGGCCAATGTACTCATCATCACGCGGAGCGTGATGAGTACATTGGACCGAACTCACGGGTTCTCTTCAGTGCTCCAGCCCTTGCCGAGATTCGTCATGTTGCGCCAGGCGATGACGCGCGGCCGACCGCCGTTGGTGTCGATGACCGCTTCGACCCGCACCGCCGGCCCGCCGTTTTCGAAATAGCCGACCGACTGCACGCGAAACACCTGCGTGCGCGTCGTGATGTACTTTTCCAATTTTCGCAACGTTCCGATGTCCACCTGGGCTTCGGTAAAGAGCCACGCGGGCGTCTGATAAATCGGGTCGCTTACTAACTCGCCCGAAGCCAGCGTTGACCGGATGGACAGGATTTTGGCCAGTTCGGTTTCCGTGAACGGCAACGTTGCGAGCACTTCCATCGGCGCGGTGTTGACATTGATGCGCGGCGGAATCTCGGTTTCCGTCGTCGGATCGACGAAGGTGATGATGTTGTAAAGCTTGGGCAATTCCGTTTGCAGCATGTTGGGATCGTTCAACGGGCTGGCATAAATCGTGTTGGTCGTTTTGTTTGTTTTTGGGTCTTTTTTGCCGGGAATGGTGGCGAAGCCGTCCACGAAATCGAAGACAGAGTTTATTGGTTCATTGCGGGGCTTTTTCTTCAAGTTGGTTTCGTACGCGCTCAAGTCCCCTTCGACGTTTTGGGTATTGGAGCTCTTGCTGCTGCCACCACCGAGCAACGCGGCGATGGCACTGCCCAGGCTTTGCTGGCCGCCGGATTGACTGGGAGGACCATACTGCCGACGCATGATGATGAACTTGATCAGGTTCTCGTCGATTTCCGCTTCTTCCAGCGCCAACTTCAGCTGCGACAGGTCGGGATTATTGATGAAGATGAACGGCTTGCCTGCGAAGTCGTAATTTTGCTCGCGACTATGCACCGTCAAGAACGCCGACCAGCCGCGATCGAAGCCTTGCGTGCCTTCGCTGGAGTCCTGCGCTCCGTTGCGGTTCCAGTCGGAGCCGTAGAGAAGCTTGTGATCGACGCCGCGGACGAGGAGCAATTCGTCGATGCTGTCGATCGGGCCATTCTTGGCGCGATATTGCGGTTTCAGGCCGAGGTAATGATCGCTCTCCGCGCCGCCGGGTCGCGTGTCGCTGTCCGGGTCCATCCAATCGACGATGGCGAGCGCGATTTCCTCGGTCATGTTGGGCAGCATCAGGAGCATTTTGTGCGCGCTTTCGCCGGTCGGGTCGAGCTTCATCATGGCGTTGAGATTGATCTTGCCACCCTCATCCATGACGCCGAACGCGATGCCCTTGGTCGGATCGCTTGGATCCGCGGGGGCGATGAGGCTGAAGCGGCCCTTGACGCCCACTTCGGTTTCGATGGCGTGATCCTGAAACAGCCCCGGATTGTCGTACGGGTTGCCGCCGAGCGTGTTGTAGAAGTTGTCCGGATTGCTCAGCATGGCCATGGCGTAATGAATGCCGGCCTTGGCGAAGCACTCGGCCTGCATGTTGCGATGGGCGAAATGGGCCACCTTGTATTCGGCCAGCATCATCTCGCTATATTGATAGCCTGCCAAAGACAGCAGCGTGATCACGACCAGCACCGCGATCAATACGACGCCGCGCCGTTTGCTGGCTTTCTTCGCCGAAGTCGGAGGTGTGGGTGTGGTGTTCATAATGGCCTTTAGGGGACGATCAGTTTGTTGGCCGAGTAATTGCCGCCGGGCAAGGCAACCACGTGAGTGTAAGTCAAATCCGGCAAGGCGGTTTCCAGGCCGAGCGTTTGCGGCAGGCTCGAACTTCGCTTCATGGTGACCTTGATGCGAATCGCCGCGGGGGGGCCGACCGGGGACGTGTCTTCGCCCGACGGCGAGGAGCCGTCCCAATCGCTCGACCAGGTTTGGCCGTCGAAGTACTCGAACTCGATGCTGGTCACTTCGCGGGCGATGATGTACTTTTCGGGCTCCGGGATGTCTTCCACATACAAATCGACATCGTTGCTCGTCGCCAGCTTGACCTCGCGCCGCGCCAGGCCGAGCGGCATGGAACCGCCGCCGACGATCCAGTAATCGATGCGGCGAAGATCGCTGCTTTCGACGGCCTGGGTCTGATTGGCGACCGCGCCGACGGAAGGATTTTCAACTTTGTAAACGGACAAGGACAGTGTCGTCGCGGTGCCGACCACGCCGAGGTTGAACTTGACCGCGTCGGGCGAGATCGTCGGCTGCGCGGGCATGGCGGGTTGCGTGGGCGTCACAGGTTTCGCGGCGGGATCGGTCGGCATCGTTTCGGTTGGCGTCAAGCTGCTGTAGTCGGGCACGCAGCGCACATCGACGGGGCCGAGCTGGTTGGTGATGTCGTGGGTGAGCCGGGTCATGACGGAGCGAGCGATCTCACCTTCGGCGAGCGTATCGCGGCCGATGTGGGCGCTCGTCACATAGATGTTGAGCGTGAAGTAAAGCGCAAGTAAGAGGACCATGCCCAGAGCGAGGGCGAGGACCATTTCCAGGAGCGAGAAAGCTGTTCGGTTGTAGCGATTGAACGCACGCATCGATCAACCTCACTTGCCACCAAAGCCGCCGAGGCCTTTCGCGCCGCCGCCACCTTTGGCTCCGCCGCCGCCAGCCGGAGGACCGCCGCCAGCTGGAGGACGGCCGCCACTCGCGGGACCGCCGCCACCTTGGGCTCCGCCGCCGCCCGCAGGACCGCCGCCTTTTTGTCCGCCGCCGCCGGGTGGGCCGCCTTTTTGTCCGCCGCCGGCCGGGCCGCCCTTCTGTCCGCCGCCCGCGGGACCGCCCTTGAATCCGCCGCCGCCCGCCGGTCCACCTTTCTGTCCACCGCCGCCTTGCGGTCCACCTTTCCCGCCGCCAACAATCGGCCCGCCTTTTTGTCCGCCGCCGGCCGGAGTCGTGCCGCCGCCAGGAGGAGGAGTCGTGCCGCCCTTCGCGTCGGGGGTTGTTGGCGTCGTCGGCTCCGGCGCATCTTCGGTCGGCGTGCCGGGAATCACGGTGCTCGGCTGATCGAGCGTGCTGCCGCGCACCTTTGGATCGAGGACCAGCTGACACAGGTGCGATTCATACGTCTTGCCGCCGGGGATCTCCGCTTTCACCGAGACGGTGACCTTGTAAAC
>DAIOGM010000123.1:0-12444 GCA_036745215.1 Gemmataceae bacterium
GCGGAGCACGCGGAGTAAAATACAAATCCAAGTCAAATCAGAAGCCATGGAAATCAGCACCGGTTTCAGCCGTTTGACAGGATGTCGATTACCGACTTCTTGTCTTTCTCTGCGTTCTTAGCGTCCTCTGCGGTGAGAAATGGGGCGAATCGCGTCGCGCACCAAAGCGCGCGTGGAACTGGATTACGCGCGCAGGCTTGAATTCGATGACTGGCGAGATTAGGACTGATATGGTGCAACGACAGTCAAGACCTCCAAGGAGTTCGCGATGTACGACATGAAAAACCTGATGAAGATGAAAAAGCTCGGCGAGCTGGCTCCGGACGCTTTCAACGGATTCGTCACCTTCGACAAGGCCGCATTCAAAGATGGCGCGGTCCCGGTCAAGTACAAGGAGCTGATGGCCGTCGCCGTGGGGCTGACGACGCAGTGTCCGTACTGCATCGAGGTCCACACCAAGAGAGCGAAGGCGGCTGGTGCGACCGAACAGGAGTTAGCGGAGACGACGCTCGTCGCCGCCGCGATTCGCGCGGGCGGAGCGGTGGCGCATGGGACGCATGTGGTGGAGTGATGGCATTGCTAGACTTCGTGGACCTCGTCGTAATCGCGACTGGCTTCGATGCAGAAAGTCTTGGTCGGATCGGGTTCAATTTTCCGCAAATGCGTGGCCAAATCGTCGAGGTCATCCGTGATGACGACTACCTGACCATTGGCAATGCCGACAAACTTGTTCGCATACGGCGATTGCGGATTGCTGCGCGCCTCCGCGTTGATGCGATTGGCGAGGTCGCGGTTCAATGTTTGAATGGTGCTGGCGCTCATGATGTTGGCTCCATTGGTGGCGTTTTTGTTCATGCTAACACACTGTGCCAATTGACAAAAGACGCTCTCACTTCGTCGCTCGCCGGCAGCACTTCATCGTCATCAACGCAAACGCCGTCCCATATTGCCGATGATAATTGTACAGCGGATAGTCCCACCAGGTGCCGTCGTCGCCTTGCAGTCGCAATAACAGCGTCGCCAGATGATCCTGGTAGAATGGCCGCTGGTCCGCGGGCAATTGCCCGATCGAATAGCCGGCGTAGTAATGGCCGAAATAGAAGAAGTAGCCGGCGATCGCGAAATGCGACTCGTGCGGGATTGGCTTCTTGCGGCCCATGTCGAGCCAGCCGTTGCGGGCCATCAGGCGGTCGAGCCAGGCGGCCATGATCTTGTCTGTGACGGCGTCGTCCTTCCAGAGCCGCAGGGCGAGGTTGCACGCTTGCGATCGCCCCAGGCTGCCGGCGGGCAGGTTGATCTCGTGTTGCGGCACATATTTCATGTACTCGCCGTAGAGATACGCGAAGTCGGGCTTGCGCTGGCGATGGATCGAATCGACGGCGCCTTTGATGAGCTTGTCGGGCACGTCGATGCCGATGTCTTTCGCTTCCCGCAACGCGACGAGGACGGCGGCGGTCATGAAGCTCGTCGAACTGGTGGCCGGCCGCTGGGCGCCGATTGTGAAATCGTAGTAGCCCCAGCCCTTGTCCACGGATTCGTAGCGGATCAGGAAGCTGATTTGCTCGTCGATGAGTTTGGCGATTTTCTTTTTGCGATCCGCGTCGGGCAGACGTTCGTGCATGCGGACGAACGCCTGGATGCCGTAGAGGTGCGACCAGATGTTGTAGAGCGTGTCGGCGTTGGCCCGGCGAACTTTGGGCAAGTTTTCCATGAGCCAGGTTTCGCCGCGTTCGATGGCCTTGCGGACATCGTCGCGCTCGCCGCCGGTTTCAATCAACGCGCTGATGCACATCGCGGTGACGGCGGACTGGAACGCGTGATGCGCGCCGGGGACGGGAGCATACAACAGGATGCCGCCTTGCAGATCGGACGAGCCCCAAGAGCCGTTCTTGTTTTGATTGGCGATGAGGAAGTCCACGCCTTTGCGGATCGACTGATCGATGTCGGCGGCTTTCGGCGCGGCGACGGCGGCGGGCTTCGGCGCGGCCTCGGCGAGCGGATATTTCTTTTCCTGCTCGTTAGCCGGACGCGCAAGCGACGGACTCTCCACACCGTCGCTTGCGCGTCCGGCTAACAAGAGCGGGGCGGATGAGGCGATCAACAACAGCACGGCCAACAATCGCGACAGCTTCATGGCGCGCCTCCCTTCACCGACTTGGCGCTGGGACGTTCGATCAAAATCTCTTCGCCATCGCGCAGGCCCGATGCGATCTCCGTGTCGTCGCCGTGCGTGCGGCCTTTCGTCACCGTGCGCATCTCGTGCTTGCCGGTCGGCGTCACGACGAACACCACGTCCTTGCCGTCTTCCTCATGCACGTATTTCGACGCGATGACAATTGCTGACTTCTGCGCATACGGCACAAACTTGATCGAGCACGCCATGCCGGGCAGCAAGTCGGCGTCGTCCTTGCCCAATTGCAATTGCACGAGACCCGCGTACTTGCCCGGCGACGACGGCGCGGCCGACAGTTTCGTGACGCGCGCGGCGAGCTTGCGATCGGGCCGGCTCGTGACCTTGGCGGTCCCTTCCGCGCCGACTTTCACGAGGTGAACGTCTTTCTCATCGACGCTGACAAAGACGACCACGGGCTGCGGCTTCACGACCGTCATGAACACTTCCTCCGGCGACACGGTGCCGCCGGGAATCAACTTCGTCGAAAGCGATTCGGACGCGGACCACTGGCCCTGATGAAATCGGCCATGATAGACGATGCCGTCCATCGGCGAACGCAGCGTCATGCCGGCGAGATCCTTGCGAAGTTTGTCGAGCCGGCTGGCGTTCTTGTCGTAATCTTGTTGCATCTTCGTCAGGGCGGCCTTCTTTTGCGCCAGGGCAAGCGACGTCGTCTTGCGCGCCTTGTCCCAGTTGAGCTCGTTCTTGGCCTGCGTATCGCGCAACGATTTCTCGCGTTCCGGCAACGAGTACTTCAATATGTAATCGCGATCGAGCACGGCCATCTCGTGCCAAAACGCGATGCGCTCGATCCAATGCTTCTGGCGGCGCAGGATCATGCGTTCGGTTTCTTCGGTGAGGTCGTTCGCCTTGTACATCTTCTTGAGCTGAGCCATTTCCTCTTCCGCATATTCGAGCTGGAACTTCGCGGACGTGACCATCATGTTCGTTTCGCGTTCGATCGTTGACTTGGCGATGTCGAGAAAATATTTGAGTTCCTGATCGGCCCGCTTCTTCGCATGCTCCGCGGCCGCAAGGTCGAGCGGCGCCGACGCCTCGGCGAGCGGCAACTCCTCTTCCGCGAGTTTCAAATTCGTGGCAAGCGATTTCTGCTCCGCATCAAGGTTGTCGATGAACTCGATCAGCTTGGTCGTATCCAGTTCCGCGAGCAAGTCTCCCTTTTTGACAGTCGCGCCATGTTCCGCGATCTTGCGAATCGTGAGCGAACCCTGGCCGTCAGCGGGACGCAACGACGGCTGCGGCTGGAAGCGAATCTCCGCGGCTTCCTCGCCGGCGAGCAGACCGGTCACCGTCAACTCGATCTTGAACGGCTTGGCGGTCACCTTGTGCGTCGCGGGCTTGTCCGCTTTCTTCTCGGCCGGCTTTTTCTCTTTGCCGGCTTCCTGGTTGTAGACGACGCCGGCTGTCCCGACGAGCACGACCACGCACAATGCGATCTTGAACACGCGGCTCATGGAGGAGTCCTTTCATGTAGGAAATGAGGGACGTGAGACTTGTGCCGGCAAAATTGTATCGCATCTGAGCCTGAAGCGTTAGCGAAGAATCGCTTCACTTCGCTAACGCTTCAGGCTCGGATCAAATCCATGGCGCGGGCTTTTTGGCGAAAAACGCGCGCAGTCCTTCCTGACATTCCTCGCTCAAGCGCGGGGCGGCGCTGCCTTCCGCGGCTTTCTCGATCGACAGCGCTTGCCGCGAAAACTGATGCAAGAAATCCTTCGTCTTCGCCAGCGCGTTCGGCCCGCCTTCGATGCATGCCTTGGACAACGCCAGTGCGCGTTCGAACAACTTGTCGGCCGGCACGATCTCGTTGAGCAAGCCGCACGCCAGCGCGGCCGGCGCGTCGATCAACTCGCCCGACAGAAGCAAATATCGCGCCATGCGTTCGCCGACGTGGCGCAACAGGTGCGGCATGACCATCGCGGCGACGAGGCCGCGACGCACTTCGGGATAGCCGAACTTCGCGTCCGGCACGCTGACGGCGAGATCGCAAACCGTGACGAGGCCCGCGCCCCCCGCGACGGCGGCGCCTTGCACCGCGGCGATCGTCGGCTTCGGATTCGTGTAAATCGTGTCGTACAACTTCGCGAGACGATGCGCGTCGTCCCAGATGGACGCGGTGTCGATGGGCTCTTTTTTTGCGCTCACTTTCTCAAGCGATTCTTGCAACTCCGCCAGATCCATGCCCGCGCAAAACGTCGGCCCCGCGGCTGCGAGGATGATGCATCGCGCGTGCTTGTCGTTTGCCGCGCGCGTGAACGCGGCGCCGATTGCGTCAATCAAAGCGCGGCTAAGCGCGTTGCGTTTGTCGGCGCGATTGAGCGTCAAGATCGCGGTCGATGCCTTGATTTCGTATTGAACCAAATCACTCATGTCGGTTTCTCCTCTTTGCGCAACATTGCCTTGAGATTCCTCGGCCTGCCAATGTCCCATTGCAACAGCGTCAACGCCAGCGTCTTGCCTTGCGTGTCGATGCGCAGTGAGCGACTGGCGCCGCCGGCGAGAATATCGTAAAGCATGAAGTTCAAGCCCCAAACATTGGCTGCCTCGAAACGCTCGACGGCGCTGGGCTGCATCGGCTCGAAATATTCGGCCACGACCTCGGCAGTGAGGTTCTTGCGCAGCCAATCGTAACCGGCCTCGGTGTACGCGATGATCGCGATGTTCGCGTGGTTGCCCTTGTCGCCGGATCGGCCGTGCGCGATGTCGCTCAATGTTCGTTTCATGAGCAGATCTCCACGTTTGCCTCGACGGCGTCCTTCTCGATCAACGCAGGCCAATACGCGAACACCTCGCGCACATTGGGGCGTCCGGATGTGTAACCAGTCACACCTGGCGGTCCCGACGTGACGAGCGGCGCAAACTCCTTGGCGAATCGCTCGACCTTGCTTTTGTCGCGATCGTGTGCACTGACCCGCAACACAATCTCGGCGAGCCGGGCCGCGTGAGCACCCGGTTGAACGCCCGGCGCACAAGCGTCCGCGCCGAGACATTCGATGTTGCTGCGGTCAAACGGATGCCCGATTCTCTTGAGTAATGCCTCACCCGCAATCTTCGCCTTCTCAACTGCGTCCGCTCCCGCGAGCACGAGCGTCCCGCTGGCCATGAAACCATCGCGATACGCAATCGAAACCTTGTACGTGCTCGTCGCGGCCACGCCTTTCGCGCCGCGCACGCGCATCGTGCGTTTATCGACAACATCGAGCGCGATGCTCGTGAAATCTGCGACGACATCGGGAGTTAAATAGCGTGCCGGATCGCCGACTTCGTAAAGGAGCTGCTCGACGAGCGTCTCGCGATTGACGCCCGGCCCCGCGTCGGACGAGATCGTGAACGTGCCGTCGTCGGCGAGATCAACATAGGGATAACCGATATCCGACCAATCCCCTACGTCGCGCCAGTTGCACCACAGCCCGCCGCACGCCTGGGCGCCGCATTCGATGAGATGTCCGGCAACGCTCGCGGCACACAAACGATCCCAGTCATCCCAGCGCCAACCGAACTCGTGCATGGCCGGGCCGACCGTGAGTGAAGCATCGGCGACGCGCCCGGTGATGACGATGTCCGCGCCTTGCGCCAGCGCGTCGGCGATCGGCTTTGCGCCAAGATATGCGTTGGCGCTGACGACGCGCGGCCGAACGCTTTCGAGCTTTTCGCCGGTGTCGAGGTTGGTGAACGGCTGCGTCGCGAGCATGGCGTCGAGCTTCGGCATCAAGTCGTCGCCGGAGACGACGGCGATGCGCTTTTTCAATCGCGCCTTGTCGAGGATTTCCTTGGCACGCTGGGCGCAGCCATGCGGATTCATGCCGCCCGCGTTGGTGATGATCTTCAAATTCGCTTGTTGCTTGAGGATTGGAGTGAGCCGTTCGAGCACGTCGAGGAAATCGCCCGCGAAGCCCGCCTTCGGATCGCGTTGCTTTTGCAGGCCGAGTATGGACATCGTCAGCTCGGCGAGGTATTCGAGCGTGAGATAATTGAGCTTGCCGCGGTCGGCGAGCCGTATCGGCGCATCAACACTGTCGCCCCAGAAGCCGCAGCCATTGCCGATGCGGATCGTCTTCATGCCGGGCCGCCCTCATTGGGAATACACAGCAAAAAAATCGTGGGCAAAAAAATGAGGAGCTTTCAGAAAACCAATCCTGTCTTCATTTTTTTGCCCGCGATCTTTTTGCTTGATTGCTGACAAGATGATTTTAGCGAACCAACGTGATGGTCGGCATCTCGATTCACTGCTGAGAAAAGGTCGGCTTCCACAGCGAAGGCACTTCGATGCTTATGGCCCCTGAATGTTCTTTTGCTATCAATGAGTTTGTGCAATCCAAGAGCATTCAGGGAGCCAACAATGCCAACCAACGATTCCCTCAATCGCAAGCTGCGCATGGGCCTGGTCGGCGGCGGGCAAGGCGCCTTCATCGGCCGGGTCCATGCGACCGCGGCGATTCTTGATAATCGCGCCAGCCTCGTCGCCGGGGCGCTGTCCAGCGATGCTGCCAAGGCGAAAGCGTCGGCCCCCGATTTCGACATCAAGCCGGAACGGGCCTACGGCTCCTATCAAGAGATGGTCGCGGCGGAACTCAAACTCCCGGCGAGCGAGCGAATCGATTTCGTCTCCGTTGCCACGCCCAATCACACGCACTTCGAGATCGCCAAAGCGTTTGCGGAGGCGGGCTTCAATGTCATGTGCGACAAGCCGTTGACGTTCGATCTGGCCCAGGCCGAACAATTAGCGGAGGTCGTGAAAAAGACCGGCGTCGTCTTTGGCGTGACGCACAATTACACCGGCTATCCACTCGTGCGGCAAGCGCGCGACATGGTCCTCGGCGGCGAGCTGGGCGAGATCAACGCGGTCCGTGCCTTCTATATTCAAGGCTGGCTGCGTTCACGGCTCGAATCGACGGGCCAAAAGCAAGCCGGCTGGCGAACCGATCCGGCCAAGTCCGGGGCGGCGGGTTGCTTCGGCGACATCGGCACGCATGCATATAACTTGGGGCGTTTCATCACGGGGTTGTTGCCGGAGCAGATTTCGTGCTCGCTCAAGACGTTTGTCGATGGCCGCGTGCTCGACGATTATGGGGCCGCGATCATTCGATACGCGACTGGGGCATTGGGGACGGTGACGGCGTCGCAAATCTCGCATGGCCGCGAAAACGACATCTGGATCGAAATCGATGGCACGAAAGGCGCTCTCGAATGGCATCAGGAAGAGCCCAACAAGATGATCTATCGCGTCAACGGCAAGGCCCATCAGATGTACACCCGTGCGGGCGGCCCGTATCTCGGTGCGACTGCGGGCACTTCTTCGCGCATCCCGGCGGGGCATCCGGAAGCCTTTTTGGAAGCCTTTGCGAACATCTATACAGCTGCCTACGCCGACATGATCAAGCGGGCGACGGGGCAAAAATTCGATGGGACCAATACGCTGTATCCCAACGTCGCCGACGGCGTGGACGGCATGAACTTCATCACCCAGTGCGTCGCCAGCAGCAAGGAAGGCGGCGTGTGGCGATCGCTCAAGCACCCACTTTGCAGGAAATAGGCCCAAGATTTGCTTGTGATTTTTGGCCGAACTTTAATGCTTTTTGCGACGAATCGTCTTTTTGTGGATATTGATTACCGTTTGGGCATCTTCTCCCGACTTTTCATCCTCCCCAGGTTGCGAAAGCTCGGCGAGGCGGCAAGATTAAAGGGTCGCGCCCGGTTTGCCGATGAAGATGATGGCGTACCCTGCGCGGCGACGGTAAATGGTCAGCGGCGTAACGGCTCACGCGGACATTCGGGGTTGCCGACGCTTTCCGCCGCCGCTATACTTTCCCCTTTGGATGCGTTCAGCGAAAGTCGTTTGTCACTCTTGCTTTAGGAACCGGATTCGTCGTCATGCGCTTCCATTTGATCGACCGAATCCTGGAGCTGGAACCGGGCAAACGCATTCGCCTGGTCAAGAACCTGACCCTTGGGGAAGAATACCTGGCGGACCACTTTCCGACCTTCCCGGTGATGCCGGGCGTATTGATGCTACAGACGCTGGTTGAGGGGTCGGCCTGGTTACTGCGTGCAACCGAAGATTTTCAGCATAGCGTCATCGTGCTGCGCGATGCCCGCAACGTGAAGTATGGCAACTTCATGCAGCCGGGAAACAGCATGCTGATCACGGTCGAAGTGGCGGATTATTCGCCCGGAACGCCGACGGCGGTGTTCAAGGGCAAGGCGGAGATGGCGGGTAGTTCGACGGTGGCAGCGAAGTTCACCGTGGACCGCTATAACCTCCGTGATCGCAATCCGGCGTTGGCCGATGTGGACGAGCGAATTGTGGTGGAATTGCGGAGACATTACCGCATCTTGCGTGGGGAATTTGATTCAAAGTAGCCATCTCGCTCCGCGAGATGAAGGTTGATATATGCGTCTGAAGGACCAGGTAGCGATCGTGACCGGCGGCAGCCGCGGCATCGGGCGAGGCATCGTCAAAGCGTTCGCGGCCGAGGGGGCCAAGGTTGCGTTTACGTTCAAGGGAAGCCAGCCCGCGGCGGACAGCCTGGTCGCAGAAGTGACGCAGGCGGGCGGCTTCGCGAAGGCGTATCAGAGCGACGTCGCGGTTCATGACGATGCGGTGAAGATGGTCGAAGCCGTCGAGGCCGAATGGGGCCCGGTTTTCGCACTCGTCAATAACGCCGGCGTCATACGCGACGGCCTGTTTGTGGCGATGAAGGAAGACGAGTGGAACATCGTCCTACAGACGAATTTGGGCGGGACGTTTAACTTTTGCCACGCCCTGGCAATGAAGATGGCCCGGCAACGCAAGGGAAGAATCATCAATATTTCCAGCGTGGCCGCCACGAACACGAACCCGGGCCAAACGAATTACGCCGCGAGCAAGGGAGCGATCAACTCCTTCACTCGTGCGTTGGCGACGGAGTTAGCCGGCCGGGGCGTGACGGTGAACGCGATCGCACCGGGGTTCATTGAAACCGACATGAGCGAGAACGTTCGCAATAAAGCGGGCGACTTGATCAAGAAGATGATCCCGCTCAAGCGGTTGGGGCTGCCGGAGGACATCGCCAAGGTGGCGGTGTTTCTGGCGAGCGCCGATTCGAGCTATATGACAGGCCAGATTCTCACGGTCGATGGCGGCCTGAGTCTCGGCGCCGTGGCAATTTGAATTTTCTCCCCTCTCCCTCTGGGAGCGGGGCCGGGGGCGAGGGCATCCCCGCGATGGAATCAACAATAGCGATGTAACTTTTCTTTTAGTGGAGGTCAGTGACCATGCCGAATCAGGAAGAAATCTATCAAAAAGTGTCTGCCACGCTTGTGGAAGCTTTGAACGTGGAAGAAGAAGAGATCAAGCCGACTTCGACCCTGCAAGGCGATCTCGGCGCCGAATCGATCGACTTCCTCGACATCGTCTTCCGTCTGGAGCGCGAGTTCGGCATCAAGATTCCGCGCAATGAGTTGTTCCCGGAATCGATTTTCCAGGGAGACCCGGAGTTTGTGCAGAATGGAAAGGTCACGCCCAAGGGCCTGGATGAATTGCGTCAGAAGATGCCCTTCGCCGACATTGCGAAATTCGAACAGAACCCGGAGCTGACGGCGATCGGCGACCTGTTCACGGTCGAGATGATCACCAAATACATCGAAGGCAAGCTCGGCGCCAAGGTGTAAACGCCCTCCGGACCTCTCTCCCCAAGGGCGAGGGGAGGTTGTTCATGCGTTGGATCTGGATCGATCGCTTCCTGAACTTCGAGCGCGGCAAGTCCGCGCGGGCGATCAAGAAACTGAGCCTGGCGGAAGAGTACTTCGAGCAGCATCTGCCGGGCTACCCGATCATGCCGGCGTGCTTCATTCTCGAGGGACTCGCGCAAACCGGCGGTATCCTCGTCGGCGAAGCGAACGACTTCAAGGAAAAAGTCGTGCTCGCCAAGATCACGTCGGCTCGCTTTCACAAAGAAGCGGTCGCCGGCGAAACGCTGCTTTACGACGTCGAGTTGCTGACGTTGCGGCCCGAAGGCGCGTCGATCGTCGGGAAAGTGTTCTCGATCCCGCCCGGCAGCGACGAGCCTAACGCGGACCCGCTCGCGGAAGCGGAGATTTTTTTCGCTCACCTGGACAAGTCGCGCTCCCAGCAACTGTTCGGCGATCACAACTTCGTCTTCAGCGGCGAACTGAAGCATTTGCTGGGATTGGCCAAGGCATCGGCCCAGCGCACGGACGGCTAAACGATGAAGCCACAGATGAACACAGATCGACAGAGATGGTGATCCGAGGGCTACGGTCCCTGTGTTGTGTACCTGGGATGACTCTGCTTCTTTTTATATCGGTGTTTATCCGTTTTCATCTGTGATTCTTTGCTTGTAACCGATGAGTCGGGTGCGCCATGTCTCTTCCCAATCGACGCGTCGTCATCACCGGCATCGGCGCCGCCACCTCGATTGGCATGGACGCGGCGTCGTTCTGGGACGGACTCGCGAACGGCCGATGCGGCATTCAAACCATTCGAGCTTTCGACCCCGCTCCTCTCAAGACGCGCTTCGCCGGCGAGATCGTCGGCTTTGATCCCAAGAAATACCTGTCGAAAGAGGGCCGCAAGCAGATCCGCGTCATGGCCCGTTCGATCCAGCTCGCCGTCGCCGCAGCCCAGCTCGCGCTCGACGACAGCAAAGTTGACAAGGAAAAGCTCGATCCAACGCGCTTCGGCGTCGAGTTCGGCGCCGGCCTCATTCCGTCGGAGTTGACCGAACTCGGCGAAGCGTCGTATCTCGCGACCGGCAAGAATACGCATCCGGTCGATGTGAAAATCTGGGGCGAAAAACTCCGCGAGACGATCCCCCCCTTGTGGATGCTCAAGTATCTGCCGAACATGCTCGCTTGCCACGTCTCGATCCTGCACAACGCTCAAGGCCCCAACAACTCGATCACCGAAAGCGACGTGGCAAGTCTTTTAGCGGTCGGCGAGGCTGCGCGCATCCTGCGCCGCAACCAATGCGATTTCTTCCTCGTCGGCGGCGCCGACAGCAAGATGAATCCGCTGAGCTTGACGCGTCAGGAGATCTTCGGGCATCTGTCCAGGAACAATGAATCGCCTCAGAAGGCCTTGAAGCCTTTTGACAAGAATCGCGACGGCCTCGTCCTCGGCGAAGGCGGCGGCGTCTTCGCGATGGAGGATCTCGAACACGCTCAAAAACGCGGCGCTCCGATCTACGGCGAAGTCGTCGGCTTCGGTTCAACCTTCGACCGCGGCATGACCGGCAAGGGACTGGCGCGAGCGATTCGCATCGCGCTCGCGCAGGCCGGCATCACGCCAAGTGACGTCGATCACGTCAACGCGCACGGCATCGGCTCCGTCAAGCTCGACGCGTTCGAAGCGCGAGGCATCAACGAAGTTTTCGGCACGTCCGTTCCGGTCTGGTGCGTCAAGCCGAACATCGGCAACCTCAGCGCCGGCTCGGGCACGACGGAAATGGCCGCCAGCTTGCTCGCGATGAAGCACGGCACCTTGCCGCCAACGTTGAATTATGAATCACCCGATCCCGCGTGTCCGGTCAAGGTCTTGACGAAAGCGCAGCCGATCGCCAGGCCGTACTTCGTCAAAACCGGCTTCACCGAGATGGGCCAATGCGCGGCGGTAGTTTGTAAGAAGTGGTGAGTGCTGAGTGCTGAGTGCTGAGTGCTGAGTGTTGAGTGCTGAGTGTTGAGTGCTCTTGAGTGCTGAGCAATACGTGAGGCGAATTGCGAAACGCGTGATCGACCGGCTATTACTCCTCAGCACTCAGCACTCAGCACTCAGCACTCAGCACTGACGAATCAAGGGGCAACAATTATGAAAAAACGCGTCGTCATTACCGGCATGGGCGCCGTCACGCCGCTGGGGCACAGCGTCAAGGAAGTGTACGAGAATCAACTCGCGGGCAAGAGCGGCGTCGATTACATTCGCAACTTCGACGCGACGACGTTTCCCACTAAATTTGCGGCCGAACTGAAGAACTTTGATCTGGGCCGATTCGTGAAGGATGCGAGCCGCTGGAAGTATGCCGGGCCAAACGCGCGATTTGCCGCCGCCGCCGCGGCGCAAGCGTTGACCGACGCGGGACTCCTCGAGAACACGAAGGTGGATCGCACGCGCATCGGCGTCTATCTCGGCTCGGGCGAAGGCATCCAGGACGCGCTATTCGTCACGCCGGCCATGCTGTTCCAGACCGACGAGATCGACGGCCTGCTGCAGTCCATCAACAAGGCGCATGACGCCCGGCATGAGAACATCCTGG
>DAIOGM010000123.1:12454-17047 GCA_036745215.1 Gemmataceae bacterium
GGCATGTCGGAACTACTCGGCGCGAGCTATCAAACCGACAATCGCTCGATTCGCAGCGACATCTTCATCACACGGGGCCTGGCGAATTTCGACGCGAATCACGAGTACGAGCAAGAGATGCACACGACACCCGGACATCTTGCGGATTATTTTGATTTGCAGGGCCCGAATTACAACTGCTTGACAGCGTGTGCCGCGAGCAGCCAGGCGATCGGCGAGGCGATGGAGATGATTCGCGACGGCGAGGCGGACTTAATGGTGTCGGGCGGCTCGCACAGCATGATTCATCCCTACGGAGTCACCGGGTTCAACCTCTTGACCGCGCTATCCCAGAACAACGCCCAGCCGCGAAAAGCGTCGCGCCCGTTTGACGCCAATCGCGACGGCTTCGTTATCGGCGAAGGCGCCGGCATGCTGATTCTTGAGGAGCTCGGCCACGCCCGCAAGCGCGGCGCCCGCATTTACGCGGAGCTGACGGGCTACGGCTCGACCGCCGATGCCTTTCGCTTGACCGACAGCCACGAGGACGGCCGCGGCGCCATCGCTTGCATCAAGGGCGCCATGAACGATTCCGGCCTGCCCCGCGACGCGATTGGCTACATCAACGCGCACGGCACCAGCACGAAGGTCAACGACTTCACCGAATCGCTTGCGATCAAGCACGTGTTCGGCCCGCGCGCCTACCAGATTCCGATCTCCAGCAGCAAGAGCATGCTCGGGCATCTGATCGCGGCGGCGGGGGCAGTCGAGTTGATCACGTCGATCATGACGATTCAGCGCGGCGTCATTCCGCCGACCATCAACTATGAAACGCCCGACCCGGAATGCGATCTCGATTACGTGCCCAACGTGGCGCGCGAACAAAAAGTTAATCATGTGTTGAGCAACAGCTTCGGCTTCGGCGGCCAGAACGTGTCGCTCATCGTTAGCCGGTTTGTCTGATAATCACGAAAGCACGAAATGCGAAATCACGAAATGTGTTGGGACTTGAGCGAATGAAGCGGTACACTCGCCGTTAGTTGCGGTTTGGGCGCTTCACCAAAGTCCCTTTTCGTGACGTCGTGTTTCGTGCTTTCGTGATTTCCTTGGCGGAGTGAACGCGTGGAATGGCTTTGGATCAGCCTGGCGATCGCAACCCTCTCGATTGCGGTTTTTTTGTACTTGTTCAACTGGTACATTCTGCATAACTACCTTCACTTCATCGTTCGCATCTTTCAGGAAAAGCCGCTCTTCATTCTGCCGTTCGGACAGCCGACGCCGGACGCAGAGGAAATCACCCTCACGACGCCCGATGGCCTGTCGTTGCAGGCCTGTTACCTGAGGACGACCAAGCCTCGCAAGGGCGTGCTGCTCTTCGGCCTGGAGTTCGGCTCCAATCGCTGGGCGTGCATCCCCTATTGCGAGTTCCTGCGCGACGCGGGCTACGACATTTTTTCCTTCGAGATGCGCGGCCAGGGAAACAGCCCGGCGCAAAGCGGTTACGAGCCGTTGCAGTGGGTGACTGATTACGAGTTGATCGATTTTCAGACTGCCCTGGCGTATCTGAAAAATCGGCCCGACCGCGACGCGCGCGGCATCGGCCTGTTCGGGCTCAGCAAGGGTGGCAGCGCCGCCCTGATGATCGCCGCCAAGGACGACTTTGTTCGCTGTGCCGCTGTCGATGGCATCTTCGCATCGCTCACGACGATGGTGCCCTACATGAAGCAATGGGTCGTGATTTACGTGCGCATGGCCGGCTCGGCCAAGTATTGTCCTTATTGGTATCTGCGCTACCTCGCCAAGAAGGCCATTCGCAGCATCGAAAAAGAACGCGATTGCCATTATCCATCGCTGGAACAGAGCATCGCCGAATTCAGTCCGCGGCCCTTGTTGATGATCCACGGCGGGGCGGACAATTACATCAAGCCGGATATGGCGAAGTCCCTGTTCGATTTGGCGGGCGAGCCCAAGGAGTTCTGGCTCGTGGACAAGGCCAAACACAATCAAGCATTTCACCTGGCGAACGACGAATACAAGCGGCGCGTGCTCGAGTTCTTCAACAAGCATCTGGCAGGCGACGCCGTCGCGGCGACCGCCGGAAGCCTGGCGCCCAAGTTGCTTGCCGCGGAACCGGCGCCGATTTCGTCCAATCCCGTTTAGCTCGAAATATCGTTCATGCTGCAATGGCTCCTTCGCAATGTGGTCCTCAAAATCATCGCCGTGCCGATTCGGCGCCGCCTGGTCGCGTTCGAAAAGGCCACGGAGTCGCCGGAACAAGTTCAACTTGAGCTGCTGCGCCGAATTCTGTCACGCCAGGCGGCGACCGCATTCGGCAAGGACCACAAGTTCTCCACGATCAAGACGCTCGACGATTTTCGCAAGGTCGTGCCCGTGCGCGGCTACGAATACGTCGAGCCTTATCTGCAGCGCGTTTTGAAGGGGGAAACGAACGCCCTCCTCGCGGACAAGAAAATCCACATGTTCGCGATGACCAGCGGCACGACGGCGTCGCGCAAGTACATCCCGGTCACCGATCAGTATCTCGCCGACTATCGCCGCGGCTGGAACATTTGGGGCTTGAAGGTCTTTCGCGATCACAGCCCCGTGCGCATGCGGCCCATCGTGCAGCTCTCCGGCGACTGGCAGGAGTTTTACACCGAGCAAGGCATCCCGTGCGGCGCGGTCACCGGCTTGACGGCGCAGATGCAGATGCGCGTCATCCGCTTGCTTTATTGCGTTCCCGGCATCGTCGGCAAGGTGAAGGATCCGGTCGCGAAATACTACCTCGCGCTGCGCTTGAGCGTGCCGCGAAAAGTGGGCATGATCATCGCCGCCAATCCGAGCACGCTCTTGAGCATGGCCCGCGCCGGCGATCTCGAAAAGGAATCGCTCATCCGCGACATCCACGACGGCACGCTTTCAACGCGCTTCGACATCCCCGAAGAGGTACGTCAGGAAGTGAAACGCCGCATCGCCAAACGGCATCCCGAACGAGCCAAGTTTCTCGAAGAAATCGTCGGCCGCACCGGCACGCTCTATCCGAAAGATTACTGGCCAAGCGAGTGCATCATCGGCAACTGGACGGGCGGGTCCGTCGGCGCCTACTTGCGCCACTTCCCGAAATACTTCGGCGAAACGCCGGTGCGCGACGTCGGCTTGATCGCCAGCGAAGGCCGCATGACCATTCCGATGGACGACCGCACTCCGAGCGGCGTGCTCGACATCACGTCGCACGTGTTCGAGTTCATTCCGGAGGAGGAGGGCGATCGGCCGAATCCGACCGTCTTGGCTGCCCATGAATTGCAGGAAGGCCGCACTTACTACATTTTGCTGACGACCGCGTACGGACTCTATCGTTACAATATTTTCGACGTCGTTCGCTGCACCGGCTACTTCAATCGGACGCCGCTCATTGAGTTTCTGAGCAAGGGGGCCCATTTCGCGAACATCACCGGGGAAAAGGTCTCGGAGTATCAGGTCATCGCCGCGATGGCCGACGTGCTGCGCGATCGGAACCTGACGCTCACCGCATATAGTGTCGCGCCGTGCTGGGACGAGCAAATGCCCTTTTACGGCTTGTTCATCGAACGCAGCGATCTGGCGAGCCGTGAGGACGGCGTCCAGCTGGCGCTGGCGCTGGAAAAACGCCTGACAGAGATCAACATCGAATACGCCTCGAAGCGCGAAAGCCGGCGGCTCGGTCCGATGCGGGTATTCCTTCTGCCGGCCGAGACCTGGCATCAGTGGGACCGCCAACGTTTGGCTCGAACTGGCGGCACGTTCGAGCAATACAAGCACCCCTGTCTGATACCTGATCCGAAGTTTCGCGACAGCATCATCATTGAAGACGAAGTCCAACTCCAATCGACGTGAATCGCCAAACGAAACCAATGTCGCCAAACAATGGCATGATACATGCCTTGTAAATTGCCCATTTTGAATGGGTAATTCGCTTGCGTGGCACTATGCACCATGCACGTGGTTCGGAATCCGCCCTGCAATCATGGAATCATGAGAGATCATGTTGCTACGAAACGACTTACGACGACGACATTTTCCATGATTTCGCCTTTTTGGTGTACGAGGTTTGATCGTTTCTCGTGACGGAGCGCCAGCACAATTGGAATGTACGCCTGCAGCAATCAGGACGAATGAGAGCGGATGTGCGCAGTTGTGCGCATTCGGAGTTCAACAAACCTGAAAAAAGCAATATGCGCGTCATCGCAATTCACAAGAGTGGGAAAATGAATGCACATTCTTGGCACCTGCGTGGAGTATATTCGATATTATCGGATTGCGCACCAGTTGCCGATTATCCAATTTACGCAATCGAAAAAAGTCCCTTAAATTCTGCGTTCTTCCTAGAATTCCACCGATTCGCGGCTAGAATTTTCTTACATTACCCAACCCTTCTATCTTGAACGAAACTCAAGCGTTTTGAGTGGGTAAGCCATCCCCTTTTTTCGTATTAGGAGTAGTGAGATGAAGCATCTGTTTGCCACCGCCCTTCTGGCCACCGCGGCGTTTCTTGGGATCGCCCAGGACAGCCAGGCTAACGGCGGTCTGTTCCGTCGTTGCCGTGGCGGTTGCGACAGCGGTTGCGCCCCCGTCGCG
>DAIOGM010000124.1:0-16864 GCA_036745215.1 Gemmataceae bacterium
CTCCGTGGACTACGATTCCAATCGTGGCGAACCCGGTTTGTTAGCGTACGCCACGATTGGAATCGTCGTCCACGAACGGATCGACTCCGGTAGGTGCCGCGAGCCGAGCGGCACCTTTTGTTGCATCGGCGACGCGACTATGGCGCTACGAAGGTCCGGCTCGGCTCGCCGGACCTACGACACAATCCGCGTGCATCTGCGGCTCTTGATTTGAAGGCGACAAATGAAAGTCGTGATCGTCGATGGCGATGTCTCGTATCCCGCGAACTCGGGCAAACGTCTGCGCACACTCAATCTGATGCTGCAAGTCGCCAAGCGTCACCGGATCACGTACATTGGCCGATGCGCCGCGGAAAGCGAAGAGGCGCGCGTCGCGCCGGCGTTCTTGCGCGAGCACAACATCTCTCCGATTCTCGTGCATCATCCGGTGCCGCGGAAAGCCGGGTTGGCGTTCGCCGGCCGCCTTTTTGCGAATCTGTTCTCGGCCCAGCCTTATTCGGTCGCATCCCACCAGTCCGAGCGGATACATGAAGCCGTTTCCACGATTGCGAAGTTGGAGCCGATCGACGTTTGGCAGTTTGAATGGGCGCCGTATCTTTCGGCGCTCGACCCCGCGTTGCCGGGGGCGCGCGTCGTCATCGCGCACAATGTCGATACGCTGATATGGCAGCGTTACTATGAAAATGAAGCGAACATTCTGAAAAAGGCGTTTCTCAAGACCCAGTGGCAGAAGTTCCGCCGATTCGAGGAGCACGCGTTTCGGCAAGCGAATCGCGTCGTCGCCGTCAGCGAAGAGGATGCTCGACTGATCCGTGAGCAATTCGGACAGCCGAACGTTGACGTCGTGGACAACGGCATCGACCGCGCGTTCTTCGAAGGCGTCTCCGGCGAGCGCGATCCGGCGCGCATCCTATTCCTCGGCGCGCTCGACTGGCGGCCGAATCTCGATGCGGTCGGCTTAATGCTCGATAAGATTTTCCCAAGAGTGCGGGCGCTGGAGCCGAACGCCCGGCTCACCATCGTCGGCCGACATCCGCCGGTGGGCTTGATCGAGCGCGCCCGGCAAACGCCCGGCGTCGAGTTGCTCGCGGACGTGCCCGATGTTCGGCCGTTCCTCGGCTCCTGCAGCGTGATGGCGGTGCCGTTGCGCATCGGCGGCGGTTCGCGCTTGAAGATCCTCGAAGCGCTCGCGTGCGGCTTGCCCGTGGTGTCCACGAAGGTTGGGGCCGAAGGTTTGCTTTTGACGCCCGGCGTTGATTATGTTCAGGCCGAAGAAGATGCGATGGCCGACGCGTTGGTGGCGGCGATCCGCGCGCCCGGCGCGGCGCAGACGCAAGCTCAGCACGGGCGAGCGATCGTCCTTGACACGTACGATTGGAGCGTCCTCGCGAAAAAGCTCGAATCGGCGTGGGAGAGATCGATACAACGGTAGTCGTCGTAGCGACAAGCTGCCAGCTTGTCTGCTCTTCGCTTGGCTCACAAGCTGGCAGCTTGTGGCCACGAAATCGGATGCAGAGACGATGCGCATCGTCCACTTGATGGCTTCTCCGTTCTTCGGCGGCCCGGAAAAACAGATGCTCGGCCTGGCTCGCCACTTGCCCAAAGAAGTAGAAAGCGTGTTCCTGTCCTTCGCCGAACGCGGACTGGCGCAACCCTTCATGGACGAAATCAAACGGCACGGCTTCGAAGGCAAATTGCTGGCTTACAACACGCCGCGTTTCTTTGCGTGCGTGAACGAAGTCGCCGACGAGTTGCAACGATTGAAGGCGAATCTGTTGTGCGTCAGCGGTTACAAACCGGACGTGATCGGCTGGCGGGCGGCGCGGCGTGCGAGCGTTCCCGTCGTGTCCGTGTCGCACGGCTGGACCGGGGCGACGTGGAAGGTTCGCTTTTACGAAATGCTCGATCGCTGGGTACTGCGGCGCATGGACGCGGTCGTGGCCGTTTCGCATGCCCAGGCCGAAAAGGTGCGTCGCGCTGGCGTCGCCGACTCCAGGATTCACGTGATTCAGAACGCGGTTGGCGAGGACGCGTTCCGCGAGCCGAACGCGGACGTGAGGTCGGAATTGGCGGGCTGGTTTCCGCAATCGCCACGCTGGATCATCGGTGCGGCCGGGCGACTCAGTCCGGAAAAAGGCTTTGCCGACCTCATCGATGCGGCGGCGATGGTGATCCGAGAACGTGCGGGCGCCGGCTTTGTGCTTTTCGGCGACGGGCCGTTGCGGGCCGAACTGGAACAACGGATCGCGACGCACGGAATCAAGGAACGTTTCATCCTGGCGGGCTTTCGCAGCGATGTGCAGCGATTCGTGCCCAACTTCGATCTCGGCGTGATGTCGTCGTTCACCGAAGGTCTGCCCGTGATCTTGCTCGAAATCGGCGCCGCCGCGGTTCCAACGGTGGCGACCGCGGTGGGCGGCATTCCTGAAGTGATCGACGATGGCCGCACCGGATTTCTGGTTCCCGCGGGAGACGCGCAGGCGCTGGCAGCGCGAATCATCGCCATGCTCGACGACGACAGCCGGCGCCGCGCAATGGGCGAGGCGGCGCGCGAGCGCGTGCGGCGCGATTTCTCGTTTGCTGCGATGAGCCAGAAGTATTTTGAACTGTTTCGCAAGGTGGCGAGTGGCGAGCATGGTTGATTTATTCAAGCGATGGCGCATCGAGGTCGAGGATTGGCTGCGCTATCAGCCGCGCGTGCGCCGCGCGATGTGCCGATGCAAACTTTGGTTCACCGGGCGCCCGGAAGTCGGCAATACGCAAGCCGCGGCGCGCACCATCGCCAAGCTATGCGCGGCGGCCCGGCTCACGGATAACGACAACCTCGAACGCCGCATCCAGGATCGGATCGTCGCGCTGATCGGCCAGCTCAATGCCGGCCGGCTCGATTGGACGGAATTCGTCCCCGATTTCGCCGATCCGCGCCTGCACAAGGCTGCCATCTTGAAGCCTTACGTTGGCCCGCGCGAAAAAGGCGTGCTATTCATCTCGTTCGAGACGCTGTGGATCCGGCTATTGCGTCCCGTGAATTATCGCGAGCTTGCGGAGCGGTATACGGTCGTCGTTGCGCCGAGCTCGAGCCCGCCGCACGTCTTAATCAACTATGCGTTTCCCGCAATCTTCTCTGGCCCGGTGTTCACGCTCATCAGCAATCCCAAGGACGTCGAGGAGTTTCCGCGCATGTCGCCGAATTTCGTCGTTGTGCCACTTTATGCGTCGAGCTGGGTCAATCCCGATCTGTTCAAGCCGCTTTCGAAAGCGGAGCGAAAGTGGGATTTGCTGATGGTCGCGAACTTCGCCAAGGTCAAACGCCATCATGCGCTGTTGTCGGCGATGCGATTCATGCCGAAGGACACGCGGATTCTGTTAATTGGCCAGGATCAAGACGGCCGCACTGCCGAGACGATTCGCGCGTTGGCCCGCGGGTATGGCGTCGCGGATCGTTTCACGCTTTTGGGTCATCAATCGTACGAAGCCATCACCAAGCATTACTGCGAGGCGCGATCGAGCGTGGTGCTGTCAAGGCGCGAAGGCTCGTGCGTCGCGATCGCCGAGTCGCTGTTCGCCGATGCGCCGGCGGCGATGCTCAAGGACGCGAGCATCGGTTCGCGTGTGTTCATCAATGAACAGACCGGCCGTTTCCTTGATGAGCAGAATCTCGGCCGCGATTTGACCGACTTCGTGCAAAACGCCGACCGCCATCAGCCGCGCGTCTGGGCCGAGGCGAACATCTCCTGCTTTCGTTCGACGCAAACGCTCAATGATCTCTTGAAACAAAAGTCTCTGGAGCGCGGCGACGAATGGACGCTGGACATCGCACCCTTGCAATGGTCGCCCGATCCGACGCTGGTGCGGCCGGAGGATCGGGCGCGCCTTGCCGGAGAATGGGCGGACATCGTCGCGCGTTTCGGTTTGGAGATCGGGCCGCCGCCGGTACAATAGTCGCCATGCTTGCGCTGGAGGCGTTTTTCTGGCTGTGCTTCGCCGTCGTCGCCTACACGTATCTTGTCTACCCAGTTTTGCTCGTTGCAATTCGTATTGCCGGCGTCTCGCCGGCACGAAGCGAATCAATTGCCGGCGAGACGCCGGCGCTACGGGTGAGCATTCTCCTTCCCGTTCACAATGAGCAGCAAAACCTCGAACGCCGGCTCGATGAATTGACGCGAATGATTCAAGCCAGCGGCATGCCCGGCGAAATCATCGTCATCTCCGATGCATCGACCGATCGCTCTGTCGAAATCGCGGCCCAGTACGCAGACCGCGGCGTGAGCGTCATCCAACAATCGACCAAGCAAGGCAAAGCCGCGGCGCTCAACGCGGGGTCGGCGGCGGCGCAATATGAACTCCTGATCTTCGCCGACGCCCGCCAGCGCTGGGCCGATGACGCGCTCGTGCGCCTGGTCGAGAACTTCGCCGATCCGCTCATCGGCGCCGTCAGCGGCGATCTCGTCCTCGAAAGCGCGCCGGGCGTCCTCGCGGGCGTCGGCATGTATTGGCGCTTCGAGAAATGGCTGCGCAAACAAGAAAGCCGGCTCGGCTCGCAAGTCGGCGTCACCGGCGCCATCAGCGCGGTCCGGCGCACGCTCTTCCATCCAATCCCGCCGGGCACGCTGCTCGACGCCGTCTTCTGGCCGATGCACGTCGTTCTCCAGGGATTTCGCGTGATTCATGACGAACGTGCCAAGGCGTTCGATCGCCTGCCCGAAAAGACGCACGACGAGTTTCGCCGCAAGGTCCGCACGCTCGCGGGCAACTTTCAACTGTTGACACTGCTGCCGATGGCCGCGCTGTTCCCGTGGTCGAATCGCGTCTGGTGGCAATGGATTTCGCACAAGCTCATGCGCCTGGTCGTGCCGTGGGCGCTCCTCGGCATGCTGGCGTCGAGTTTTTTTCTGCCGGACGATGCGTATCAAGTTTTCTTTTGGGTGCAGGCAACGTGTTACGCGTTGGCCGCGGCGGGGATATTGCCGGCGATCGGCCGCGCGATCAAGCCGCTCGGCACGGCCGCGTCCTTCCTGGTGCTGAACGCCGCCGCCTGGCTCGCGTTCTGGATCTGGATCAGCGGCCGGGCGGCGACATCGTGGCACAAAGTACAGTATCAGCCGAGCGGCGAGGATGCGTGAAGGGCGTCCCGTGGCAGCTAGTCCTTGTCATCGAGATAGGTGCGATAGTAACTCATGCCAAGTCGAGCCACATCGTCCGGATACCCCATGAAGTCGTAGGACAACGCCATGATCCGCTCGACAACCTTATCCGGAAGGACGGAACCAGGACCTTTGATCATGGTCCCATCGCGGCCAATGATCGGGTTCGGCATCAGTAGTTTGTACTCTTCGGGGGTTTTTTTCTCAGAATCAAAATGTTCATCAACGAGGGTCTGGCATTGATCGATGATTTCGGCCATTTTGTGTGCCCCGATCTTTTTGAGCGCTTGACTTGCATACGTGTAGCTTTCCTTGCCCCAGTTTTGCAAAAACTGAAGATAGGCGCCGTTATTCACGTCCGCTTCCAATCGCCAGAGCGCGGCAAGTTCCCGTTGCCATTCTTCCGGCAATGAAGACAGTCGAGAGTCCGACGCAAACGTCCGACTGTGATATTTTTCCGTCATGTCAATCCAATCCATCGTTGCACCTTCTTGAAGGGCTCGCAAAGCATTGCGCGTCAAAACGGACCCGACGATGAAGAACAACAAACCAGGCGCGCTGAACCAACGGATCGCATTATGATGCGCCATTAACGAAAATGCAAAAAAACCGACGGCAATTGCCAAGCATAGAATTCCGCCAACGAGTCGAACGCGTGAACTCATAGAACATTTCCGGTGGGTTGGTCATCATACATTAGATTATTATGGGATGTCAACAAACGGAAATCCGTCGCCAAGAATCGCCACACGTCCAGATTCGGGGGATAACATGATTGATTCACGCATTGCCTCCATCATTGCCATTTCGATTTGCACTTTCCATGTTCAAGCGCAACCGCCATCGACTGAGCTTCGCGCCGACGCACTCAAAGGGATGAAGCACGCCGCGACATTCTATCGCACCAAGGTCGCGAGCCACGGCGGCTACGTCTACTATTACAGCGTCGATCTCAAGGAACGCTGGGGCGAAGGCAAGGCGGACTTGAATACGCTTTTCGTGCAGCCGCCGGGGACGCCGACCGTCGGCATGGCGTATCTCAAAGCGTACGAAGCGACGCGCGATGCGTACTACCTCGACGCCGCCCGCGAAACGGCCGAGGCGCTCGTCTACGGCCAACTGCAATCGGGCGGCTGGACGCAGACGATCCACTTCGGCCCCGCCAAACGCGTCGGCAAATATCGCAACGGCAAGGGCGGCAACTGGAACATCTCGTCGCTCGATGACGAACAGACGCAGGCCGCTTTGCAAATGCTGATGCGCGCCGATCGCGCCCTCGACTTCAAGAACAAGGCGATTCACGAAGCCGCGACGTTTGGCCTCAATGCGTTGTTGAACGCCCAGTTCGCCAATGGCGCGTTTCCCCAGGTGTGGTCGAAAGCGGTCGAAGCCCATCCAGTCGTCAAGCCGAAGTTCCCCGACGACAACTGGCGCACCGAGGGCAAGCTCAAAAACTACTGGGACTACTATACGCTCAACGACGGCCTCGCGGGCACGGTTGCGGACACGCTGATCGTCGCCCATCAAATCTACAAGGACGACAAGTACAAGAAAGCGCTGTCCAAACTCGGCGAATTCCTGATTTTGGCGCAGATGCCGGCGCCGCAGCCGGGTTGGTGTCAGCAGTACAACTACGAAATGGTCCCTATCTGGGCCCGCAAGTTCGAGCCCCCGGCGATCACCGGTTGGGAATCACAGGACGTGATGGAGACGCTGATCAAAATCTCCCGTTACACCGGCGACAAGAAATATCTTGAGCCGATCCCGCCGGCGCTCGCCTATTTCAAGAAAAGCCTGCTTCCGGATGGCAAGGTCGCACGCTTCTATGAGTTCAAATCGAACAAGCCGCTCTACATGGACGCGAAGTATCGACTCACGTACGACGACTCGGCCGCTCCGAGCCACTACGGCTGGACGCAGCCCGCCCGTTTTGGCGAAATCGAGAAGGCGTACGAACTCGCCAAGAGTGGCAACGTTGTGCCGCAGGTTCGCGATCCGAAAGAGTTGGAGAAGAACGTGCAAGGTATCCTGCGCGACCTCGACGCAGATGGCCGCTGGATTACGACGCATGGCGGCGAGCGACTCGTCGGTCAGCCGAAGTTCGCACCGGGATTTCGCTTCATCTCCAGCGATGTCTTTAGCCGCAATTTGAAAACGTTGAGCGCATACTTGACAAACAACGGTCGATGATGTCTTCGTGCTTGTTCGGAATGGAGCACATTGGTACGATGCTTGAATGAGGTGAATCATGGTTGAAATCAGTTCTGCGCAGCACGATGCAATCGAGTCGAGCGGCAAAGCGCCGATCCGGGCCGTCGATCCGGCGACGCAGGATGAATACGTAATCATTCGTGCCGAGATATTCGATCGTATCAAATCGCTCGTTTTGGACGACGATTGGCCAACGGACGCCTACGCCGCCGCCATGGCCGTATTCGCGAGAGACGGGTGGGACGACCCGCGCATGGACGTTTACGACGCGATGGATCCCAGGGAAAAACCATGAACGTCCGTCGCGGCGATGTCGTGTTGGTCGATTTTCCATTTCTAAAAGGCGGTAGCAAAGTGCGTCCCGCCCTGGTCGTGCAAAATGATCGAGATAATGCACGCCTTCCCAGCACGATCGTGGCGCAAATCACGGGAAACATTCAACGAACCCACGAACCGACGCAGGTTCTGATTGACGTCAACACTCCGGAAGGAAAAAAAACGGGCCTGCAATTCGATTCCGCGGTCAATTGCGTAAACATCGTCACTCTGGACAAGAATCTCGTGCTGCGAAAGCTCGGCGACCTTACCGACGCGTTTCAACACCAGGTGGACGCAGCTCTCAAGTCAGCCCTTCAATTGTAAAGTCAATCCTGCGTGATGTGCTGCCATGCTCACCGGCAAACAAGTCCGCGTTCGCTTTGCTCGCGACAGCCTCGTGCCGCAATACCTCGACGCGCGCGATCCGCAATGGCTCGACGTCGCGGAGCAGCTCCTGGGCGTCTTTCGTTCCAGCCAGGGGGCCGCTCGCGGGCAACTGGAAACGGAGATCGATGACCTCTTCGGCGATTTGCCGCAGCCGTTGATCCACAATGGCCTGGCAAAACTGTTGGAGGATCGTTGCGAGTTCGAAGTGCAATCCGGCTTGCCGCCCGACGTGGTGCGCGAAGCCGCCTTCCGCGCCGCAGCCAGGAAGCGGCACGATACGCTGGAAACGTTCGGCCAATCGTTTTCGCGCGACGAGATCGTCCGCGTAGTCGCCGATGAGTTGAAGTCCGACGCGGCGACGATTGAAGCAAGCCTGTTCGCCGACCTCAAGAGCGAACAGCGTTTGACGAGTTTTCACGACACCACTGCGGAACGTCTGCTCGAACGTTACAACGTCGCCCTGGCGCAAGCGTTGCTGTTGCGTTCCACCGGCGTCGAGATCACGCTCAAGGGAGAGACCGCGGCGCGTTATCGGCAACTTTTTCGCGAGATCAAGTTTCGCCGTCTGATTTGCGATATCGAACTGATCAAGGGAAACACCTATCAAGTGCGACTCGACGGCCCGTTAAGCCTGTTCAGCGCCACGCAGAAATACGGCCTGCAACTTGCGCTCTTCTTGCCGACGCTGCTCTTGTGCAAGCATTTCGAATTGAACGCGCAACTTCGCTGGGGCGCGGAACGCAAGGAAAAGAAATTTCACCTCTCGCACAAGGACGGCCTCGTGTCGCACGTCGCCGAAACGGGCGCGTATATGCCGCCGGAAGCGCAGATGTTCGTCGATTTGTTCAAGAAGAAGATCGCCGACTGGGAGATCAGTGAGGAAACGGAGATCATCCCGCTCGGCAAAAATGTTTGGATTCCCGATCATCGCCTGGTGCATCGCGCGACGGGCAACGTGGTGCTGCTCGACATCCTCGGCTTCTGGCGACGTTCCAGCGCTGAGCGTCATCTCGCGATGCTGCGCGAGCACGCGGGGGCGCCGTTCATCGTGGCGATTTCGGATCAGCTCAACGTCGAAGAGGGTGAACTGGAAGACGCGAACGTCGTGCGCTTTCGCAATATGCCGGTGCCGAGTGATATCGTCGAGTGTGCCGCTCGATTGATACGCGCTTAGTGGTCCTTTTTCGCAATTACCTTTACGGTTCCAAATAGAATTCGCCAACCCGATTGAGCACCGAAGGTGCGCAAACCATTTAGCCCAGGGCAGAGCGCAGCGCCGCCCTGGGTTAGTTGGCATCAAGCGATGAAGCTCTGAAAGAGCGAAACAAGCGGCGGTACCTTTTGTAGCGCACTTTCAGTGCTAAGACGATTTGGTTTCGTTGACCCAGGGCGGCGCTGCGCTCTGCCCTGGGCTAAGTTGTTTGCGCACCGTTGGTGCTCCGCAGGCTGCGCAATGATCGTCAATTTTGAAACGAACTACTTAGCTTTTGGGGCGTGAAAGATGGACGGCGTCCATCATCGTGCATCGGCAATCTTACCGCGCCGCATCATGTCCGCCAAATGGCCGACGTTGCACCGCATGACGACATATCCAGCATCCAATTCCCTGACGCCGTCGAAACCGGTACTCCAATAACCCTGCCGCGGCATCTTGTTCGAATGCCATTTCACCATCACCTCGACCACTTCCGTTCGACCGTAGCACGCCAAATCTCGAAGTGCCACACGTGGAATACGCGGCCACGTTTCGACTGGCTGGTCCGCGGCCACGAGCGTCAAGGTCGTCGGGCCGCACACGAGCGTGTGTTTCGTGTGGCCTTGCAAGATCTCGTTAAGGATGTCGAACACGTCCACGAGTTTGTACATCTTTGGCACGCCGTTAATGGTTGGATTGATAAAAGTGAAAGTGGTTTTCGGCGTCGGCGTCGGCGTGATGAGTTCTAAGCCGGCCTGCTCGGCAAACCACTGCAGCACCACAGGCCAAGACTTGCCGCGCATTTCAAAAAAGATCTGCTGTTGACTCCAATAATTCGGAGGGTCTGGTTTCCAATGACGAAATTGATTCGAGTCATCACGCGGAACCGCTAGCGCCCATTTCGGCGTGCTCAACAATAGACACGAGATTCCAACAGAGAATGCGCCGACTCTTGCAATTGCATTCATGACGTTACCGGTTCGCGTTGTTTGCGGATTGAGCGTGCACGGCGTTACGGTTCTTCGTTCCACCGAAACAATCGGGCGCACAACGTCAACGAGGCGACCGTGCCTTGCAAAACAAAACCGCCATTTTCCTGAGGGATTACCAGGCCAAATTCCCCAAGCCACTTCTTAACCTGCCCCTGATGATCGGGGTCGAACCTAACTACGATTTCCACGATTTCCGTATTGCCTCGGCCACGCAGGTCTCGAAGTGCGAGACGATCGAGTCGCGGCAAGGCGTCGTAAAGTTCGTCGGCCGAGATCAAATAGAGTATGTCGCCGCTACGGATCAATGTGTGATGTGTGGCACCTAGCAGCTTTTCATTGATGATGTCAAAGGCTTCCTTGAGCGAATAGAACTTTGAGCCATCGACCTTGTCATAAATACCGCATACGTTGTGGTCCGGCGGCGGATTGATCGTGATCAATTCCATGCCAGCGACTTTGGCGAACGTTTGAATCGTTGAAGACCACGATCCGCGGAATTCACTGAATGTGACAAACGTCTTATCCCATGCGACGGGCGTCTTTGGTTTCTGGAGGTAGTACTTGTCCGCCTCGCGAAACGGAACTCCAAGTGCCGTTTCTGCTGCGCTCAACAAACACGCCGGGGCGAACAGCATCAGCAAAGGGAAAGATTTTCGCATGGCTTCCACCAATCCCATTTGAAACGCAGAGGCGCGGAGGACGCGGAGATGGATGCTATCACGCGAGAGATGAGGCCGCGATGAATCTTCAAGTCAAGGCGGTGCCGAGTGTTATTTTGGAGCGGGCGTCGCGATTAATCGGTTCCGTTTGATTTCTTGAGGGGCGTCATTTCCAACCGTAGATTCTCGCGACTAACGTCAATGACCCGACGGATCCTCGCAAAACACATTCGCCATTTTCCAATGGCCACACTTGGCCAAATTCCCCGAGCAGTTGTTTTGTTTGCTTTTGAATATCTGGGTTCAGCTTAACGACCATTTCGACGATTTCTGTTCGCCCTCGCCCCGGCAGGTCCTGTAACGCGACACGATCGCATCGCGGCCCGTCATGGAAATTTACGTCTAACGGGATCAGGTAAAGTTTGTTGCCGCTGCGGATCAACCCGTGTTTTGTTTCACCAAGCATGATTTCATTGATGATGTCAAAAGCCTCCACGAGCGAATACACCTTGGAGTTATCGATCCTGCCATTCAGTCCGCATGCAATGTGGTCCGGCGCCGGGTAGGCCTCGACCAATTTCATGTCAGCTACTTTGGCAAACGTTTGAATCGTTGAAGACCACGATCCGCGAAATTCACTGAAAGTGACAAACGTCTTGTCCCATGCGACGGGCGACTTTGGTTTCTGGAGGTAGTACTTATCCGCTTCGCGAAACGGCACTCCAAGTGCCGACGCTGGGGCGTTCAGCAATCCCACCGAGGCGAACAGCATCAGGACGAGGCAAGATTTTCGCATGGCTTCCGACCAATCCCAGTTGAACGCAGAGATGCAGAGGCTGCGGAGATGGATGCTAACAAGGGAGACATGAGACCGCGATGAATCTTCAAGTCAAGGTCCGTTGAAGATTCCTTCGCGGAGATGCAAAAACCGCCACCCCCTCTCCCGCAGGGACGTGAACACCTAGGGGTCAGAGGAGTCACAAACTCCAATTGACAAAGGCGTTATGAATATCGACCAGGTGTTCATTAATAGATGAACACCTACCCTTGATTGGTTCATGTGAATTCGCGGGCTAACCTTGCCAGCGCGCAAACGGCGCGTTCAGCCCCATTTGTTCCTCGATGCGCAGGAGTTGATTGTACTTCGCGAGCCGTTCGCTGCGGGCGATGGAGCCGATCTTGATTTGTCCGACGCCGGTCGCGACCGCGAGATCGGCGATGGTCGTGTCCTCCGTTTCGCCGGAGCGTGCGGAGATGACGCAACGATAGCCGGCAGCGCGGGCTTGCTCGATCACGCTGAGCGTCTCGGTGAGCGTGCCGATCTGGTTCACCTTGATGAGGACGCTGTTGGCGACGCCGCGTTCGATGCCTTCCTTGAGACGCCGCGGGTTCGTGACGAAGAGATCGTCGCCGATGAGCTGCACGCGTCGGCCGAGCGATTCAGTGAGCGTTTGCCAGCCGGGCCAATCGTCCTCGGCCATGCCGTCCTCGATCGAGAGGATGGGATAACGATCGACCCAGTCCGTCAGCATCGCCGCGAGCATCGTCGCCGACATCAATTGGCCCTGCAAGCGATAGACGCCGCCTTCGAAGAAATGCGTGCTGGCGACGTCGAGCGCGATGGCCGCATCCACGCCGGGCTGCAAGCCGGCACGGCGAAAGGCGAGCATTATCAACTCGATCGCCTGTTCGTTGCTGTGGAGTTTCGGCCCGAAGCCGCCTTCATCGCCGACGAGGACGCCCTCGTAGCCGTGCTCTTGCAACGTGACGGCCAGGGCGCGATAGACGCGGATGGTCATGTGCAAGGCATTGGAGTACGACGCGGCGCCGATGGGTAAGAACAAGAAATCCTGCATATCGAGATTGCGTCCCGCGTGCAGTCCGCCGGAGATGAGATTAATCATCGGCAACGGCATGCGTGCCTCGCCGCGATCAAGGTAACGCCATAAGGGAATTCGCTTTGCCGCAGCGGCCGCGTGAGCGCAGGCCAACGAGACGCCGAGAATCGCGTTGGCGCCGAGACGCGATTTGTCGGGCGTGCCGTCGAGTTCACAGAGCTTACGGTCGACCGAGGCCAGATCGGACGCCGCCATGCCGACGATTGCGGGACCGAGCACGTCGCGTACATTGGCGACGGCCTTACGCACACTTTTGCCGGCGTAGTCACTCGGATCACCGTCGCGCAGTTCGAGCGCTTCGTGCTTGCCGGTGCTTGCGCCCGATGGGACGATGGCGCGGCCCATATTTGTGCCGCAGTGCACTTCGACCTCGACGGTCGGCTGTCCACGACTGTCGAGCACTTGCCGTGCGTGGATTGCGGTAATTCGATCGGACATAGGTTCTCTCACGTTAGCCGAACAACTTCCAAATGTCTTCCCACGAATTTGCGTTTCGAATCAGCATCCGCGCCAATCGATGCACGATTTCACGCGACTCTGGCGTCGCAAGATAATCGACGGGGCTGGTGCCTGCGACGCGCGCCAGCAGGCAGACGCCGTAATGTTTGACGCCTCGTTTCTCGAGGTCGCGATGAGAAGCAAACGTAGCTTCCTCGCAGTAGGCCCGCCAGAAATTGCGCATGAGCGCAACGAATTCCGCACCGCGCTCCGGCGACCGCACGGCCTTGAGCGTCAAATGAGCGAGGAACAAGCCCAAATCCATCGTTGGATCGCCGAAGTGTGCTGTCTCGTAATCGACGAGCATGAAGCCGTTCTTGTGAACCAAGATGTTTTTTGGCGTATAGTCGCCATGACAAAGGGCCTCCTTGCGCGTCAACATGTCTTCGATGATCGACGCAATGGCGTCGGCAACGTCAGGACAACGTTCCTGCACCCGCACATAAAAGGGATCGACTCTTAGCTGCACGTAAACGGTATGATCGCGGAATCGCTGGAATTCGTTTGCTTCTTCCGCCGAAATCTGGTGCATGCGGCCAAGCACCGATCCGATGCGAGTGCCAAAGTCGGCATCGATGTGCCCGTCGAGCAATTCCGCTTTCCACACCTTCCCGTCCATCGGCGCATGGGTCATCGCGTAGACGTAGTTGGCGCGATCGACGAAGAGTACTTCGGGCACCACATCGGGCAGATGGGGATAGAGCGCCTGCATGACCTCCTGCTCGCGCCAGATGCGTTCCAGGTCGCTGAACCAGGCGTCGCGCGTGCGCAGTTGCGGCCGCGATTGTTTGAGGACGAAACGGCGTTCCGGAGTCGTGACGCGCAGCACTTGATTGGAGACGCCGCCGCTCAACGGCTCGACGCTCGCGGGTCCGTTGTCGATCCATTTGATTTGGCGAAGGTAATCCAGAGCATTGTCGGCCGTCAATTCAATCATGCGGCCATTCTATCGGAGGAAACGTCCGCCATTGATGTCGAGGATCGCGCCGGTCATGAAGCGGGACGCGTCGGACGCCAGGAACAAGACGGCCTCAGCGACTTCGTCGGCCGAGCCGTTACGGGCGAGCGGCGTTTGCTTCTTGTAATCTTCCATCTTGGCAGGCGTCGAAAACGTCTCGTGGTGTTGCGTCGCGATGACGCCGGGCATGATGGCATTGACGCGCACTTGCGGGGCGAGTTCTTTGGCGAGCGTGCGCGTCATCACTTGCAATGCGCCTTTAGCCGCCGCGTAGACGCCGCCGCCGCCGGAGCCGCCGGTCTGGATGGAGAGCGTGAGGTTGTTGATGATGCTGGCGTTCTTCGATGCGCGTAGATGCGGGATGGCGCGGCGCGTGACGAGAAACGCGGACGTGACGTTGACGGCGAAAACGTTTTGCCAATGTTCCAGACTGCACGACTCGATGGGTGTCATCTTGATCGGCGAGCCGGCATTGTTGAAGAGGATGTCGAGCCGGCTGGTTTTTGCGATGAGCTGATCGACGACGCGATTCGCATCGCCCTCGTTGGTCAAATCGCCGCGCAACAGGTGCGCCTGTCCGCCGGAGTCGCGAATGCGTTGGGCGGTTTCCTCAGCGCCGGACTGACTCGTGTGATAATGGAGGCCGACGGTGGCGCCGGCGTTTGCTAACAGGATCGCCGACGCGCGGCCGATGCCGACGCCGGCGCCGGTGACGAGGGCGACGCGGGAGGTGAGAATTGCATTGGGATTCATGTTGATCGTTGTACGACCCCCAGGAATCGCTGCGCTCATCCCGGGGCTTGCGCAGTATTACTTATATCCCTTGGGATGCGTGCGGTGCCAATTCCACGCCGACTCGACGATTGACTTGATGTCGTTGTACTTCGGCTTCCAGCCAAGCTCCTTCTGAATCTTATCGGACGACGCGACCAACACGGGCGGGTCGCCGGAGCGGCGTGGGCCTTCCTTCACCGGCACCTTCTTGCCTGTCACCGCTTCGACCGCGGCAATCACCTCGCGAACGCTGTAGCCGCGGCCGATGCCGAGATTGTAGTGCATTTGCTGGCTGGGTTGAAGTTTCTCTAGTGCAAGCAAATGCGCCGAGGCGAGATCGTCCACATGGATGTAATCGCGCACGCAGGTGCCGTCGGGCGTCGGATAATCGGAGCCGAAGATTTCGATGTGCGGGCGCTGGCCCATCGCGGCCTGGATGATGAGCGGAATCAGATGCGTCTCCGGCGTGTGATCCTCGCCGATTTCGCCGCTCGCGTGGGCGCCGGACGCATTGAAGTAACGCAGCGCCGCGAAGCCCCATTGATAGGCGCGCGAATAGTCCGCGAGAATGTGCTCCACCGTCAGCTTGCTCGCCCCGTACGGATTGATCGGCTCTTGCGGCGTCTCTTCCGTGATCGGCATCGTCTTGGGCGTGCCGAACGTCGCGGCCGTGCTCGAGAATACAAAACGGCTGACCTTGTGCCGGCGCAGGCACTCCAGGAAGTTGAACGTGTTGACGACGTTGTTCTGCCAGTATTTCGCCGGGTTTTGCACCGATTCGCCGACGAAGCAGAACGCCGCGAAATGCACCGCCGCGTCGATGCGCTTCTCCAGAAGAAGCTGATCGATACGATGCGTCTCGCTCAATTCGCCGACAATGAGCCGATCCGCGGGCACGGCCTGGCGATGGCCGAAGATGAGGCTGTCGTAGATCCAGACATCGTGGCCGCGCTCTAAGAACAAGCGAACCGCGTGACTGCCGATGTAGCCGGCGCCGCCGGTGACGAGGATTTGCATCAATACCTCCGAGTGAGCCTCAGAACTTTGGCTCCAAGCCCGCTTGCTTGCAGAGCTGATTTGCCGTGATCCGGTCAAATTGCCGATGTCGCTTGATCGGAATCGTTTTCACTCCGTTGGAGTAAATGGCGTGTTTTTTGCCTTCGCGCAGGAGGGTAAAGCCATTCGCCTCAAGGTGCTTGATCAGATCGCGGCGCTTTACCGACATTTTAGACCTCAACCGGAATCTGCTCGATGAGTCCGCCTCCCAGGGGGATTTCCCGTCGCTGCTGTCGATACGCCAAAATCATTTCATGAAGTGCATCTTGGAGTGAACGGCGGCAGTCATCCAAGCTTTTTCCTTCAGTAATCACTTCCGGCCACTCGACCAGCTGCCCCATGTAGCCCGAACGGATCTTGGTATATTTCGCCGTATAGGTGTTTAGCATCAAACGCTCCTCTAACTCCGCGAGCCCTGGCGGCCCGAACTAATTCGTGATACCTTTGGTGATCCCCATGAACACGTCTTCCAGATTGACGGCTTCTTCCTTGAGCATTTTCAAACGGAATCCGTTTTGCATCAAGGCGTCGGCGATGAAGCTGCCGTCGTTGACGCCGTCGCCGAGCGTGACGAGTAGATAATCGTCCTGTTCCTTGTGCTCGACCTGGTCGATCTTCGGCGTCTTTTCGAGCAGCGCTTTCGCCTCAATGTTGCGGCCATCGCCGACGGCGACGTCGATGCGCGTGCGCTGACGCACCTTCTGGATCGCGGCTTGCACGTCGCCGTCGAAGAGGAGCTTGCCGCGCTCGATGATGCCGATCTTGTTGCAAATA
>DAIOGM010000125.1:0-5939 GCA_036745215.1 Gemmataceae bacterium
GCCCTTTGACCTCTGACTCCTGATTCCTGACCCCTGACTCCTGACTCCTGACCCCTGACCCCTGGCTCGGTACCCACGGCAGAAGCCACCAGCCGATCTGCCAGTCGCCGCGCATCCAGCGATGTCGGCGGCTGACGTCGGTCGGATAGTGAGACGGGAATTCCTCGTAGAGTTCCACGTCACTCAAGAGCGCCGACCGGACGTGCGTGCATTCCAGGAGGTCGTGGCTCAGGATCGCGTTTTCGGGAAAGTAGCCGCAGCATTGCGCGAAGGCGTCCACGTCGTAGATGCCCTTGCCGACGAACGAGCCTTCGCCAAACAAATCCTGGTAGAGATCGGACACGACGCGCGTATAAGGGTCCAGGCCCGCGTCGCCCGCGAAGATTCGTACGAACCACGAACGCTGGGCGCTCGGCAGGCTCACGCCGACGCGCGGCTGCATGATGCCGTAGCCGGCGACGACGCGGCGCCGCTCGGCATCGAACACGGGACGATTTAAGGGGTGCGCCATCGCCCCGACCATTTGCCGCGCCGAATCGTGTGGCAAGAGCGTATCCGTGTCGAGCGTGATGACGTAGCGCACTTCGGACAAAACCGTCAGATCGCCAACGACCTCGGCAAATCGCGCCGGGGATTGCCAGGAATTGCGCAGCAGGGCGTTGAACTCCTCCAGCTTTCCGCGCTTGCGTTCATAGCCCATCCAGATCGCTTCTTGCGCGTTCCAGCGGCGCGGACGATGGAAAAGGTAAAAGATATCGGTCCGGTGATTCTCGTACTTCTGATTGAGCTGCTCGATTCCCTCCTTGGCCAGCCTCACCAATTCCGCGTCTTGCGGCATGACTTCTTGCGCCGCATCCAAAAGGTCGGTCAACAGCGCGAAATGCAGATTCTCATCGCGATTGGCCAGGTAGCGCGTTTCGAGTCCTTCCAGCAACTCCGCGACCGCGTGCGGATTGGTGAGCATCGTTGGCACGACAACGATTGTGCGATGCTCCGGCGGAATGCCATCGCTGAAATCCAGCCGGGGCAAGGAACGCGGATACATCAGCAGGATCGCCAGCCAATTGACGGCGCCGATCCCCAGGTGAGCCGCACACATCGCAAAAGGGAAGGCAAGCAAACCCAGGGCGAGCGCGTCCGCATCCCACGAAATCGCCCACGCCAGGAAAGCGGCAGTCATGGACGCCGCGATCAACAACACGCTGAATAGATAAGCGAACAATGGAAAGCGACCGATCAACCGAGCCGCGCGCGTCCAGAGGGACAAACGCATCGCGGCGCTGCTCTCCAGAGCAGCGCGGCCTTGATCAATCAGGTAATAGCCGACGTGTTGAAGAGGGGCGGTGTGAGGGGCGAGCAAAGAACCACCGAGCGCTTTCTCGTCCCTCGTCCCTCGCCCCTCGCCCCTCATCTCGCCCCTCAATTGAATTGCCTTGCGCGCGACATCTTGTTCGGAGCACGGACTGTACTTGGCAATCTCCTCCACGACATGGCGGTAGCGATCGCGCGTCGTGAAGTCCATGTCTACGTAGACGTCGTCTTCGCGCAGGATCCGTTCCACCAGGCTGTGCTGCTCGACGAAATCGCGCCAGTCATTGGAGCTGAGAAACCGGAGGCTGACGATGCTGTTGCCCATCGAAACCTGATCGGCGGCCTGGGCCTGTCCGTCCGCCAACACGAGCCGTTCGACGGTCAGACCCTGTTCCGCGAGCCGCTGCGTTAGCCAGCTATTCGCAAAGGCGAAATGCGGGCTTTGGCCTTGCAGATGTCGCGTCATCTCGGCGAGAAACGCGCCCGACAGCGGCGGATTCGCTCGCGCCATGTCCGCCATCACCAGAATCAAGTCGGTTGGGTTCTGTTCGACGATCTGGACCATTCGCTCGGCCCAGTCGGCAGCCGTGTCTCGATCGCGCCGGTTGCTCGCGATTCGCAACGCCACGCGGCGAAGATTCTCAATCAAGGCGAGTCGGAGCATGATCGGCACGGCCCACAACTCACCGAGCTTGAGCGGCGTAATGGTCTGGTATGCGGCCACGAAGCTGTTGAGGCTGAGGGAATCCACGTGCCCGTCAACGTGCGAGATCAGATCGAGCACGATGCTATAGACGCGCGGGGAAGTCGCCGCGGCGCCGTGCCGCAACCGCGGCAACTCGCGGTTGTAAGACCGCGGCAAGTGTCGCCGCGCCATGCGAATCTGTTCTTCGATCAGATAGAAGTTATCCAGCAACCATTCGGCCGCCGGCGCGTTGCGGCGCATTCGTTTCGCTGCTTCGGTCACGAGCTCATACGTTGCGACGAGGATTTCTTCATTCTCATTCAATCGTGGGATGAGCTTGTCGGCCGTGGGCCTGAACGTGAGCTGGTGAGACGCGGCCAATGATTTGGCATGCCGCTCGAGTTGTTCAATGTTGAACAACTCGGACCGCAATGGCGGCTCTTCCTTGGGCGACATGCCGTTGGCGTTGTCGGATTGCCGCCAGGAAATCAGTCGTTCTAGTTTTTCCGTGATCACCGCGATATTCACCAAGAACTTTCTTCACGTAATCTATCGATCCGTGCACGGCGCGACACGAGGTTCGCCGCGGGCAATTTGCCAAATGAAGCGCCAATGGAAAAGCGCCGCGAGGAGGACGGCGATGTGACATAGTTCATGCGCATGAATCCAGCCCGGAATAACGACGAACCAGCCGCGGAAATGCATGATCGCGCCGAGAGAATAAAGAAGGCCGCCGAGCACCATCGGCTTGATAAACGCCAGGCCATAGCGCCGTGCCAGCAACGCCCCGCCGAAAACGCCGAACCAACCGAGCGCGAGGTAGAAAGTTAATCCGAGCCATTCGGGGAAGTCAGCGAAGAAGATCGTCTTCAAAATGATGCCGATGATGGCCCCGGACCAGATGAAGACGAGCGGCGCCCAGCGCAGCCAGCCGTGAAAGAGGATGCCATGGATTGGCGTGAACGTGCCGGCCACGAGAACAAAAATCGCGCCGTGGTCGAGACGTTCCACGACCTGGTGCGACACCTCGCCGCGAACCAGCATGTGATAAAGGCCGCTCATCGAAAACAAGAGCACGCACGACGCGGCATAAACGCCGAGGAAAGCCAGGCGGGAACGATCGCCCTGGCCGCGCCGCAGCAGAAGGGCGCCAAGAAACAGGAAGATCACCGCTCCGGCCAGGTGGCTGATGGCGCTGAATGGTTCATGGCAGCCCGGGAGGTGGCAGAGTTCGGGGATTTCTTGCGAATCATCGATCATCAGAGACATTAAACGGAATTCGCGGTTGGGCGTCGCTTGGGATGCCCGGGCACGTGAATCTCACTCGGCATGTGTCTTTCATCGGCTGCGGTCTCCCACCGGCAGAACCGTCACCTTGTCATTGGACATCCGCACTTCCCAGTCGCCGTGGCAGCGTGGACATCGAAACCAGGCGCGATGCATCGACACGATTTCCGCGCCCGCGCCGCCTTGCATGTGCGAGGGCACCAGATTCCCCGACCAGGTACATTTCTTATGCGGACACGCCACCGAGTAACTCGTCAACATGGAATGACCTTCCGTTTGAATTTGTCAATACTCGGCATGTGCAACATCCAATGGATCCACGCAGGTCATGCTGCCGTCGGTCGCCGCGCAATCATTTCTGCTTCGACCTCACTGGGAATGCCGGCGCGGACGAGTTGGTGGTAGCCGGGGCGACTCAACTCCATCGCATCCCACTCGCGCTGCTCGCATACCGCCATGATCTTGTCCGCCCGTTTGTGGATCGTCATCAAATAAACTACCCAGGTCACTGCGTCGTTTTTCATCGATGTAGTCCTGTTCCAGTTGGTGGGCGGGCTCAGGTGGTCTCGGGCGCCTGACCGATCAGTTCACCCGAGCGGATCCGCTCCCACACTTCCTGGCGATGGACCGGAACATCCGCCGCGGCTTCAATGCCAAAGCGAACCTTGCCATTTTCGACGCCCAGCACCGTGATCTTCACCACGGGATCGAGACCGTCGGTCCCGCCGATCACGATAACTTCGCGGCATTTCCTTGTGAGAACCAGCATTGTAGAACCTCCGTTTTCAAGAACGAGCGAGAATGCGTTTCATTTTCCGTCTCCGGTTTGAGTCCAAAAAAAACCGACGTGGCGGAATACCCTCAGGTATTCGACCACGTCGGCTTACTCGTCAACGGGCCTTCCAGTTTTGACCCTGCTGGCTTGCCCGTCATCTAGTCATCCGACGAAATTAGAATCAAATGGTGAAGCGAAATGTGCTTTCACTTAACTCTACATCCTTATCATATCAACATGCCCGGACAAAGCAAGCCGTTTACTCTGGCAACGAGCCTGTCAACGATCATCGAACCGTCGGGCTTTCACGATTTGAGGAAAACGTGAAAACGCAGGGCGAAATCGAAGCCGCGATTTGCCAGGGAATCAGTCGCTTCCAACAGGAACACATGGGTCGCGGCCCGAAGGACATCCACGCGCACCTGATTGGCGATGTTCTATTGGTCCGCCTCAAAGGCGTGTTGACCGCGGCCGAGCAACAACTGGTCAAGTCGCTGCCGACCGACAAGGGAAGGGACCTGCTCAAGCAAGTACGGACGCAGTTGGTCGAGACGGCGCGCACTTTGATGGAAGCCATGGTCGAAGGCGTCACCGGCGTCAAGGTATTAAGCCTCCATCACGACATCAGCACGGTTACCGGTGAGGAAGTCTTGCTATTTACCTTGGCTGAGTCGCCGTGTTTCCGCGACTTGAAAAAGAAATAAACAAACTGATTTACATTCTCGCGACCAGCAAATCGACGCAGTACGCTTTTGGCGGACCGTTTCAATGGCGTCCGTCACGCGAAGAAGGAGCAATCACACGATGAAATGGTCAGGCAAGGCTGATTAGCAATTATCGCAGACACCCTGCTGCGGCGAGGGAAGTGATCATGCTCCAGCGTACGCAAATTGCGATCCCGACGATGGTCCGTGTCAAGGACGGAGCGCTGGACCGGATCGGCGTTTACCTGGGTCGAGGAGGTCACCGCGCCGTGGCGGTCCTCGTCAGCAAGGGATTGCAGCCGCCGTTGCCGGACCGTGTAGCGTCTAGTTTGAGGGCGCATGCCATCGAACCGGCGGCGTGGATTGAGGTGGCCGAGAATGACATCGCCTTCGCGGCGCATTTGTTTGCCGATCTTCCGGGCCGAGCCGCGGCCGTCGTTGGCGTCGGCGGTGGCAAGGCGCTTGACGTGGCCAAATACGTGGCATTTCTGGCACGCCTGCCCTATTACGCAGCGCCGACCTCGCTGTCCAACGACGGCTTTTGCAGTCCGCAATCGAGCCTGACGATTCAGGGCAAACGCCGCTCCCTGGCGGCGGCACTGCCGTTTGGCGTCATCGTCGATACGGCCGTCTGCCGCGATGCACCGCGCATCTTGACGCTGTCCGGCGTCGGAGACCTGGTCGCCAAGTTCACGGCCGTGCGTGACTGGAAGCTTGCCTTCCACCGGACAGGTGAAGCAGTGAATGACTTCGCCGCTCTGCTATCCGATGGATCGATCCATGCTTACCTGAGCCATGCTCAGTTCGATCTCGAGGGAATGCGGCTCCTGGCGACGGCCCTCATTATGAACGGCATTGCCATGGAAGTGTGCGGAACTTCCCGGCCGGCGAGTGGGAGTGAGCACTTGATCTCGCACGCGCTGGATGAACTCTCCAACCGACCCCGGCTGCACGGCCTCCAGGTTGGCATCGCGACTTACATCGTGAGCATTCTGCAAGAAAACAACTCGGAACGCATCGCCAGCCTTTTCAATGCCGTCGGTTTTTGGAGCGCGATTGCCGAGGATCCCTTCTCGCGAGCGGAATGGCTCGCCGCGGTCCGGGCGGCGCCCACGATCAAGGAGGGATTCTACACCGTGTTGGCAAGCCGCGATGTTCTGCCTGAGGTCGAACGGAT
>DAIOGM010000125.1:5949-16810 GCA_036745215.1 Gemmataceae bacterium
GTGTTTTCGAGATTGATTCCCACGTGCGGACCTGACGGTACTCGATAAAGTAACTCAACCGACTTGGAGTCAAACCAATGAGCGCGAACGCAACCAAAACGTCCGAAGTCAGCCTGGCGGACGAGGAAGCCGTCAAGCAAATCCTCACCAGCACGGTCCTCGGTCTGTGGGACATCGTCAACAACCTGACACGCTTGCGGCCCTCCAAGCGCGATCGCTACCGCGTCACGATCTTCGGGTCCGCGCGTGCCAAGCCCGGGACGTTTGTCTACGACGAGGTCAAGCGGGTGGCGGCGGCGCTGGCGGAGATGGGCTGCGATATCATCACCGGAGGCGGACCCGGTCTCATGCAGGCAGCCAACGAAGGCGCCGCGGCGGCAAGTGCTCCCGAGCGCAATCGCTCCGTCGGTATTCGCGTCGATCTTCCTTTCGAGCAGGAAGCCAATCCGTTCGTTGAACAATCATTTGAGCACAAGACGTTCTTCACGCGGCTGCATCACTTCGTTTTGACGTCAGACGCGTTCGTCGTCGTGCCGGGAGGCATCGGGACGGTGCTCGAACTCATGATGATCTGGCAGCTTCTGCAAGTGAAACATGTGCACGACGCCCCGTTGATCCTCGTCGGCAAGATGTGGCTAGGGCTCGTGAACTGGGCGAAGACAGCCCTGCTGGCATCCGATCCGCCTCTGGCGAACCCGGCCGACCTGGCGATTCCCCAATGCGTCGACACCGCCGACGAGGCGATCGCGCTGATTCGCCAGGGATTTGCCAAGTGGAAAGCGCGATAGTGAAGTCCACAACCGACTTCGATCAACCGTGCTCGCGCATGTTACCTTCCATTCGTGCTGCATTCCATCGTCTCATCGTCTCGCCACCCCCCCTTTCGGCGCGAGAAGAATGACCGCTTTCGATGAATGCATGCAGTTTTTGCCTTGAATGAACCCCCTTTTTCGCGAGAAGAATGGGCCAAAAAACAAGAAGAACGGCCACATTTTCGAGAAGGATAGGCCTCGAAACGAGAAGAACCGGCCCGAACTCAAGAAGCAAGGCCTCGAAAACGAGATCCATGGCCCAGATTTCAAGAAGAACCCCCTCTTTTTTTGAACGCATGGCCGTTTTTTCGAGACGAACTTCAATTGCCGATATCCCAACCCGAGGGTGGTGTCTCAGTTTTCTCAAGATCGTGGCGGCAAGATTGAAATCTTGCCGGTGTACTCGGCAAGTTGCCCTAGGGCCACGGCGAATGCGTGATCGTGGGCAGGGGCGCGACCAACGTGTTACCCGAAGCCTCAACGCTTCGCGTTCGAATTGTGGCGCCGCGGGAACGCCGAATCCAGTCCGTGCAGCCGGAGTTCGGCATCTCCCACGACGACGCCGTCAACCGTGTGGAGGCGACGGACCATGGGATTGCACGAATTGGCAAGCCATGATATATGCCCCCAGTTGCAAACGGTTCCGGAGATTCAGAATGAAGATTCCCTTGGCCACCGTCAACATCAACGAGCTTGCCATCGCTGCACCGTGCCCCGTGGCGTGGCACACGATGCAAGGCGATGACCGGGTTCGTCACTGCGAGCAGTGCGACAAAAATGTTTACGACCTGTCGGAAATGACGGCCGCAGAAATCAGGCAATTGATCGAAGAAAAGGAAGGTCAGTTCTGTGCCCAACTCTACCGCAGACAAGACGGCACGGTGATTACCGCCGACTGTCCCGTCGGCTTGCGATTGAGATTGTGGAGGCGATTACGAAAGAGCACGGCCTGGGCGGCATCGCTCTTTGCCATGATCTTTTTGCCTGGCTGCCCGGCTGGCGGCAACCTGCGCAGGCCGCCGCAGGAGCAATTGACTGCACTCAAGGCGCTCCCACCGGCTCCGACCGATGCGAACACGCCTACGATTGTCATGCCTCTTCAACAAATCGAATAGAGCCAGTCCAGACGAATCCAACCGATGCGCGGTCAGAAGAGATCCCCTTCGACTCCAATGTACAAAATCGCACACCACGTCGCAGAATCCATCACAATGTGAAATGACGAATGCCGAAGCACGAATGACGAAAGAATGACGAAATCCGAATGACAAATCGATTCGGTTCGTGACATTCGGCATTCGTCATTCGTGCTTCTTTCGTCATTCGTCGTTCGTCATTCGTCATTTGCGAATTCGGGTTAGGCGCTCCATGCAGGTTTTTCCCACGAATACGCTTCGTGCAACCCATCTCGATGGCAGCGGAATTTGATATTCGCTGTACCGCGGGGTACAATATTTGCATTACACTTTTCGAGTTGGTGCAAAGCCCCAAGTAACTGATAACCCGGAACGGAAGGTGATTTATGAATGTATGGCTGCGCGCGCTTGCCCAACCATTTGACTTGAAATCCAATCGCACTCGACGTCCGTTTCGTCCGCTGCTGGAAACGTTGGAAGATCGCACCACGCCGACTTCGCTGTTGAGCATCGCCGCGTTGCCGAATCCGATTACCGATAATAACGCTCCCGGCACTTTTTCGTTGCGGCTGATTTTTGACGCCTCGATGAATGCGAACATCGCGCCGCTCATCACGTTTCCGACGGCCGGCGAAAATCCGGGCAGCTCGCTCAACTTCACGAACGGCTTTTTCACCAGCACGAACTTCGTCAACGACACGTTCATCGCGAACTACGCGGCATCGGATCAAAATGCTCTCATTCCGAGTATCGACGTGAACGTCGCCAACGCCCGCGATTTCGCCAACAACCTCGTCAACGCCCAGCTGGTCCCGGACGTGTTCAGCATCGACACCCAGAACCCGATCGTGCAGTCGCTCGGCGTCAACAAGCCCTCGATTGGCGCCGCCGACAAGGGAATGGCCTTCGTCATCACCATCACCTACCGCGAACCAATGCAGACGACGACGGCGCCGGCGATCGCGTTCAGCCAAAACGTCAGCGGCATTCTGACGTTTTCATCGGGATCGTGGAGTCCGAACGGGCGGGTGTACACCGCGATTTACACCATCGGCAACGCCAACGTCATCATCGCGGCCATCAACATCAACGTCACCGGGGCACTCAACGTCCCCGGCTTCACGCAGCTTCCTTTCACCGCTAACAATGCGTTCTCCATCAATACGACCGCCAATGCGAACGCCGTCTTTCCCGTCGGCTCCACCGTCCGCGTCGCCGGCGATTTCAACGGCGACGGCAATTCGGACGTGGCCGCGATGTATTCTTCCGGTCGCTGGATGGTCGCCCTTTCCACGGGCACGGGTTTCCTGGCGCCGCAATCCTGGTTCAAGTTCACGACCGGCGTCGGCTTCAAATCCTTCAACGTGGGCGATTACAATGATGACGGCAAGGACGACATCGCCTACTTCTACAATCCCTCCTCGAAGGCGCTCTGGGGAGTTTTGCAATCCAACGGCGGCGCTTTCGTCTCCAACGTGTGGGCCAACCTGTCCGGCTTCGGCATCGGTGGCTGGACGCGGCATCTGATCGGCGACTTCAATGGCGACGGCGTACAGGACGTCGCCAGCTTTCAGAATACAGGGTCGATCGCACGCTGGATTGTCGGCACGTCCACCGGCTCGGCCTTCACCGCGAGGCTTTGGGCCAATCTGAAACCGCTGGCGGTCGCGGGCTGGACCAAGGCGGTCGCAGGAGATTTCAACGGCGATGGCAAGACCGACATCGCCAACTTCTTCAATAAGAGCGGCGCCGCCAACTGGTGGGTGAGCACGTCCTCCGGCGTCGATTTCGCGACGACGCTGTTCGGCGGCATGCCGTCGTTCAGCACCTGGTCGTTTCAGATGTCCGGCGACTTCAACAACGACCTGAAAGACGATCTGGTCAGCTTCAACACCGCCACGAATCGCTGGTGGGTAAGCCTGTCCAACGGCACGGCGTTCACCACCACCCAGTGGCTCGCCCTGACGCCTTTCTCAACGACGCTCCAGGAAGTCGCCGACTTCAATATCGACGGCAAGTCGGACCTCAGCATTCTCGATCGCGGCAGCGGTCAAATCGTGGTCGGCCTCGCCAACGCAAGCGGCAACGCTTTCGCCTCAAGCATTTGGCAAACGCTGGCCTCGACCGCCGGCTTGCTCACCGAACTCGTCGGCGATTTCAACGGCGACGGCAAGCCGGATTTAGCGCATTTCTTCACGAGCAACACGGCCACGCAATGGTTGGTCAGCATCAATAACGTCGGCAGCTTCACGACGACGCAATGGCGTTAGAAAATAATGGCAAAAAAATGGCCGGCAAAAAAATGAAATGCAGGGTGGGATTTCACTCTGCATTTCATTTTTTTGCCGGCCATCTTTTTGCCATGGATTACTTCTTGTCGTCCTTTTTCTCGTCCTTCTTGGTCAGCACCTGGAACGCCGTGATGTTGTATCCTTCGCCTTCGATCCAATCGATCTGAACGCGATCGCCGATGTTCGCGGCCTTGACGGCTTTGAGAACATCGGGGATCGGCCCCTTGGCTTTTTGATCGTACCCGACGCGATATTGCCGCGCTTTTTCCTCGCCGGCGGCAAGGATTTCGACAAGCACGTTAATCTTGTTCGGCGCGTCCTTGCGCGATTTCAACTCGCCGACGACGGTGCCCGTGCGTTTCTTTTTGTCCTTTTCCTGCGCCGCGTCGGAGAAACCAACGAGCGCGACCAAGGCGAACGCGAAGCTCAACAGAACGAATCTCGGAAACATAAGAGGACCCCCTTTGTGGTTTGCCGCTTGCGGCTTCGCGCTCGCGCAACGCCGCGCGAACGCGAAGCCGCCAGCGGCTTGAAGTTGACTACTTTCGCACCCCTGCCAACGGCGGCGCCGACTTCGGACTCGCCGTCAGAAAATCCTCGCCAAGCAAATGCGCGATCGTCGCCGCCACCTGGCTCTGCGTCGTCTCGACGTTTTCGCGCACGCCCAACCCTGGCGTGTCCGGCCCCAGCACCGCGATCCAGATAAACTCGGCGCTCGGCACCGCCTTGCCATGATCCGTCCAATCGACGCGCGAATCGCCTCGGCCATGATCGGTAGTAATGATGAACGACGTCTTGTCCTTGTACTCCGGTATCTTCTGCAACGTCTGCCAAAGCTCCGCCAAATACTGATCGTTCTTGTTGGCCGCGTCGAGATAGAGATCATAGCGCCGGCCGTGGCCCCACTCGTCGGTCTCGCCCAGGCCAATGTACATCACGCGCGGCTTGTGTCGTAACAAATGTTCGCGAGCAAATTCCATGGTCACGACATCGAACGCATTGTCGGGCCAATAACGCGGCAATTTCGTGAGCGTCTCGTTCATGGCACGTTGTCGATCCGTCAGCGGCTCGTCGTCGCTGGGTCGCCAGCCGGAATGAACCTTGAGGCCGTTCTGTTCGGAGCGAAAGATGTATGGAAACACGTCCCACGTGCAAAATGCGGCGACCCGATTCTTGAACGCCGGCTTGGCGTGCAGAAACTCGAGCACGGACCGGTTCACGTTGTTCTTCTTGTCGTTGGACTTGATGGCCGGATCGACGAAGCCGCAGAACATCTCGCTGTAGCCCGGATACGAAAACTTGAGGCCATTGGTAAGGCGCGTCGGGGCCTTGCGGGTCCGGTCGCCGAAGATTTGGCCATCCTTTGCGATCGTGTTCCAGAAGAACGGCATGATCGCGGCCCGGCTCTTTTCGGGCGTGTCGCGCAGGTAGCGTTTTTTAAGGCCATCGAGATCGCGAACGCCGCCGAACTGCTTGTTCATCAATGTGTCGTCAACGCCGCCGAAGAATTCTTGCCAGCGATAGCCATCGAGCGTGACGACAATAACATTTTCGGTGCGCGGCTTGGAACCCGCGTGAACGGGACAGCCAATGCCGACGAGAGTCAGAATGGCAAAAAAATGGATGGCAAAAAAATGAAATCCAGAATGAGAATTCAACCCGAACAAAACTCTGCATTTCATTTTTTTGCCACCCATCTTTTTGCCATTACCTTACAGCTTCCCGGCCTTCGCCTTCGCATACCGATCGGCGACGGCTTTCCAGTTGACGACGCTCCACCACGCGTCGAGGTAATCGGGCCGTTTATTTTGATACTTCAGATAATAGGCGTGCTCCCAGACATCGACGCCCATGATCGGCGCTTGGCCGCTCAGGTACGGGCTGTCCTGATTGGCGCTCGATTGAATCTTGAGCTTGCCGTCCGCGAGCACGAGCCACGCCCAGCCGCTGCCGAAACGTTTGATGCCGGCGTCCTTGATTTGCGCCTTGAAGGTCGCGAAATCGGTGAAGCTTGCCTTGATGTCGTCCGCGAGGGGACCGCTCGGATCGCCGCCCGCGCCGCCGGCCATGATTTCCCAGAACATCGCGTGGTTGGCGTGCCCGCCGCCGTTGTTGATGACGGCTTGACGGATGGCTTCCGGCACCTGCTGAATTTCGCGCAACAATTGCTCGATCGGCTTCGCGGCGAGGGCCGCCTGGCCTTCGAGCGCCTTATTGAGATTGTCCACATACGCCTTGTGGTGTCGGCCGTGATGAATCTCCATCGTCATCGTGTCGATGAACGGTTCGAGGGCATTGGTCGCATAGGGCAAATTCGGTAGGGTATATGCCATGAAGGTCTCCTATTGAGAGGTGACCGCTTTGCGTTTAGCGCTCGCAGCGAAGCGTCGGAGTCGCGGGCGCGTCCCTGCGAGCGCTAAACGGCAAGCGGCAAAACGGTTATTCCCACGAAGTAATGTATTTGCATTCCAGGTCAAGGCAACCGATCATGAAGACGGGAGGCACGCCATGAACGCTTGGACAACCTCGGTATTAGCGGTGACGTTGCTCACGTTCGCCGGCGAAACCGAAGCGATTCGCAAAGACAAGGCCGCCCTGCAAGGAACGTGGAAGGTCACCATGTCGGAGCAGGACGGCGAAAAAGTGCCGGCCGGCGACTTGAAGGATTTGTTCCTCGTCTTCAAGGGAGACGCGATCTCCATCAAGGAAGGCGGCAAGGCGGAGGAGAAGTTCGCGTTTCAAATTGACCCGACGAAGAAGCCCAAGGAAATCGATTTGACCATCAAATTCGGCCCCGCCAAGGGCCGCGTCGATCGCGCCATTTATCAACTTGACGGCGATACTTTGAGAATCTGTATCCAATCTGCCAAGAATGCGCCCCGCCCCGACGAGTTTTCGACGCGGCCGGCCAGCAAACTATGGCTCGTCGTCATGCAGCGGACGAAAGAATAAAGCACCCGCGGAGAACACCCTATGAAGTATCTGCTCACCGCTGCCGCGATTTTCACGGCCGGCGTCATCATCTTGCACGCCGGCGATGAGAAGACCGACCTCGAACGCTTTCAAGGCAAATGGACCGTTGTCTCCCTCACCGAGGAAGGCAAAGCCGTCGAGGCGGCCGAGCTGGCGGTGCTGGAGATCACGGTCGAGAAGGACATCTACACGGCGACCGAAAAAGGCGAGGTCGTCGCCAAGTATCGCTTCAAGATTGATCCGACCAAGAAGCCGAGCGCGATCGACTTCACGCCGTTGATCGGCAAGGAAAAAGAAAAGGCGACGGAGATTGGCATCTACGTGTTCGACAAGGACACGCTGAAGATGTGCGTCGATGAGCAGGGCAAGGTGCGGCCCGAGGCGTTCGAAGGCAAGGGCACGGAGAAGTGCAGCATCATCGTGTTGAAGAAGAAATAATCGCCATTCAATCGTAGCGACAAGCTGCCAGCTTGTCTGCTTTCACTTGAGCACGCAAGCTGGCAGCTTGCGGCTACGACTAGCGCGGAAACCCCCGCAAGTGAAACCCGCCGTCCACGTTGACGACATCGCCCGTGCTATGCGGAATGGCGCCTTGCACGAGCGCCACTACCGCGGCGCCGACGTCCGCCGGCGTGCCCCATTTGCGGATCGGCGTCAAACCGTCGGCAATCATTTGGGTGTACTTGTCACGAGCGCCGGCCGTCATGTCGGTGTCGATGATGCCGGGCCGCACTTCATAGACGCGAATGCCGTGCTCCGCGAAGTCGAATCATTTCCAGACTGGCGCGTTGGCTCAAGAAATACGGCCCCTTGAGATTGACGCCAAGCACGCGGTCCCAGCTTTCTTCTGTTGCTTCCAGGAGATCGAGTCGGCCGACCGAGGTGATGCCGGCGTTATTGACGAGCACGTCGATGCGTTGCCATGCGTCCAAAATCGCGGCAAGCATGCGTTCGCGATCGGCGGCGACGCTGACATCGCCCTGGCACAGAACGTTGGGTGCGTTGCCAAGAAGAGATTGCGTTTCACGAGCCGCCGATTCGTTGCCGTGATAATTGACGGCGACGGCGAACCCCGCCCGCGCCAGCGCGATCGCAATGCCGCGGCCGATGCCGCGGCTGCCGCCGGTGACGAGGGCGACGGGTTGATTGAGCATGGCGACTCCTGACCCCCAGGAATCGCTGCGCTCATCCTGGGGCTTAGACCAAACTCTCGAGCAGATACTTCAGCTTCCGCACTTCATTTTCCATCGCGAACGGCGCTTCGGCAACGTCGTGCAGCGCGACGCTCAACAATCGATCATATCGGCAACGCTGCAGTTGCGAAATGATGCGTCCATATTCGATCTCCCCCTGGCCGACGCGGACCTGGAACTTACCAGGCGCCTTGCCCGAGTCGCGCAGGTGAACGTGGCGCACATAGGGAAAAATCTCGTCATACGATTCGCCCTGATGCGGCCCATTGACATAATGGCTCGGATCGAGCGTCAAACCCAGGCCCGGCACGCGTTCGCACAACTCGCGCGCCGTGCTCGGCAACTCGGTCAACGTGCCGATGCGCGTCGGCACCGTCAAGATGAGCCCCTCGGTCTCGACCATTTGCACCAGTTCGCGCAGGCGCGATACCTCGGCATCGAGGCCTCGGCCGGTCGATGCCGCCGGGATGCACAAGAGCGGCACCGTCGTGGCGCGGGCGAGCCGGCAGATCGCCTTGAGTTGTTTGAGGAATTCCTCCCCCTCGAGCGCGTCGAACTCGACGCTGAACGCCGCCGGCGTCAGGCTCGGGCCGATGCGAATGCGCAGCGCGGCCTTCGAAATGTCTTCGACCACTTCGGATGGTTTCAGGTGATTGCCATTCTCGGCGATCGCGACATCCACCTTCGAGAATTCCAGTTCCGCCATCAAGCGCAGCGCTCTTTCCAACGGCAGCCGCGCGAAACAGTTTGTCGAACACGCGATGAACATGGTTCCCTCCTCGTGCGCAGAAAAACAAAGCCACTCGCCGGCTCCTCCCCCAGGCGCCGTCGCGAACGGATTTCCGGCATTCGTGCATCAATAGGGTGGCGGACGATAACGATTCTCATGAGTTCGTCAAGAGCAGATTGCATCGCTTGCGGTTTCGCGTTCTCCGCGCGCCGTTCACGCGAAACCGCAAGCGAACGGCGCACTCCTCTTGCACAAATATCGCGATTTGCTATTCCCCTTCCTCCCAAAGTAGATCACGGAGAACGCCAATGGCCAGCAAGGCAAAGGCGTTGCCGGCGGGCTGGTCGCTGATCCTCGACGAAGTGCAAACGCGTCTGGATCACGCCATCGCGTCGGTCAACGCGCGCATCGAGCAAACGTCGGCGGCAAACGCCCCGTCGCACGCCGACGAACGTCGGCAGGAAATCGCGCAGTGGAGCGATCGCCTGCGGCGATTGAGCGTCTATCTCGAATCGGCCGAACAAATTGTACAGAGCGTCGATGAGCTATTGCAAAAAGAAGAAGCGACTCTCCGCCAACAAATCGAGACTTGCCAATCTCTCCGTCGAAAGGCTGGTTGACCCGACCGGGCGCGCGATAGGATATCTCCAGCCGCTTGCGGCTTCGCGCTCGCGTTGAAGTGCCAAACGTGTCGGCGCTTCAACGCGAGCGCGAAGCCGCAAGCGGTGCGAAGGAGGGCCCTGTCATGTCCAGCTTTGCCGTGATCTTTCCCGCCGCCGGAAAGTCGTCGCGCTTTCATGGCAAGGAAAAAAAGCCGTTCACGAACCTCGATGGCCGAGCGGTCTGGCTGCGTTCCGTCGAATTGTTCATCAATCGCAATGACGTGGCGCAGTGCATCATCGTCGTCTCGCGGGAAGATCAGGAGATGTTCCGCCGCCGCTTCGGCGCCAACCTCGCGTTCATGAACGTGCAAATCGCCGACGGCGGCGCCGAGCGTTTCGAATCGGTCGCCAACGCCCTTGCCCTCGTCAAGCCGGAGATCGATTTTGTCGCCGTTCATGATTCCGTGCGGCCCTGCTTGACCGATTCGCTGGTCAACGACCTGTTCGCGAAGGTCGAGAAGACCGGCGCAGCAATGCTGGCGGTGCCGATTTCCGATACGATCAAGCAAGTCGACGCCCAAAAGCAGGTGAAGGGTACGACGCCGCGCGAGGGACTATGGCTCGCCCAGACGCCGCAGGTGTTTCGCCGCGATTGGCTCGTCGAAGTTTACGAAAATCGCACGCGGCTCGGCGCCAATTTCACCGACGACGCCCAATTGATGGAAGCGGCCGGCTATGCGGTTCACGTCGTCGAAGGCGCGACGACGAACATCAAGATCACCACCAAGCAAGATCTGATCCTGGCCGAGGCGATCCTCAAAGCGTTGCCCAAACCGAAGCCGAGCGGCCCGGTACATCCGTTCGGTGAAGAGGAAATGTGGGGCGGCCGCGGACTCAAATGAAAGAAGGAACCACAGATGAACACGGATGCACACAGATAAGAATGGCGAACACGTCTTCGACTCTGTAATGGCGCCGATTCGTGTTTCAACGTTCGTTCTTTCTGGATCCCATCTGTGTCTATCCGTGTTCATCTGTGGTTTTCATTATGCGCTGGTCGATTATTCGCACGATTTGGCTCCGGGAGATGCGCGATCAGTTGCGAGACCGGCGTACGCTCATCA
>DAIOGM010000126.1:0-3154 GCA_036745215.1 Gemmataceae bacterium
CGGCTGTTTTGATTGTCGAATAGGCTGTCGAAGGCGAGCGATGGATATATTTTCATCGGTATTGGCGAGTTGATGTTCTGCCACGAGATGTGTGAGCTGTAGGCCATCGAGAAGTTCGTCTCGTGATAGCCGGTGATCGGCTGTTCGCAACCGAGGACAAGGCTCGGCTGCGGCGTTTGGTCGTCGAAGTGATTGGCGAGCACCTGATCCATGCTGACGCCGCCGCGCAGCACGGCCCCGCGCTGGAGAGCCGCGCCGGAGAGGATGTTGCCGGTCTGACCCGGATGAATGCCGACGCCGGTCGCGGCGCGATTGAACAGGCCGCTGATGACGTTGAGCTTGGTTTTGTAAGGCGCGAGCGGTTCGAGGGAGCGGCTCAGCGTCATGTCGGCGCCGGCGCCGGACGCGGACCAGTTCGGCGGGCTGATGCCGTTGCCCATGAACAGAATCGCGAGCCGTTTCGGCGCTGCGCCGGCCGCGGGTTGGGCGTAGCCGAAGGGGAGCGATTCGAGCCAGGGAAGGGCGACCGTGCAACCGACGCCGGCGAGGAAGGTGCGGCGAGTGAGGTTCGCGGTTTTGGGGTTCATCAGAGTCAACTCCAATGCGCGGCACAGTCAGTCAGGGTGAGATTACGGTCGATTGTAGCCAACGGAGGCGCCCATCACAAGGAAGTCTTGGAACGCACGGAGAGAAAAAACGGCATTGCAATCCATTTTCTTGGCCACGCGGACGAGCGATTCCGGATTGAACTCCAACGCCCATGGAGTCCAGAAGAAAACCGCGGATTTTTCCGCCCATCCGGAGTGAGCCGACATGACCAGCGCCGTCGCCAATTCCTTGCCCGCGTCAATCGATTCGCAAAACGCACTACGAGCCGGCGTGGAGCGAGCCGTCGAGTACTTGTGGCAAACGCAAAAGCCGGACGGCCGGTGGGAGACGTTCAATGACGTCGGCCCGGTCTCGACGGCACAGGTGGTTGTCACGTTGCATTACGCCGGCCGGCTCGACCCGGTCGATGCTCGCGAAGCGGCTCGCTGGCTGATCGGCCAGCAGCGTGAGGATGGCTCGTGGATCGGCTACCCGTTCGCGAAGGAAGGCGATGTCAGCACGACGGCGATTGCGTGGGCGGCGCTGCATGTCGCCGGCGTTTCCGAGGATCACGATGCCGTCCGCGCCGCCCGCGGGTACATCGACGCGCGAGGCGGCGTCGCCGAACTCGTGCGCCGCGTTTCACAGGGGGACTTGGCCGCTCTGATCTTGGCGATGGCCGGGCTGCTCGATCCGCAACAACTGCCGGTTTTCCCGCTCACCTACTGCCTCGTGGAACCGGTTCGCGAGGCGATGCTTCGGCGCATTCATGGTGGCTTGCTGACCTTCAGCCTCGAAACCGCAATCCTCGTGCGCCGGCTGCGCGGCGCCTGGGGGCCGGACGGGCTGGCGAAGTCCGACCTCGACGAGCAAGCTTGCCGCTACACGCTCAGCCTGCTCGATGAATTCCAAAACGCCGAGGGAAGTTGGTGGAATGGTCTGACGCACTGGAGCGGCCTGATCGTCGCCACGCTGCATGCGATGGCGTTGCCGGAGTGCGACGATCGGATCACGCGCGCGTTGCCGGCGATCCATCGCTTTCGGGTTCGCGACGATAGCGGCACGTGCTGGATGTTGTTCGGCGACAGTGTCTGGGCGACGAGCTTCAACATTCGCGCGCTGTTGGCGGCCGGCGTGAGCGCGGACGAACCCAACCTCGTTCGCGCGGTCGATTGGCTCGTCAGCAGTCAAATTGAGCATCCTCAATCGAAGTACAACAATCGCCAAACGGACGTGCCGCGGACGGGCGCCTGGTCCTTCCAGAAAGAGAACGAACGGCTTCCCGACGTGGACGATAGCGCCGTAGCGATCAGTGCGCTCGGCCTGGCGGCGCAGGCAACCGGCAACGCGGAATGGGAAGCGAAACTGCGGCAGTCCGCTCGCAAGGGCGTTGCCTGGGTCGCGTGTATGCAAAACCGGGATGGCGGATGGGCAAGCTACCTTTGGGACATGCCCGAAAAGCCGATCGGTCCGGTCCTGGGCAACTATCCGGCCATCGACACCACGAATCCACTCGGCATGGTGACGATGATGTTGGAGCCGCCCGCTGCCGAAATCGGTGATCCATCCTTTGAAGACATCGTTGGCCGGGTGTTGCACGGACTCGGCCAACTTGGATTCACGACCAACGACCCGGCTGTCGAGCGGGCGCTGGAATTCCTGCGCATGCATCAATTCGCCGAGGGTCAATGGTTCGGCCGCTGGATCAATTACGTCGTCGCTACCGCGTTCGTGTTGATCGGCACGCGGGCAGTCGGTGTCGATGCCGATGAGGGATGGATGCAAAAGGCGTTGGCGTGGTTGCTCGAGAAGCAAAATGCCGACGGCGGCTGGGGCGAGACGCATGAATCGTACCGCTATCCCGAACGCGCCGGCCAGGCCGCGAGCATGCCCGCAGTCAGCGGCATCGTCGTCCTGGCGCTGGTCGCGATGGGATTGCGAAGTCACCCCGCGGTAACCCGCGCCACGCAGTACCTTTTGGAGCAACAACGCCCGGACGGATCGTGGGACCACAATGATTTCCTGCACACGATCAATCCACCGGACACGTTCTACGTCCTTCAAGACGCAACGCACTTTTGGCCGTTGGAGGCGCTGGGCAGTGTGCTCCATGACGCCAGTCCACCGGTGAGCAATGGTCTGCCGGCGAATCGCACCGACGCCTTCCGCGACGCCATGCGCCGGCAGGGCGATGAAGCGGCGGACAAGGCGGCGGCCGCGCTGTTCGGCGGCGGCGTCGCGGAGGTCAATGCGCTCCTCGGGGGCGTGATGCGCGGCGACGTTCCGTTGCCGCGAAATTTGCCGCCGGCGCTTGGCGATTATTTCGCTCAAACCGCGGCATTGCCGGAATGGGCAGATAAGGCGAAGTTGTTGCAGGGCCAGCGTCTGTTCGCACGCCACGGCTGGGAGATCGCGCTCAGCCTGTTTTGCTCGGCATTGCCGCAAGGTTACTGCTCCGGCCCGTGCTCGCGCTGCATGGGCCGAACGCGATCGCTGACCGACGTGGCCCGGCGGCGCGTTTTTGAAACGGCGCCCGCTTCTGCCAGGGCCGGATGTAATCGTAGGG
>DAIOGM010000126.1:3164-9767 GCA_036745215.1 Gemmataceae bacterium
GTGGCCTGGCGCCGAACGGCCGGGGCATCCGCGCCTGCCAGCTCGTTCGGCTCAAGCACGCGGCCCTGCGCAATCTGCTCGCGAACGGGCAATGCGTCGAGGAGGACGGATTGCCGGTCAATCAGGAAGACTTGCAAGGAACGCTGCTGTTGTTCACGGTTGCGCCATTAGACGTGCTTCGGAAATTCGAGACGCCATTCAGCGCCGACGACGCGGAGGCATGGGTCCACACGTGGAGCGTGCTCGGCCACTTGCTGGGCATCGATCATCGGCTCTTGCCGAAGTCGTTGGCGGAGGCGGAAATCAACTTGATGGCCTTTCGGCGCCGCCACTGGGAAGCGACGAACGAAGGCCGTTTGTTGGCCAAGGCGCTGGTTGAACTGATGCAGAGTTATTATCCCGCGCCGTTTTCTCAACTTCCGATTGCCCTCATCCGCTTCTTCGCCGGCCAAAGGGCAGCGGAGCTTCTGGATTTGCCGAAAGTCGATTGGCCGCGCATGGCCGTCGAAACCGGCATCTGGCTGTCCGCGAAATGGGCCGCGGGCGAAGTGGAGGCGCAATTCAAGCGATTCGCCGGCGAGGTCGTACAGCGCGTCATGCAGGGATTTTTCATGCTGCAGGCGGGCGGGCAACTCGATTGGGGCAAGCTCTTGATGGAAGTGACGAGAGCCATGTCGTTGTTGGCGCCGGACGAAACGGGCAAAGGCGTCGCGGAGTCGCCGGTGCGTCAAATCGCGTTTTGGTTGATGAAGGGGTTGGTGCAGGCTGAACGCGACGGCAAACTTGCGGTTATGCAACCGATCGCGCCGCGTTAAACGCTCGACGCATCCTTATGGTTTCTGTGGCCGATTCACGCGAATGGTCCACCGGCCAGACGTGACGCCGGACAACGCTGCGTCAATGCGTGCGGCGAGGGGCGTATGATTGCCATGATCGTGAGTTGCCGACACAATGCCTGAATGAGCAGCGCCCTGACGATGTAATCGCTCAAAGTCACTGCGATAGTGCGTTACGACTACGCGCCCGAGACTATGGGCTCGTGCGAGGATATCAGCATCTTCGCTTGCATTCCATCCATCCTCTTGTGTCGTTAGCACGTCGTGGCCCAATCGTCGCAATTCCTCTACGACTGGAAAGGGGAAGTCTTCGTCGGCGTATAACAACATCTGTTGTCACTCCACCATTCCTTCTTCCCCTTCTTCGTTCTCGCGAATTGCGCGCTCGATTTCTTCCTTGTTTTTCTGGTAATAATCCCAGGCAACCTCGAGATCGGCCTCCGTTAACACGGGATACGCCTTGAGAATGTCGCCCCAGCCACGACCCAACAGTCGATAATTGATAACGCCCCAAACGGGAATGCGGCGATCCCGAATACAGGCGTCGCCGCCACATCGGCCAGGATTCTTGGAAATCCAACTCGTCGATTTTGTGGAGTCGGTTTGCATGACATTACTCCGACACGTGTTGCATATTTGCTGTTCATTCTAGCGTGTTCTCGCGGGTTCTTGTCCTTGTTTGTTCAAAAACTGCGGCGACATTACAATCGCCTCCACTAAGCTGCCGAAGTGATAATCATCCGCCGTCAATCGCGCCTTCATCGCGTCGAGCGACTTGCGATCCGACAGCGTCAGACTGCGCGTCAACGCATAGGAATACAGCTTCTTGCACAGGTTATCGACAAAATCTGCCTGGCGCTTTTCCTTCAAATACTGCTTGAGTCCATCCAATCCCTTGCGATCCATGCCATCGGGGAACGACGCGTTAATTTCGACCGCGCGGTCGCCGAGGTCCTTGGTGCGGCGTTCGCCGATGGGCCCATAGTCTTCGAAGACGAGGCCGACGGCGTCAAAGCGATTGTGGCAGCCGGAGCACGCCTTGTCGGCGCGATGGCGGGCGAGCGTTTGTGCGAGCGTCAACGTGCCGAGCTTGGCCTCGTCGGCGGGGAGTTCGGGCACAGTCGGCGGCGGAGGCGGTATCTGTTCGCCGAGGACGCGACGCACGATCCAGTAGCCGCGCTTCACCGGGCTCGTGCGCAGGCCGGGGGCGTTTTTCGTGAGGAAGACCGACATCGGCAACAGGCCGCCGCGGCCGTATTTCGTGGCGTCTTCGATGTGAACCCATTCGGCTTTCTTGTTCATTGGGATGCCGTAATGTTTCGCAAGGATCGGATTGACGAACGTGTCCTTGCCGTAAAGCAAATCAAGCACCGAGCGGTCGCGCCTGGCGATGTCCATGAAATAATGGATCGGCTCCTCGAACATCGCGTGCCGCAGTTCGTTGGTGAACGACGGGAAACGTTCGCGATCGACCGCGTTGTGCTCCTCGAAGCGGCGAATATCGAGCCAGTTGGCCATGAACTCGGTGGCGAGACCGCGAACTTTCGGGTCGCGCAACATGCGGCGTACTTGTTCTTTGAGTACGTCGGATTTGTGCAGTTCCTTCTTGGCGGCGTGCTCGAGCAGCTCGGCGTCGGGCATGCTGGACCAGAGGAAGTAGCTCAATCGGCTCGCGAGTTCGTAATCACTCAACGCTTGCGGTTTCGCGCCTGGCGCGTTTTCAATGACGCGATAACAAAAGTGCGGCGACAATAGCACACTCGCAATCGTGTCGCGCATGGCGTCTTCGTGCGACAAATCGTCCTTCTTGCGTAAGCGGCGATAGAAAGCTAGCGTGTCGTCCCGTTCGGCCTTTGTCAGCGGCCGACGAAAAGCGCGCTCGGTGAATTTCAACAACGCTTCGAGATGGCTCGGCTCCGCGTCCAAACGTGACTTCTCGACTTTGCGAACGTCGGCGGAGATGTTCGCGAAAAACGTCTCGATCGCGTTCACGGCGTCCTCGCTGGCGCCCTTCTTCTTCGCTTTCGCCAAGTACAACTTCGCGAGCTTCGTCATCTTCGACTCGGCCGTGCAATCCTTATCCTCGGAACGCGCGAAATCGAACTCGGCTTCGAACATGAATCGCGGCGGCTCGGCTCGTTCGAAAAAGATGAAGTCCGCGTATTGCCGCATCGGCGCCATTGTGATGAAGTTCAGCTCGTGCCACAAGGCGTCCAGCTCCTTGCGGCCATAATCGTCGAGGATCATGTCGTAGAGCGGTTGGTCGTCGCGAAAGAAGCCCTGCATCAAATGAAAGCCCGCGCTGAGCGGCCGGCCCTTGCCGAGATCCTTCGGCGCGAACATGGGGTATCGATCGATGTGCACGAATGCCGCGGGAAAGGTGGAGCAGAAGCGGTCCATCGATTCGTGGAGCTTTTTCTTGTCGCCGTCGGGTTCGAAAAACTTCGCGAACGCCGGGCTTTTGGTCAATTCACCGAGCTTCCTGAAATCAGCTTCCACATCGCCGGCATACTGACGATGCTGACGCGCCTGCTCGCGATTGCGCCAGAGGACGAATGGTTGCGCGCCGTCGGAGATGCCCTTGGCCGAGATTTTCTTGAGCGTCGGCGTGATCTGCTTGCGCATCATGACGACGGCGTCGCGCATGCGTTCGCTCGCCGAGCGAACGCCGTCGAGTTCCGCGGTTCGTTGTTCGGCGTTCGCGTCCGCCTTGGGCGCGGGAAACGTGTTCCACATCATGCGCGCCGCGGCGAGCGGGCCGATGTTTGCTTCGCCTTCCGTCAAGCTTCCCCATACGAGCCGCAGATACTTCTCGCTCACGTTCGTCTCGGCGGAGACGCAGCATAGTCCCGCATCCGGCTGGCCAAGCGCGGCGCGATGCTTGTACTTCCACGCGGCGACAAAATAGTCGGCGTAATCGATCGGATGGCGCTGATAGAAATCGAGAATGCGCTGAACGCAATACTTGTCGCGATCGGTCTCCGCGACGGCCGGATACGGCGCGAACACGAAACCGTCCGGCTTCAAAACGACGTGATCGGCGACGTGCCGGGCCGCCGCGAGATATTTCTTCAAGAGGGCAGGGGACATCGTCAACGATTCGCCGGTGTTGTCGAAGCCGGATTGATTGGCGGGATCGACGGGGAACTCGCGCGTCGGCTTGATATCGACGCCGGTCAGATCGCGAATCGTGTAATCGTATTCCGCGTTGCTCAAGCGGCGTGCCAGCACGACGCCCGGATCGCCCGCGTTGCGTTCGGCTTCGCGATCGCGCACGTCGCGCAGCCACGCGACGACCGCGGCCCGCTCTGCAGGCTTCGGTTGACGCGGCGCATCCTCCGGCGGCATCTCTTTGGCCTGCAAGCGTTCGAGGACATGCTCCCATTGTTGAATGTTCTTGACGATCGCCGCCATCGAGTTGTCTTTGGTCAAATCGAGCATCGCTTTCGGCTTTTTCGCGCCGTGGCAGTCATGGCAATAGCGGGCCAAGAAGGGCTGTACGTCTTTCGCATAACGACCGTCGAGCGCGTCGCCGCCGGTGTTTTGGGCGCGCGTGACGGAATGTAGCCATACGGCCGCTGCGACAATGGCCAGCGCGGACAGGAAGATGAGTTTGATGCGATTGGAACGGTTCATGATTGGTCACGCGGTTGGAGTGGCGATCATCGTGGCGGAGTGCTTGCGACGATGAGATTTTACCAATCCAACCCCGTCGTGCAACGGGCGTTTCGACCGATGGCATGCCTGGATATCGGAATTCGAATCGGCAAGATCGGAATCTTGCCGCCACTAATGAGAGGAATTGAAGATGCGGATTCGAAACCGATCTCGCGTCAGACGGGCGTCGATTTCGTCGAGCAATTGATCGTCGCCGAACGCGACGACGTTGCCCCAGACGCGGCGGCCGGGCCAATCTGGGACGCTGAGCAACTCCGCCTCGGCGTCGTCGATCACCGCAAACCAGATTCGGCCTCGCCATTCCTCGCCGATTTGGCCTACCTTGGCCATGGAGTTGACCTCGACCCAATCGACGTTTTCACAGCTCACGAGGAAGCCATTGCCAATGATGCCGTCGCGTCGATCCGAAATGCAATAGTAGCCGAGCGAGCGCAAGGAGATTTGCGCCTCTTTGAGGTTGTTGAAAGAAGTTGTCCGCTCCAGGCAACTCCCGAGGAGCAACAGGGCGACAAGGGCGCCGATCAGAAGCCAGCGATTCGAATTCATGGGTCGCCTGGAGTTCGAGGTTTTTCGTGCGAGGGGTACGATGACGAATGGACGCTCAAGCCGATTTTTTCAAACGCCAAATATGCACGGCCCCGTCCCAACCCGAAGCGACGACGCACTGGCCGTCCGACGTTGCCGAGAGATCCAGTCGGCGCAGACTGCGCACAATGGGCGCCAGGTGGCTTTTCAAGGTGGCCGTCCCTTCTATTGAATACATTGTCTTGGGCAGACGATTCGGCCAAGAATTTTGAACAAAAAAAAGGAACCACAGATAAACCTGGCGCGGCGGAGCCGCAACCATAACCAATTCGAGGCAGAAGGCTTAGTTCCCAATCAGTAACTCTCCGCGTCCTCTGCGTCTCTGCGTTTCTAAAAAGGGTTTCCGCGCCGTGGGCGAAAGAAATCCAGTTTCGAAACGCAGAGACGCAGAGAACGCGGAGGATAGAATCGCAAGTCCTTGTTGGATTGGTGTTTAACAGCGCCGAGAATTTGGCCCTTGAGAATTTGCGCAAGACGCAAAGATTCTCCACATTAGTAGCACGGATAAGCACAGATAAGAAATGGATCAGCCCCGTCGATGCGGCGCGACACGCCACCGGTCGCCACGTCCGTGCGACTGTTTTATCTGTGTTGATCCGTGTTCATCTGTGGTTTTATTTCTAGTCGACGATGTTGATGCCGTGATTGCAATCGTACCAGCGGCGCAGCTCGGCTTCGCAATGGATGAGCGTTCGCCGCGCGATCACGAGCGTGAGAACGCCGGCGGTGACGGGGCCGAGCATCCACCACAAGTTTGGCGACTCCGTGGCGCCGAAGTAGACGCTGCCGGGCGGCAGCACGATTGCGAACATGCGCCATTCCGTTTTCGCCAGGAGGCCGGTGACCATCGGCAACAGCAACGTGAGCACCAGACCGAGTTGATTCGCTTGTGCGCCGCGAGCGAACGCGCGGAAGCCGAGCGTGAAGTAGAAGCCCCAGAGGATGACGCCCGCGGCCATGCCGGCGAGGGCCTGGATCCACGGGATGGTCTCGGCCCAGGCCGCGGCGAGCCACAGGAGAATTGACAAGACGAAGTAGCCGCGACTGCGTCGCCACGCCGCCGCACACGCCGCCTGCCAGTACGACGCGCCGTCGAGGTCGGTCAGGAGCAGCAGTTCCAACCGGCGGCAGCGATCCTGGGCGTTCGAGTCCCAGAGTCCATATTGAAACGCCGCCGGCACCGTGGCGAGCAACATCAATGCGGTGGCGAGCATCGGCAAGCCGCCGAGACGATCGAAGATTTCAAAGACGACTCGGCCCATCCAGATCGGCCAATCGGCGCCCGCGATCGTGTACGCCGCGTACAACAGTCCGAAGCCCCCTGCGAGCCAGACGTTGATCCGCCCCGAGTATCGGCTCACGCGTTTGACGGTCCACCACGTCAATGGCTCGTCGCCGATCGTTTCGCGGCGCGTGTCTTCCTTGGCGACGTTGGGCCGATAATGCTCGTCGTGGTAATGCCCATGCAATCGAAAAGCGCTGCGCGCAAGCAACACGATCGCCA
>DAIOGM010000126.1:9777-12848 GCA_036745215.1 Gemmataceae bacterium
ATAGCACCCAACTCAAGCGAGTCCACGCCAGCGCCGGCGATTGCTGCATGGCGAATTGCATCGCGCCGAAGGGATTGTAATCGTGCAGCATACGCAGGCCCGCGACGGCATCCGCGCCCCAGCCGAACGGCAGACCGCTCAGCCAATCGCCGAGCCGTTCGCCCGCCAACACGCCGACGATCAGGTAAACGAGAACGCCGAGGATCGCCAGCTTCTCGCCCCAGCGCCGCACGCCGAGCGGCTCATACGCCCAGGTCGTCAATCCCAGGCCCGCGACCGCGCCGAAAACGAACGGCATCAAAAGGAGAACCGGCACGTCCTCCATGAAGATCAGGCCGCGCTCCGCCATCAAGACGAGAATCGGCAATCCCGACAGCGTGATGAAGGCGAGCCGCGTCAGGCCGACGAGGGCCTCGCCGAGGAATACCCTCGGCGGCCGGACGGCACTGACGAGCAGGAATTCGAGCGCTTGACTCTTGGGAATCTGCGTTAGCCGCCAGCCGATTTGCAAGGCGCCTTCAATGATGCCCGCGACCAGCACGACGGCGCCGAACAGCACGGGACTGGTGGTTTCCGGCTTGAGGACCATGCCGCCAAAGAGAATGAGCAGCATGACGAGATGGCCGATCACGATCGCGCGGAAGGAGCGTTGCCGATTGGTCGCCACCGCCGCCAGGGTGAAGAATGCTCGCACGTGGTCTCCTGCGAGCCACGGGGTTTATCCCCGTGGAGGGGAATTCGTACCACGGGGATAAACCCCGTGGCTCGCTGTTCGCAAGTATAGCTCATCAAAAACGCCGCGTGACACAATCGCCTTTTTCGCGGATAATGCAAAGCACCATGGCCACCACGTCTCAGTCCGGCGCTTCGTCGGCGTTTCGCACGTCGCCGAGCTTGCTCGTGCGCGTGCAGGCGAACGACTGCGATGCGTGGACGCGACTGGTGGATTTGTACGCTCCGCTGGTCTATCACTGGTGTCGCCGGGCGAATCTGGGGCCGGAGGACACGGCGGACGTTTTTCAGGAGACGTTTCGCTCGGTCGCGCGGCGCATTCACGACTTTCGCCGCGACCGCCAGGGGGACACCTTTCGCGGCTGGCTGCGGACGATCGCGCAAAACAAGATTCGCGATCATTTTCGCCGCCTGCGCGACGAACCCAAAGCCGCGGGCGGGACCGACGCCAACGTCCATCTGCAAGCGCAGCCGGACCCGATTTCGTTGGAGGACGACGGTTCGGAGCAATCGATCCTGCATCAGGCGCTGCATCGCACGCTGGAATCGATCCGCGGCGGTTTTGAGCCGAGCACCTGGCAAGCGTTCTGGCGCGTGCAGATCGACGGCAAGACGACGGGCGAGGTCGGCGGCGAGCTCGGCATGACGGCTGCCGCCGTGCGCAAAGCGCGCTTACGCGTGCTGGCACGGCTGCGCGCGGAATTGGGCGAATTGCTTGATTAACGAACGAATCGGGGCTTCTGCCAGTTAACTAAATGGCCGAAGCCTCCCGTACGTAACCAATTATCCTAACAGAAGTTGCGGAATTTGTGCCCCCCCTTCTGTCAGTCTCCGGCGCTCACGGCGGGTTTTAACATCACCAAAGAACGCGAGTCGTGGGACGAGTCCGCGTTAATGATAGTGGAGGAGTGCCGCCATGAACGCCACCGTTTGCCCAGCTCGCGACGCGCTGGAAGCCTACGTCCACGGCCATGTGGACGACGATGCCCTCGACGCGCATTTCGAGGAATGCAGCGATTGCCAGGCCGCTCTGGATGCGCTCGACGCCGCCGTCAACTTGCCCTTCGCGGCTTTGCGCGAACCGGCCGATCCGCCCGTCCATGGGCAAGATCCCGCGTACGTCAAGCTGGTCGCGGATGCCCGGGCGCTCGGCACCATGCCGCTCGATGGCCACTCGACGCTCATCGGCGCCGGTTTGGAAAACCTTACGCTGGGTAACTATTTGTTGCTCGAACGGATCGGCGCCGGCGGCATGGGGCAGGTTTACAAGGCGCGCCATCAACGCTTGAAAAAGACGGTCGCCGTCAAGCTCCTGTCGCCGCATGTGTTGCGTTCCGCGGACGGCCGGCAGCGATTTCAACGCGAGATTGAAGCGGTCGGCCGGCTGGCGTCGCCGCACATCGTTGCCGCATTTGACGCCGGCGAAGCAGACGGCCGCGATTTCCTGGTCATGGAACTCGTCGAGGGAAAAAACCTCGCCGAGCTCGTTCACGCGAATGGTCCGCTGCCGATCGAGCACGCCCTCGATTATGTTCGTCAAGCGGCGCTCGGCCTCGATCACGCTCATGCGGCCGGCATCATCCATCGCGATGTCAAGCCGAGCAATTTGCTGCTCGACGAGCAAGGAACGATCAAGGTTCTCGATCTTGGCTTGGCGCGCATCAAGTTTGACGAATCGATTACCGCGCCCGAATTTGCGACGGACGACGCGATCATGGGCACCGTCGCGTTCATGGCGCCCGAACAGGCGATCGATACGCATCGCGCCGACGAACGCGCCGACATCTACAGCCTCGGCTGCACGCTCTATTTTCTGCTGACCGGGAAAGCTCCCTATGAGGCGAAATCGACCGTCGAAGGCTTGCTCGCTCATCGCGAACGGCCGATTCCGTCGTTGCGCGCGGTCCGGCCCGATTGCCCCGCCGCGGTGGACGACTTGTTTCGCCGCATGCTCGCGAAGAAGCCGGCGGATCGCCCGGCGTCGATGAAGGCGGTCATCGCGGAACTGGCGTCGCCTCGGCCCGTCGTGCGTCGCAATGCTCATTGGCCAGGCTTGATCGCCGCGAGCGTTGCGTTCATTGCGTTCGGTCTCGCCGCGTTCGCTCTCTGGTCCGCCAACGGCAACGTCGGTGAGCAGAAGAAAGACGACAAGATCGCCACGCCGCCGAAGAAGGACGCGAAGCCGGTGATGGAGATGGCTCGCATCGAGCCTGGTGATTTCTGGATGGGCGCGTCGGACTCCGATACGCGTGCCAAGGCCGCCGAGAAGCCGCGCCGCAAGATTCGCATCAACAAGGCGTTCTTCCTCGGCAAAACCGAGGTGACGCAAGCGCAATACG
>DAIOGM010000126.1:12858-16666 GCA_036745215.1 Gemmataceae bacterium
ATGGGCGTCAATCCAAGCGCGTTCAGCGCGAAGGGCTCATTCAAAACGCGCGTCAAGGACATCGACACGAGCAAGCATCCCGTCGAATCGGTGAGCTGGCTCGACGCGGTGCGCTTTGCAAATCGCCTGAGCGAACGCCACGAGCTGCGCACCTATTACAAGATCGACGGCGAAGTCGTCACGATCCGCGGCGGCGACGGCTTTCGCTTGCCGACGGAAGCCGAATGGGAATACGCGTGCAAGGCCGGCGCCACCACGAACTGGCACTTCGGCGAGAACGCCGCCGATTTGAAGGAGCACGCCTGGTTCGCCGAGAACGCCGGCGATCGCACGCACGCGGTTGGCCAAAAGAAAGCGAACGCGTGGGGCCTGTTCGATCTGTACGGCAACGTGCCGGAATGGTGCTGGGACCGCTTCGATCCGGAGTATTACGACTCGATGCCCGCGAGCGATCCCCCCGGCGGCACGGGCCGCGAACGCGTCTACCGCGGCGACGCCTGGAATTCGCTGTTGCCGCGCACGACGGCCCGGCCCGCGCTCGGTTTTACGTACGGCAGCCACGGCTCGATCAACATCATCGGTTTCCGCGTCGCGCGCGATGTGGAGTGATTACTGGCATTGCAATGAAAAGTGACAACATTTGCCGCGCCTATCAATACCTCGCAGCTGCCTTTGCGGTGTTGGTACTCGCTGGCCTGATCGCAATTTACGCGCTTCCATCGGTTCGGTATGTCGTCTACGACATCTGCGGCTATTCGCCGCCGCGCGGCGGCAACGTGAAGTGAATAAGACTGATGGGATAGTTGATGGGCCTTGCAATGATAGGTCAATTTCCTGGTACCGTCCTAGCTTTGCGTTGCAGGTAAAAAATGAACGAAAAACCACAGTTGAGATTGAGCCTGTGACAAAAGCTGAGCACGACGGCCGACGGCGAGAGTTTTCAGTTCTTGGACTCGTATTCGGTTTCATGTCGCTGGCGTTTGGCGTGGTTGCCGCCTTGGGAAGCCTGTTTCTCGTGCTTGGTGCTTCACCAGGGTTTGTCGCGCAGCATCCAGGCGAGGCGGGATGGGACAAGCTAGTTAACCACTTGTCCTATTTTGGACCGCTAGTTGTCCTTAGCTGGGTCTTGTTCTGCTTCGCGCGACCCAAGCTCCATTTCGTCGGCTGGGCATTGCTCTTTACCACCTTTTGGATACTTGGATTCTGTACGATAAAATGAACTCTGCAACTCAGTATTAGAACAGGACCAATTTCCTGAGACCAGGCGTTGCAACCAAACGGCGGGCGTTGAAATTGTCACGTGATCCGGTCCGAAATCTGACTAGGCTGGAATGCAACCATCGCTGCGATTGCCAATAGCACAACAAGAATAAGAACCAACATGATCTTTGTCTTTGTTGTCATTACTCACTTTCCGCCAGCGCAACTAATAACCGGCTCGAATGTAATCGAAACCCGCTTGGGCCACTGGGACGGAAGTCGCTTTGACCCTGACCCTACTTCGAGATGCCCCGTCCAACCAACGCCTCGGCTTTCTTCACATCCCCAACCAACTCAAGGTTGCCACAGTCAAGACAAAGGAACGCCTGGATTTCAACATTTGGCGTCAATGTCCAGAACGTGCTGTTCGCGGGGTAAAAGGACAGGCCTCCGCGGGCGGCCAGACCGCCTGGTTCCATTCTCCCTCCGCCACAGCGCAGGCACCGTCTTGATCCCGCAGGTGGTTCTCCTGGGTCTTTCGGCACTTCCGAGGTGATTGCACTCGAACTCATCGTCGCCTCCGTTTCGCGAGCACTAGCGAAGTTGATATCTCAGACCAACGAGCCCGGCGAGCCGAGCTCCGTAAGGAGCCGGTTGAGGATGCGCAAACTCAACCGGCGGCTTACGCCGCTCGGCTCGCCAGAACTTGACTCACTTTGGCGGAATTTCGAACAGCTTGCCGTCCAGCTTGCTGTCCACGGTGAACACGCTATAGATGTCGGCAGTGCGGAGGGTTATGCCTTTCGCCGTCGTGAAAGAAAAGTTTCGTTTTAACGGCAACTGCGTTTTCGCATCGATCCAGACCGCATGGGAATAGAGCAGTTTGCTTCGCAGGTATTCGTAGTGGACCACTTGCGCCTCGCGTTTGCCGACCATTTCCTTGACGCCGAGTTTGAAGTTCTTGACGGGAAAATCCTCGTCGATGTCCAAAGGCCCTGCCTGGTATTTTTTCTTTTCAAAGAGTGCCGTTGTGGCGTTGGCGCGGGCAATGATGCCCAGGACCGTCTTGCTCTTTCGTGGGGATCCAGGTTTAGCGGCGATCATGTCCCCCGTCTTCTCGAACACCTTGTCTCCGTTGGTTAACTCCAGGATTTTCGCGTTCGGAACGCCCACGCCCTTGCCCACGGCTTCGAAGCGGAGCTTGTTGTCCGCATCGATGGTGATGGTCCCCTTGACGGTGGCGGTCTTGCCATCCGCGTCGAATTCCGTGGCGAACTCCAGGGTAAGCGATTTCGCGGCGAGGAGCTTTTTCTCCATTGCGCGGAAGAGCTTCTCCGCCTCGCCCTCCTGTGCCCGTGCGAGTGCCGGCGTCAGAACCAGGACCAACAGGGTAAGCCAACGCATGCGAATGCTCCTTTTCGAAAACAGCATTTTAGGACAATCGCTCCGCTACGCTGGCGGGGCCGCCTCGGACGACGTTGACCGGTCCGTTTCAGTCGATGGTTCGGCCGGGTTTTTTGGGGCGATAAGCCTGGCGCCCAGAGTAGCTTGACGCTTGCGAAGGTCGGCGAAGATCGCCTTGACATCATAATTAAATTCCGCCGCTAGCTTTTCACGAGTGCGGTGGACTTCTGCCACAATTGGGTCTTCCCACATGGCCCTATTCTCCCATGAGTTCTTCGGGCGTACATATGATCGGCATCCGGTGCTCCAGCTTTTCACACACGATCGCAATTCTCCGCGAAATCTGCGCGTTTGCCAAGTGCTTGCAATTCCATGTTAGCAGATAGTCGATAGCGTGAACGGCTGCCACGGAAACGTGAGCGGCGTCACGAACGGCGTGCGGCGGGAGCATGCCCGCTGCCATGATGGCCTCGGCCAACGCCTCGGCCGCCGCCGTGATTTCCAAGGCCGGCAAGTCGTTGATGATCGCCAGACGCTTTTGCACTTCCCCTGAATCGCCCGTAGACGCTTCGTCGATGACGACTTGGGATACGGAGCACGCAAACTGATTCCGTCGATTCGCCCACCAGTCCTGAGTGGTCTGTTGGTGCCCCGCGACGACCACGTCACGACTGGGACGAGCAACCAGGTAGCTGATGAACGATGTTTCGAGGTAGACCGTTTCCATGCTGAACCTTCGCGCGGCTAATCCGGCTCGCGATCCTGGTTAATCTCGAACCGCTGTCCACATGATACGCACTCGTAGGTATGAGTATCCTCTGCGACCGTTCCGTCCTGTCGAACGTAGCCGCGCGACTTCATTTCTGCGCGAGGGACATTGCGAAGATCGGCTTTGCAGCACGGACAATAGAGCAAATCTGGTTGAGGTCCAGGAACGTTTGCCATATCGGCACCTCAAGCCGCCGAAATAGTGAATACCTCAATCGGAGCGGGCGGCCTTTCACCGCGCCGATTGACATTATTCGGTACGCCGATTGACCTATCACCGCGCCCAATTGACCTATGCCTATTGGACGTGGGCTCATTTCTTAAGTCAAGCAGTTTTTGGAAATGCGTTGCAAGGCCTGTGTGTGATAGCGTGATGCTACTTTGACGAACCGAGCGCCGCTCGCAAGCGAGCCAGTTCCTCTTCCTTGCGATACAC
>DAIOGM010000127.1:0-9395 GCA_036745215.1 Gemmataceae bacterium
GGCAACGCGAACTACTTCGCCGCCGCGTTCTCGGGCCGCATGGAATACCCGAGCCGGCACGCTGGCTTGCAGACGTTCTTCAAGAACAAGAGTCGGCCGTGCCCGGGCAACGAGATTCTCTCCAGCCAGCACTTCCCGCCGGAATATCAGGGTAATTACCTAAACGCCAACGTCATCACCTTCCAGGGCATCTACCGCTTCGTCATGCGCGAGACCGGCTCCGGCTTCACCGCGGACGAAGCGATGGTGGACGGCAAGCCCGATCCGCTCATCTGGTCCACCGATGTGAACTTCCGCCCCTCCGACGTCAAGATGGGCCCCGATGGCGCCATCTACTTCAGCGATTGGCACAACCCGATCATCGGCCATATGCAACACAACCTGCGCGATCCCAATCGCAATCGCGTCTATGGCCGAGTGTATCGCATCACCTACGACGCCCGGCCGTTGTCAAAAACGCCGAAAATCGAAGGTGCGACGGTCGAGCAGTTGCTGGACAACCTCAAGAATCCAGAAGATCGCGTCCGGTATCGCACTCGGCTCGAATTGTCGTCGCGCAAAACGGAAGACGTGATCGCCGCGACGAGTAACTGGATCGCCAAGCTCGACAAGAAAGATGCCGATTACGAGCATCATCTATTGGAAGGCTTGTGGGTCCATCAGAATCACAACGTCGCCAATCGCGACCTCCTGAAGAAGGTGCTCGCGGCGCAAGACGGCCGGGCGCGGGCGGCGGCGACGCGCGTCCTCTGCTATCAACGCGATCTGATCTCCGATTCGCTCGAGTTGCTCAAGGGGCTAGCCGCGGACAAGCATCCGCGCGTTCGTCTCGAAGCGGTGCGTGCGGCGAGCTTCTTTAATAATCCCGAAGCGATCGAGATCGCCCTGATCGCGGCCGAGCATCCGACGGACTATTATCTCGATTATGTTTCGAAGGAAACGAAACGCACCCTGGAGCCGTACTGGAAAGCAGCGCTCGCCAAGGGGCAGACGATTTCCGTTACGAGCGATCCGGGCATCCGTTTCTTCCTGCGCAACATCTCCAATGAGTCGCTTCTCAAGGCGAAGAAAACAACGGAAGTATACAACGAGATCCTGCTGCGGCACGGCTTGCAGGACAACGTTCGCCGCGAGTCGCTTGTCGCGCTCGCCAAGGCGGATGGAAAGACTGAGATGCGCGTCCTGCTCGACGCGATCGCACGGATCGACGCCCAGAAAGAAGCGCGCGACGAGAACGTCATTTTCGACCTGGTGCGCATGTTGACGACGCGCGGCCCCAAGGAACTCGCCGTCGCGCGAGCCGAACTCGAAACGCTCGCGACCACCGCCAAGCAGCCGGTGATTCGCCAGATCGGCTATGTCTCGCTCATGAACGTCGATGGCTCCGCGGACAAGGCGTGGACCTTGGCGACCAAGTCGGTCCCCGCGCTGCGCGACTTCCTCGCGGCGCTGCCGATGGTGTCCGACGTTGGCATGCGAGCGAGTCTCTATCCGAAAATCGAGCCGTTGCTGGCCAAGCTGCCCGAACATCTCGAATCGAAGGGTGCGCCTGGCAAGGCACATTATGGACGTTACGTCCGCATCGAGATCCCCGGTAAAAAGAAAACGTTGACGCTCGCCGAGGTCGAGGTTTATTCCGATGGCAAGAACGTCGCGCGCCAGGGCAAGGCGACACAAAGCGCGACGGCCCACGGCGGCGACGCGAGCCGGGCGATCGACGGCAACAAGAGCGGCAGTTTCGGCGACGGCGGTCAGACGCACACGCCGGAGACCGGCTCGAATCCGTGGTGGGAGCTCGACCTCGGCAAGGAAGTCGCCATCGAATCGATTGTCATCTACAACCGCACCGACTCCGACCTCGGCAGCCGGCTGTCCGGCTACACGCTCAAGATCCTCGACGCGCGGCAAAATGAAATCCAGAAATACACCAAGCAACCCGCGCCGACGGTGAAGGCGACGTTTACGTTCACTTCCGGCATTGAAGCGTCCGTGTTGATTCGCCGCGATGCGATGGTCGCGCTCACCTCGGTTCGCGGCCAGGAGGAGAAGACGTTCGAGAAGCTCGCGGCGTTCGTCAAGGATGACATCGACCGCGGTGCGGCGATTCGCGCCATGCAGCGCATTCCGAAGCAGTTTTGGCCCAAAGCGCACGCGGAGCCGCTCGTGGACGTGATGCTCGCGCACATCAAGAAGATTCCCGTCAAGGACCGCACGGCGCCCGACGCGCTCGACGCACTTGAATTCGCCGATCGCTTGACGACGTTTCTAGTTCCCGATCGCGCCAAGAAAGTGCGTGCCGAACTCGGCCAGCTCGGCGTGCGCGTCATTCGCATCGGCACGTTGCCGGAGCGCATGGCGTTCGACAAGGAAGTGATCGTCGTCGAGAAGGGCAAGGCGGTCGAGTTCATCTTCGAGAACATTGACTTGATGCCGCACAACATCGTCTTCGCGAAACCCGGCTCGATGGAGGAACTCGGCAAGTTCGCGGAGGCCAGTGCACAAGATCCGGCGTTCCAGGCGCGGGCGTTCGTGCCGAATTCCCCCAAGGTGCTGCTGGCAAGCGGCTTGCTCCAGCCGCGCGACACGCAGAAGCTCAGCTGGACGGCGCCGGCGACGCCAGGAGTTTACCCCTATGTGTGCACCTATCCCGGCCACTGGATGCGCATGCACGGCGCGCTTTACGTCGTGGACAATCTTGATGAATACCTTGCGAATCCCGAATCGTATCTCGCGAAGAATCCGCTCAAGATTGAGGATCCGCAGCTCAAGGATCGCCGGCCGCGCACGGAATGGAAGTACGAAGACCTCGCGTCCGACGTCGAGTTGATGAAACCTGGGCGCAACTTCGGCAACGGCAAGGCGATGTTCAAGGTCGCCAATTGCATCGCGTGCCACAAGATGGACGGCGAAGGCAATGACTTCGCGCCCGATCTGGCGAAGCTGGAATTAAAGTTCAAGGCGCTCGACATTTTGAAGGACATCACGGAGCCGTCGGCGAAAATCAACGAGAAGTATCAGACGTGGGTGATCGAGACGAAAGCGGGCAAAACGATCACCGGCTTGATTCTGGAAGAGACGCCGAAGCAGATCAAGCTGATCGAGAACCCGCTCGTCAAGGCGGAGCCGATCGTGATCCCGACGGCGAACATCGAGGCGAAGGCAAAGTCGCCGGTGTCGGTGATGCCGAAGGGGTTGTTGGACAAGTTGACGCGGGAGGAGATTTTGGATTTAGTCGCGTATTTGGCGGCGCGTGGGAATCGGCAGGATCCGATCTTTCGGGCGGGGGATGGGCACGGGCATCATCATTAGCCGCTTGCGTTTAGCGCTCGCGAGGCGCCGCGCGAGCGCTAAACGCAAGCGGGTGGGCAAAAAAAATCCCCCTTGCGAGGGGAAGCAAGGGGGATGGATGTTTCGTTAGTAGCGTCCGCCGCGACCGCCACCGCCTCCGCCGCCGTAGCCGCCCCGACCACCACCGCCGCCGCCGCCGCCGCCACCACCGCGCGGGCCGCGTTCTTCGCGAGGCCGAGCTTCATTGACCGTGAGCTTTCGGCCTCCGATCTCCTTATCGTGCAGCGCCGCGATGGCTGCCTGGGCTTCGTCACCGGAGCCCATCTCCACGAAACCGAAGCCCTTCGAACGGCCGGTATCGCGGTCGATGATGATTTGGACGGATTGAACCGTCCCGTGCTGGGCAAACAGGTCCTGCAGATCGGCGTCGGTCATGCTGTAGGGCAGATTACCGACATACAACTTCATAGCCACGGAGGGCCTCCTTCAGGGGGATCATGCAACTTCAACGAGGCCCACGGTAGGCTGACGCGGTCGCATGAAAATCGCTCGCAAATCGAGAATGTTGGGATGAGGGAAAGTCAACGGGGGGATATCGAAGGGTGTCGCGGCCATGACAGCTCTACCAGACCCAAAAGACTCAACGGAATTGAGGAGATTCTAATGGATGGCATTTTTGGATGCAAGAGGAATCTGGTTGCTCAAAATAGGATCGGAAGATTGGCGGGAATGCCTGACAAAGGCGTCATCCAATGCCGCAAAGGAGTCATCACGCTAAGCGTAATGGAGTCGGGCAGCATTCGCAGTCGATCGAATCCGTCTGTGAGTTACGCCCAACTCCATCACGCGGAGCGTGATGACTACATTGGTGTCGAGGTACGCGAAATTCCCGAAGCGGCGCGTTTTCAAAAAACGCAACTTGCGCCCGAGCGTTGAATGAACTGACGCGCGGTCTTCTCACGTTCTACTCATTAGAGCCATGCCCGGGCTGAATGGACTTTTTCGCCGAGTTTGACGTACGTGAATTGACCGTTCTCACGAAAAGCACGGGACCATCACTTCCCTTGCGAAGTTTTTTTGGTAGGATTTATTAGCCAGAAACGGCGCTTCGCTCAAGCGGCGCATTTCGTGCCCGTGGATGCTCGAGGGTTCTATTAATGCGGATACTCGTAGCTTGGGACAACTCGGAACAGGCCGATTTGATGGGCCTGTACTTGGGCGCCGAAGGAAACGAAATCAAGATCTGTTTGACGGCCGAGGAGTTTTCCGCCGAGAACGTCCAGGGCAGATGGGACGTCGTGCTCTTGGCAATGACGTTTCCGAAGACGCCCGATGACGGCTATCGTCTGTACATGAAGATGCAGGAAACCCTGCCCGGCATGCCGGTGGTGCTCGGCTGCCGCCAGACGGAAATGCTCAACTTGCCGCGCTTCATGACGCACGGGTTGCGCTTTTATATCGTTCGTGACGATAACGGCGATTTTATCTTCCTCGCGCTCACGAGCCTCGAATCGGCCGTGGCGGCGGCGCGGGCGGAAGAAGCGAAGAAACTGGCCTCACTGTTGCGCGACGAGATGGACGGCGTGCGGCGCATGCAAGAGTCGATCATCCCGAAAGGCTTGACGCCGCCGCCGGGCTATGCGATCACCGCGCGGTACGAGCCCGCTCAGGTGCAGGTCGTCGGGGAAATGCCGGTTATAATGGCGGGGGGCGATTACTACGACTTGTTCCTTCCGGACAAGAACCAGCTGGCGCTCATGGTCGGCGACGCTTCGGGCCACGGCTTGAAAGCATGCATGTCGATCATGGCCATGCACACGCTCATTCGCATGTTCACCGGCGCCCGTTATCGCGAGACGGCCCAGTTCGTCGGCGAGATCAATCAACGCCTGTGCGACAACTCCATCGTTCAATCCGGCGGCGGATTCATCACGCTTTTCTACACCGCAATCGACACCAACAACCACGAAATGCACTGGACCTCCGCCGGCCATCCGCTGGCGCTGATGCACAACATGATCACCGACGAGGTAAAGCCGATCGGCACCGACAACGAGACCGGCTTGCCGCTCGGAATCTATCCCGATGTGGAATACACCTCGTCCACCGTGCCCATTCCGGCCGGCTCTCGTATACTAATCTACTCGGACGGCCTGACCGATGCGTTGCCGCCGCAGGGTGGCGCGCACAGCGAGCTGGCCTTCGGCACCCAGGGCCTGATGAAGACGCTTCAAGAGGCCAAGAACAAAGATATTGAGGGGGCGCTCAACTACCTGTTCCAGACCACGGCGGATTACACGGGCGGTACAGGCAGGCATGACGACACCTCCGTCGTTTTGCTGGAACGATTTGCCTGAAATTCCAGACGAAATAAAGTGAGGATTGATCTTTCGCGAACGATCCGTGTTAGAATGGAATGAAAGCAAGAGGTATCTCCAATGTCCAAGATCCAGCGCCTGAAGGTTGAGCAAGTTGCCGGCGTCACTGTCGTCCATTTCCTCGACAAACGCATTCTCGACGAGCCGACCATTCAGGCGATTGCGGAGCAGCTTTTCAGTCTGGTTGACGATTCCGGTAAGCGCGAGTTGCTGTTGAACTTCAGCAACGTCGAATATCTCTCGAGCGCCGCACTCGGCAAGCTCATCAATCTGCACAAGAAGCTGACCGGCTTGCAGGGGCGACTGGCGATGTGTCACGTGATTCCCCAGATTTACGAGGTGTTCACGATCACGAAACTGGATCGCATCTTCAAGATCTTCCCGGACGAAGACGCGGCGATGGCCAGTTTCGGTTGAGCCGATAATGCGTCGGGCGCCGTTTGCTACAATAATGTGCATTCGGCACTATTTGTGCCGGCAATGGGATGATGTAACGAGGAATTAACGGAGACTTCGAAACCTTGGACCTCTGAAGTGGTTTGTTAGAGGGGGGTTAGTGCTGTGATACGCTCATTTATTTATTTCAATCCATCACAGTGACAATCCTTCGCCATCGTTCCCCGGAAAAGAGGTTGGGTAATGCAAGCTAGTCTGATGGTGCTCGCAGGGAAGCAAAAAGGCCGAGAAATACCACTACCTGACGCCCTTTTTGTCATTGGCCGCGATCCGTTGTGCCACCTTCGTCCGCATAGCAGCCTCGTCAGCCGGCGTCATTGCGCGGTGGCGCGGTGGGGCGGGCGCGTGCTGGTGCGCGATTTGAAGAGCGCCAACGGCACTTATCTCAATCAAAAACGCATCACCAATCAAATCGAGGTTCAGAACGGCGACGTTCTCGAAGTCGGCGATCTCTCCTTCTCGTTCCAGATCGCCCGCGACGAAAACGAGCCGGTGCAGGAACTTCGGGAAGATCTGATCAAATGGCTCTTCGAGGAAGGCGGCGACTCCGCCGTCCTCGATCCGGGCGTCTCCACTCAAATGATCGACGTCGCCTTTCTCGAAGGCGATACGCAACCCGCCGAAGAGTCGCCTTCCAAGAACGGCAAAACCAAGGGCAGCGGCAAGCTCTCGGGCGGCAAGTATCTCAAGGATTATCTCGATTCTTGAAGTTTCGCCGAACTCAATCACGAAAACTCGAAAGACGAAAACACGAAATGAAAGCCGGCAAGCGCCGTCACACTAATTATTCCATTTCGTGTTTTCGTATTTCGGGGTTTCGTGATTTGCATTTCCGTGCGGCTTGTGCGACTGACAGCGACCTTAGCGGCCGCGGGAGCATGGGAAGTCTGCGAAATCCGGCGAATCCATTTCACCTTCGTGAACTTTGCCGGTATCTTTAATTGAGCTTCACCTCGCCATTACAAGACGGGAATCGATCAATGTCGTTGTCAAATAGTCCGCGCCCGTTGCCCCTGTGGCTCAAGACGGGCGGCAGCGTGTTCGCGATCTGGCATGTGGTCGCCATCGGCATGTTGGCCCTTGCGGCGAACAGCGGTCCCTGGCCGGCGCCGCCGCCGATTGGGGCCGATCAACAGGTCGGACCGTTGTTTGCGCGGGCCATCGCCGGCGACTTCATGTTTCCCGTTTATTGCAAGCCGCTACGTATGACGAATAACTATCACTTTGTCAGCAATCTGACGGACTTCAACGCGGTTCACGTAGAAATTGAACTCAAGGACGAATCGGGCCACGTCGTCAAGAAGGTCAAACTGCCGGACGACAAGGCGAACTTCTGGGTTCGCCATCGTCAGGGCGTGCTGGTATTCGGATTAGCGCAGGATCAACCCGTCCAGGTGCCGGCGACGGAACGCATCGCGCCGGCGGGACAAAAAGCGCGACGAGTTGAGTTTCTTGACATGACGGAGCCCGGCGTGTTGCGTCTCGTCGAAAAGCCAGGCAACGAAGTGCCGACCGATCGGCCGGTACATCGCCCGTCCGACTCCGGCAAGACGCTGGCGGAATCGTACATGCGTTACCTCTGCCGCGAGCATAAGGCAGCGTCGGCGGAGTTGATCCGCGTCCATCGTCCGCCGGTGATGCCGGGCCTGTGGTTCATCGACGGCGAGCCGGCCCCGGATACGTTCACTGAGATCAAGACCTATTACGGGGAGTACCGCCGTGAACAGTGAAAGCGCGACCGAGAGCCGCTGGAGCCGATTCTGGTTCACGCCCGTGCCGACGACCGGCATTCACGTGGTGCGCGTGCTGTCCGGCCTGTTGTTCTTGTTTTGGCTGCTGTCGCTGGTCGGGCATCAGGAAGGCTTCTTTAGCCGAACCGGCTGGCTCGACATGACGGCCTTTCAGGAGCTGCGCCGCCAGCAGGAGTTTCAGCCGGCGGACTGGTCGATCCTGTATATTGCTGGCCAAAATCCGGCGATTTTCAGCGCCATCTACTGGACTTCGATCGCGGTCATCGTCCTGTTCACGCTTGGTATTGCGACGCGCTTGACGAGCATCGGAACATGGGTGATCGTCGTGTCGTTTCTCGCCAACCCCGCGACGAGCTACGACGGCGATTACCTGCTTGGCATACTCGCGTTCCATCTGATGATCGGTCATGTCTTGATGGGCGCATGGAGCGGCAACCTCAACAAGCTCGAATGGCTTCTCGGCTCCAGGCACGACTTCGTTTTCGCCAGGCTCCTGTTTACAAAGCCCGACGAACCTCGATTGAGCTACGGCGCCAACTTCATGATGCGCCTTTTTCAAATTCACTTCACGATCATCGTCGTGACGAGCGGCTTGCATAAATTACAGATTGGCGACTGGTGGTCCGGCAGCGCCTTGTGGTACACGCTGCATCCGCCGTTTCAAGTGACGCTGGAAAGCCTGAAACGCGAACGCGCGACGGCGCCCGTCGTGATGTTTTTTGTGAGCCTGGTTCAATATGCGGCGCTCGCGTGGCAGATCGGCTTCCCGGCGTTCGCGTGGCGCTCGGGCGTCGTGTGGCGCAGCGTGCTCCTTGGCGGCGCGGCGATCGGCTGGGTCGGCGTGTTGTTCTTGTTCAAGCTGCCGCTATTCGGGCCGTTCTTCTTCATCGGCTCGTTGTGCTTCCTCAATGCCGATGAATGGGCCTGGCTCAAGGGCCGCGTCCTGTCGATGACGCAAAGGAGCGCGGAAGGCAAAGTTGCGCGGGAGCCGGTGAAGGTCGGCTCAAAGAAGTAAACGAACGCGGGATCGAACATGCGACGACTTATTCCGATGCTGATCGTTGCGCTGGCATTCACGGGCATCGCGTGCCCACCGCCGCCCAAGGAAGATCCGCTCAAAGACAAAATCTCCATTAACAAAGAGGGCGGCAAGCCTTCCGTCAAGGTGCCGGACGCGCTCGAGGCGCGCGTCGAGGCCGCCATCGCGCAGGTGCAGAGCCGCGATCTGCTCACGACGAACAACTTCTGGACGGTCTTTCACGGCATCCTCGGCAGCGGCCTGGAAAAGACGATGCTGACCGATCCGGAGACCAAGAAAAAAACCAACGCCATCGATTACATCTGCGACGGCGGCGAGATCAAGGGCCTGCAGTTCTTGCCCACAACGCACGGACTCGACGTCTTGACCGCGAAGGGCCGCGAGTGGGAAGGCATCGCGCAGGGGCATCAAGATCAGTTCATCGCCGAGATGGCGCAATGGGGCATGCCGAGCACCCGGGAATTCAAAATCGGCGGCAAGAAA
>DAIOGM010000127.1:9405-14025 GCA_036745215.1 Gemmataceae bacterium
AAATTTGATTTCGGGGACTTCACGCGCTTTTCCAAGATGAAGGCGAGCACCACCAAGGGCCAGGAGTTGAGCTGGGCCATCATCATCATCGCGCAATATTACGGCACGGAAATCGAGCCGTGGACGAACATGTTCGGCCAAACGATCCGCTACGACGAGATCGTCAAATACGAGTTGGAACAATCGATCGACCAGGCGGCCTGCGGCGGCACACATCGGCTGTTCGGGCTGACGTGGGCGTATCATCTGCATCTGAAGAAGGGCGGCCAGAAAACCGGCGTCTGGAACGATGTCGAGGCCAAGATCGCCGATTACAAGGGCCGCGCGAAAAACATGCAGAACTCCGACGGCTCGTTCTCAACCGAATACTTCAAGGCCCGCGGCAACGCCGACGATCCGCATCTGCGCATCGGCACGACGGGGCACGTTGTCGAATGGCTCGCGCTGGCGATGACGGATGAGGAACTCAAATCCGACTGGATGCAAAGCGCCGTCAGCGCCTTGTCGCGCATGATCCTCGACATGGAACGCTCCGAGATCGACAGCGGCGCCCTTTATCACGCAGCGCATGGCCTGCACCTTTATCAAACGCGCGTCTTCGGCACGCCGGCCAGCTATCTGGCGTTGCCGCCGAAGCAAAATGCGAAGCGCTAGCACTGCGTGTCGAATCCCCGTCTGGTGCAAGATACGTGAGAACATTTTGTCATCTGTTTGACGTTGTACTATTTGAAAAGCACCGAAGGTGCGCTATGTTAAAGCCCAGGGCAACGCCCTTGGAAATGGATCAGGTTCACCTAAAGCCCCGAAGGGGCGCGATGAACTTCTCCATGGGGCGATTGCGCCCCTTCGGGGCTATCTTGGTTGCGTCTTCCTTCCCAGGGCGTTGCCCTGGGCTTTGACATTTTCGCACCTTTGGTGCTCGAAACCCTGGGCTTTGTGCTACTTCGGTGTTCGGCTCTGTTTCCATCGAAACGAGGCGCATATACTTTCGTTGGGTAATCGGCGTTCTACCCGGTCCACGAGGGCGTTCTGATGGCGGTGCTCCGCGTTGAAAAAGGGGAGCGTCAAGGAGAGACCATTCACCTCAGCAAGGACAAGACCGTCCTTGGCCGCGAACGGGACTGCGATGAAGTCATCAGCGACAAGGACGTCGTGAGTCGGCATCACGCCCAGATCACGCGCATCGACACCAAGTGGTTCGTTGAAGATCTCAAGAGCCGAAACGGCACTCGCCTCAACGAAGTGGAGGTTCCCAAGCGAACCCCCGTTCCGCTCAATCACAAAGACGTCATTCGCATCTGCGAGGAATTCGAAGCCACCTTCCTCGACATCACGCCCGAAGAAGCGGCCAAGCATGATGTCTCGACCGTCGAGGCGTTCCTCAGCTCCGACAGCGATCACAGCCTCGAGACGCAACCGGCCACCAAGCTCGCGGCGCTATTGGAAATCACCGCCAAGCTCGCGAAGACGCTGCAACTGGACACGCAGCTTCCCGAAGTCGCGGACGGCATGCTCAAGATCTTCACGCAGGCGGATCGCTGCTTCATCATCCTCGTCGATGAAGACACCGGCAACCTGATGCCCAAAGTGATTCGCACGCGGATTCATGTCAACGAGAGCAAGGAAGGCTATAGCCGAACGATCGTGCGGCAATGCCTGAAGACGATGCAGGCCATCTTGCTGCGCGAGGGGGACAGTCTGGCGCCGAACACGGAGAGCGTCAGCGCGTTTCATATTCGCTCGGTCATGTGCGTGCCGCTTTTGCGGGCGGACGGAGCGCCATTCGGCGTGATGCAGGTGGACACGCAAGACAGCAACAAGCGCTTCACCGAAGACGATTTGCGGTTGATGTGGGGCGTCGCCTATCAGGTTTCGGTCGCCATGGAAAATGCCCGCTTGAACGCGCTGTTGCGGGCCCAGGAGCGCGTCAAGAATGAACTGGATTTAGCGCGCCAGGTGCAGCTCAATTTCTTGCCGCGCTGCGTGCCGGAATTGCCGGGCTATGAATTCTACGCCTTCTACGAGGCGGCCCGCGAGGTCGGCGGGGACTACTACGACTTTATTCCGCTCGCCGATCAAGGCCTGGCCGTCACGCTCGGCGACGTCGCCGGAAAAGGCATGCCCGCGGCGCTCTTGATGGCGAAGCTCTCGTCGGAAACGCGCTCGTGTTTATTGACGGAACGCAATTTGACGGTCGCGGTCGCCAAGCTCAACGATCAGCTCTATCCATCGACGAGCCCGATGGATCGCTTCGTCACGCTGGTCGCCGCGGTGCTCAACCCGGCGACGCACGCGCTGACGGTGTCGAACGCCGGCCATCCGTCGCCACTGTGGTATCGCTCGAACGAAAAGAAGTTCGTGCAAGCAGTGCCGAACGAGGACGACGGCCAATCGCTCGGCCTGGAGCTGGGCAACAAGTATCACAGCTATCGCATCGAGCTGCAACCGGGCGATTTCGTGCTGCTCTACTCCGACGGCGTCACCGATGCGCAAAACAAGGCGGGCAAGCCGTTCCGCGTCAAGGGCATCCACGCCATCCTCGAACAAGGCGGCGCGCTGACGCCGAACGCGTTCGGAAAGCGCTTGGTTGACGCGGTCCACCGGCACTCGACGGGCGGTTCACAGTACGACGATATTACGCTGTTGTGCTTCGGCCGGCCAATTTGAGCGACAAAACCACAGATGAACACAGATACACACAGATTAGAAAGTGCGGATACTTCCTACTCTGCATTTGATCTGTGTTTATCTGTGGTTTCAATTCCGGCCTTCGACGTGGAAGCGATAGCCGACGCCGCGAACGGTTTCGATGCGAGCGCCGGCGTCGCCGAGTTTTTTGCGAAGCGATTTGATGTGTACATCAATGGTCCGATCCAGGACGATGCTGTCCCCCACCGCGGATTCGAGCAAGTCCGGACGCGTGAAAGCTCGGCCCGGCTGTTTGAGCAGCGTCTCTAGCAGGCGGAATTCCGTCGGCGTCAAGGAAACCGACTCCCCCGCCACCGTGACGCGATGCTCGCGCTTGTCGATGCGAACGCCCGATGATTCCAGCACCTCTCCGATCGGCTCGGGGCTGATGCCACGGCGCAAAAGCACTTTGATGCGCTGCATCAGCACCTTGACGCTGAAGGGCTTCGTGACGTAATCGTCGGCGCCGACCGCGAAGCCGATGACCTGATCGGTCTCCTCCGCCTTGGCCGTCAGCATCAGGATCGGCGTGGTGGCGGTGCGCTGCGACGCGCGCAGCTCGCGGCAGATGTCCAGACCGCCCAGACCGGGCAGCATCAAGTCGAGGATGATCAAATCGGGCAAAAGCATCTGCGCCTTACGCAGCCCCTCACGGCCTTCGCGGGCGCCGACCACCTCGTAACCTTCGCGCTCGAGGTTGTAAGTCAGCACTTCCGCCAACGACGGCTCGTCTTCGACGATCAAGATCTTGTTTTTTGCCATGGTCAACGTTCGCTCAGTGCTTCAGGATGGTGACGAATAATCTTGCCTTCCACGAGATAAACGACGTCTTCGGCAATGTTGGTCGCGTGATCGGCGATGCGCTCCAGGTGGCGCGCCGCGGAGAACAGGTGCAGGCCCGCGTCCACGTTGTCGGGCGATTGTTTCATGAACTGGCTGACCTGCTCGATGATGTCGCGATTGAGGCGATCGACCTCATCGTCCATGCGGCATATGCGTTTGGCGAGGCCCGCGTCCAGCTTGACGAAGGCGTCGAGGCTGTAGCGCACCATGGTGTTGGTGAGATCGGTCATGTGGCGAAAGGTCGCTGGGACAGGCACGTCCGGCATCCGCGCCAACTCCACGGCCCGTTCGGCGATGTTCACCGCCAGGTCGGCGACGCGTTCCAGGTCCGAGTTGATTTTCAAAATCGACGCGACCCGCCGCAAATCGCTCGCGACCGGCTGATGCAGCGCCAAAATCTTGAGGCAATCCTCTTCGATCTGGTTTTCCTCCATGTCGATCGGCGTATCGGACGCGACCAGGTTCTTGGCCAACTGGACATCGCGATCGAACAGGGCGCGCATCGCCTTTTCCACGGCCTGCTCGACCGCGGACGCCAGCGACAAGACGCGCCGTTGCAGGTTCTCCAGATCTCGGCTCAGGTGGATCGCCATGTGTCAACCAAATCGTCCCGTGATGTAATCTTCCGTTTCCTTTTTGTCCGGGCGAGTGAACATTTGATCGGTCGAACCCATCTCGATCAAGTGGCCTTGGAAGAAAAACGCGGTCAAATCGGACACGCGGGCGGCTTGCTGCATGTTGTGCGTGACGATAACGATGGTGTAGTTTTCCCGCAGCACAAAAATCAAATCTTCGATGCGCGCCGTGGACGCGGGGTCGAGCGCGGAGGCCGGCTCGTCCATCAGCAGCACTTCCGGCTCCGTGGCCAACGCTCTGGCAATGCAAAGCCGCTGTTGTTGCCCGCCGGAGAGCTGCAGGGCGGAATCCGACACGCGGTCCTTCACCTCGTCCCACAAGGCAGCGCGACGCAGGGATTTCTCGACAATGTCGCTGAGCACGCCGCGATTGTTAATGCCGGCGACGCGCGGACCGTATGCGACGTTTTCGAAAACCGTCTTGGGAAACGGGTTGGACTTCTGGAACACCATG
>DAIOGM010000127.1:14035-16656 GCA_036745215.1 Gemmataceae bacterium
GACGCGCTTGCGCAAGGTAACTACATCCATGCTGCGGCCGTAGATTTCCTGGCCGCCCAGGTGAATCTCGCCGGTGTGCCGAGTGCCGTCGATGACCTCGTTCATGCGATTGAGGGTTCGCAAAAACGTGGACTTGCCGCAGCCGGACGGGCCGATCAACGCCGTCACGCAACGCTCGGGGATCGACATGTTGATGTCGAAAAGCGCCTGCGTGCTGCCGTACCAGAAATTCATCGCTCGCGCCACGATTTTTTGGCGATGGCCGTTCAAGCCGGGCAACGTTCGGCCGGATTCCTGCCGCTCCACCATGATCTTGGCGAAGCCCGTTGGAGGAGTTGCGGTGATCGTGGTTTCCACATGCCACCTCGAAAGCCGAACTGCGGATTTGACGGTGGTTAGAATATGCTGCTAATGTGTAGATTCGATGAAGATTGCGCGCGATTCCGATGGATGCGGCCCTCTCGAAATGGCGTGAATCATTTGGGCCTAATGCATGGCATTTCACGCTCATGCCCCCTCACGCCAGGAAGTGAACACCTTGCCATTGTCGGAGACGCAAATCAAAATATGGAAATGCGTTATGGAGATAGGCCAGGTGTTCATTAATAGATGAACACCTACCCTGATTTGCCAGTCGCTTCACGTTGCAACTTCATCTACCGCCATGGCCGCGGGAATGCGAATGGTAAAGACGCTACCCGCGCCCACGGTGCTGGTAGCTGTAATGGTACCGCCGAGCGTTTGCACCAGATGTTTGACAATGCTCAAGCCGAGGCCGGTGCCGCCCAACTCGCGGCTGCGAGCCTTGTCCACGCGATAAAAACGTTCAAAGACGCGGGCCAAATCCTTCTCGGGGATGCCGACGCCCGTGTCCTTTACTTGCAGGATTGCGTCATTTCCTTGCGAAACCCAGCGCACGCTGATGGCGCCCGTCGGCGTGTACTTTATGGCGTTGTCGAGCAGGTTGTCCATGATTTCCGCGAGCGCTTCCTCATCGGCAAACGCGAAGACGGGCTCAGGAGGTGCGATCGTCATTAACTGCAGTCCCTTTGCTCGCGCCCGATCCGCTTGACGCGACATGCATGTGTCGACCAGCGTCTGCACGGCAATCGGTTGCAAATTCATGATCTCCTCGCCGGATTCGATTCGGCCCAGCGTCAACAGGTCCTGAACCAGTCGATGCAGACGATCGGCGTTCTCGCGCACCCGTTCGAGAAAATGGACGTTGTACGTCGGATCCTGCAGCGCTCCGTCGAGCAACGTCTCGACCGTCGCTTGAATCGCGGCCAGCGGCGTCTTCAACTCATGCGACACGTTGGCGACAAAGTCCTGGCGAATGCGTTCGAGCCTGCGAACCTGCGTCAAGTCATGAAAGACAAGCACGGCGCCGCGCAAAGGCGCACCGGGCAAGCGCGCGCCCTGGACCGCGAGGACCTTCTGATCGAGGCTTGGCCATTCTAGCTCACAGCGATACGGCTCATCGCCGGACAGGATTTTGTCCACCGCTTCACCGAGCTGACGATGCCGAAAAAGCTGCCATATCTTCGTACCGGATGCGGCTTCCTGCGTCGTGCCGAGAAGATGGCCGGCGGCGTCGTTGAGAAAAAGGATCGTCTGTTCCCCGTCGAGCACGAGCACGCCTTCCACCATGCTCTTGAAGATGGCACGCAAACGCTGGCGATCCTGATCCATTTGTTGAATGTAGTCGGCGCACGCCAAGCTCATCTCATTGAACGACACCGCCAGCGTGCCGATTTCATCGGTCGATGAGACGGAAACGCGCTGCCCATACCGGCCCTGCGCGATGGCGCGAGCGGCGTCCGCCAGTTCCACCAGCGGAGCGCTCAAGCGGCGCGCGATCAGGAAGCTCAAAGCCAACCCGGCCAACAACGTGATGCCCGCGCCGCCCCAAACCACGCTTTTCAGCCAGCGAATCTCATCGTTGACGCGATCCAGCGGCAACGCCACGCGCACGAATCGCACGGCGCCCTGGTCGTTTCGCCGAGCGAGATACATTATCGGCTGATGCACGGTGCCGCTAAATCGCGTCGCCACTCCGATGCCATGCTCTTTCGCTAGTTGCACCTCCGGCCGATCGAGGTGGTTTTCCATTTGCTCCGGCAGTTCGTCGGAGTCGGCCAATACCTTGCCGTCGTCCGCGATGAGCGAGATGCGCGTGCGCGTGTCCTTGCCCAGCCGAAACATCGTTTGCTGCCATTCGTCGGCTTTCCGGCTCGCCGTCAGTTCGTTGACGAAGATGGTCTTGGCTTCCAGGTCCAGGCGAATTTCGTCGAGAAGGTGCGATTCCATGCGTGAAATCAGCACCCAGCCAAGAAAAACGAGCGAAAGCGCCAGCAACACGCAATAAGCACCGAAGAGCCGCCAGAAGATATGCGATCGCCACATGCCATTGTTGTACAACCGGACAGGCCTGTTTTGTGAACGAATGGTGAAGATTGTCATTGGGATGGGTAATCGGGGTGTACGAACTCGGTCGGCCACCGAAGATACCCGTAGATCGCCCAACCAAAGGGCCTTGCCCCAAAACTCGAAATTCGAAGCACGCAATCCGAAACAAATTCGAAGCACGAAATGGAAAAATCAAAACAAACCCATGCAGG
>DAIOGM010000128.1:0-13952 GCA_036745215.1 Gemmataceae bacterium
AACAAGTCGATCGCCAACGAACGCTGCAAGTCGAGGATGTTTCCGAGTTGCCGCCGAAGATCGTGGCCGCACAAGAGGCCTTTGCGCGCGACTTGAGCGAACTTTTGAAATCGCACCAACGCGAGTGGGTAGCTTACCACGGTTCGCAGCAACTCGGGTTTGCACGCTCGCAAACGGAGCTGTTTGAGCAGTGTTTGCGGCGCGGATTACAAGAAGACGAGTTCATCATTCGCAGCGTTGAGCCTTCGATCGCGGATCAAGATCTTGTCTTTCCGAATGAATGACGCCTGTTTCACGGAATCACGTGTGCGCTCGCCATGACCCTGCTGCGAAAACTTCCGTTCTTTGACGAGTCGAGACAAATATCCGTCAAGGAAAATCAGATTACTCTCAAACCTCACCGGATTCTCGTTTGGATCGCTTTCTGCAAACAAGGGCCAATCCCGTACGACGACACGGCGCCGTTCGTTCCCGCAATCCTCGACACGGGATTCAATGGCGACTTTTGCATTCGTGAGGAACAAATGCGAATTTGGGGTGGCGTCGATCCGCGACTTTTTCCGAAACGGCGAACCAGCATCCTGCCGCGTGGCGCGGCGGACTTACGCGCCGCCAACCTTTGGCTACATCACAACGTCGCGATGTCCACGGACCCAACCCGCGACCGGCCTTTCCGATTCGAGGTTGATGAGGGCATCCATGTTTTTCGCGAACGCAGTGAAGGCAACGGGAAGGACCCAAGGCCGGAATTGCCGTTGCTCGGTATGCGCGCATTGCGGCGCCACGGGGTTGTTTTGACTATTGACTATCGATCCGCATTGGTCAATCTCAACAACCCTCGCTACTTTCATTGGAACGTGAGCTTGTGACGGATGAATCTTTGCCCGACTCGGGGAACGTCTCATGCAACGTCGCATTTTTGCCTTCAGTGCCATTTGCCTTTTGGCGTCCGCGTCTTCGTGGTGCAAAGCCGGCGAGCAACCCGCGAAATCGCCGTGGCTCCACGACCCCAATGTCTTCCCCATCGCCGTCTGGCTGCAAGCGCCCGCCAACGCGCCCAAGTACAAAGCGATCGGCGTCAATCTCTACGTCGGTCTCTGGAAAGGGCCGACCGATGAGCAACTCGCCGATCTCAAGAAGCATGGCATGAAGGTCATCTGCTCGCAAAACAAGAACGGCCTCGCACACAAGGACGATCCCACCATCGTCGCCTGGATGCACGGCGATGAGCCCGACAACGCCCAGTCGCTCGGCAAGGGCAAGGGCTACGGCCCGCCGATCTTGCCCGCGAAGATCGTCGAGGATTACGAACGCATCAAGAAAGCCGATCCATCGCGGCCCGTGCTCTTGAACCTGGGGCAGGGCGTCGCGTGGGACAACTACATCGGCCGCGGCGTGCGGCGTAATCATCCCGAGGATTATCCCGAATACGTCAAGGGCTGCGACATCGCATCGTTCGACATCTATCCCGCGTGCCACGAGCACAAGGACATCGCCGGCAAGTTGTGGTACGTCGCCGACGGCGTGAGCCGATTGCGCAAATGGTCCGGCGAAAAGCGGCAGGTGTGGAATTGCATCGAATGCACGCACATCTCCAATCCCAAGGCGAAGGCGACGCCCGCCCAGGTAAAAGCCGAGGTGTGGATGTCGCTCGTGCGCGGCTCACGCGGCATCATTTACTTCGTGCATCAGTTCAAGCCGAACTTCATCGAGGCCGGCGTCCTCGCGGACAAGGAAATGACGGCCGAGATCAAGGCGATCAATCAACAGATTCAGGAATTGGCGGCGGTGCTCAACAGTCCCGCGTTAACGGACGGCGGCAGCGTGGAATCGTCGTCGAAGGACGTGCCGGTCGAGATGACGATACGCCGGCACAAGGGAGCGACGTACGTCTTCGCGGTGTGCATGCGCGACGCGAAGGCGACGGCGATTTTCAAGATCGCGGGCGTGGCGGGCGAGGCTGAGGTACTGGGGGAGAATCGCAGGATTGCGGTCGAGGATGGGGTTTGGCGCGACGAGTTCGCCGGATGGGGCGTGCATCTTTACAAATTGAAATGACGTGCCGCTTGCGGTTTCGCGGTCTCGCGCGAAACCGCAAGCGATTGGAATTCACGGCGCCGGCACATACGCGTACCCTTCGCCCTGCTTGTTGACAAGCACCATGAACGCGGTCACCGCGATCGTGATCTCCGGCGACACTTCCGCGTCCGTCATCTTCTTGTTTCGCAGCGCCTGGCCGCACACGTACACCTCGACGCCGTGCTCCTTCAGTTGACGCAAGAGCGGCAGGTTCGGGTTCTCCTTCACTTCGAAGCGATCGGCATACGCCTTGTCGAGCAGCGCGGATTTCGTCGCCTCGCCGTGCATGACGAGGACGACACGCACATCGCGTTCGCCGAGTCCGGTCGCGGCGTACAAATTCATCAAACGGGCGACGCGATCCAGACCGCGATTGACCTCGCCGGGCTTGGCGTCCGCGGTCACGTCGAACACAACTTTGGCGCCTTTCTTTGGCTGCTGGGCCGCCTTCGGCAACGGCGTCACCTGGCCGTAGCCCTGGATGATTTGCGTCGGCAGCGTGTCCACGTCCGCATCCTGCGTCGTGAGGTAACGCGCGACGCCGATCGCCGCGACGAGAATCACCAGGGCCAGGAGGATTGGCCAAAGACGATTGAGTTGCATGAATTGGTGCTCGTGAAACAACTATTGACAGCCGCCGGCGCCTTCGCCGTTCGTCGGAGTAAGGTAAGAGCCGAATACAGTTACGCCTTCGCTTTGGGTCGTCGAATAGGGAACCATGCGAACGGTGCCGTCGCACCAGACGAACAAGGCCCCTTGAGGAAACGGCCCGCCCCACGGTTGCGGCGATGTTGCGTTCGTGATGCCGTTGTCGCTGGAACGACTATCACGGATTAATCTGGTAACAGGACCATTGCCTGCTTTCAATTGAGCAGGAATCTTGACGCCGAGCGCTCGGCCTGTGCCTTCGGTCCCGCCGCGCCAAATCACGCTGCTGAAGTTCCCTTGCGAGGTTCTCGCAGAGTAGGCGTCGCGATTCATATAGCCGTGGCCGGCAAAGATCGTGTTGGAACTGCCGTCGGTGATGCCTAGCATGGTGCGTTTGACGTCGGGCACGTCGAAGCCGACGGCGGTGGAGGTGCCGTTCAAAAGTATGTTGATGTGATAATCACTCCACGGTCCGGCGTCGGTGATAAACGCGGGACGACCGCGTCCGGGACACATGAAGTTCTGCCAGCCGCGATTTTGCCAGAACGGTGGTACGACGTCGCTTTCCTTGACGCCGCTCAAACGAAATGGATGGTCCGCCATGGCGTCCATATACGGCAAGATCTGGAACAGCCAGCTTCCCGACGACGCGCAATCGGTGGTCGCGTTCCCAAAATAGGTGGTCTCCGAGCCCTTCGGCGTCACTTTCTTGCCTGCCGCGATACCATTGAAGGGAAGACGTTTGTTGCCGTCGTGGAATGATTGCATCGACAGGCCGATTTGCTTCAGGTTGTTGACGGATTGCGTTCGCGCCGCCGCCTCGCGAACTTTCAACACCGCAGGAATTGCCAGACCGACAATGGTGCACAAGGCGATTCCAAGAACCGTGAAGGTTACGATCGTGTCTAACCGCGATCTCACTGGCGGATCGTAGTCGATTCGCAATCGCGGTTCTTGCAGGAACGGCGGTGGCAGCCCTTCCTGAATGGAGGAGTCGCTTGCGCTCGGCGGCGTGCCAATTTTTGCTTTTTTTGCGTGCTCCGGAGTCGCGGTGGCGGCGGCTCCATCAAATGCCGGATCAAGCATGAGTTTCCTGCATTGCGAACAAATGACGAAGTCGCCAGCGAATGATTCATCGAGCAGCAAATGCTTGTCGCAAGTCGGACAGATGCGTTCCAGCATGTCGATCTCCCTTGAAGATATGAGGACGTGATTCGGGAGCGCGTGTGATTGTACCACATCGAATGATTGGATCAACAAGCAAGTCGTGGCGGCGAGATTCCGATCTTGCCGTTGTGTCTGACGGCAAGATCGGAATCTTGCCGCCACGGGATTTGCCTGGACAGCGCGGTCCCAGCGCGTTACAAGTTATGTCTCATGTCTTTGCCGGATTCTAAAATGGGAGGCCCCTCATGTCTGCCGATTCCCCTGCGGCCGGTTCCCAATCGATGCCGCCGTTTCCGCCGGCGTGGCGAAGCGTTTCCTTTGGCGCCAATCTATTGATGGCGGGAACGCTCGTGTTCGTGGCGGGATTGCTGGCGCTGGCCGTGTTGGTCATGCTCAACTCGCAACTGTTCAGTCAGCCGCGCGTTGAGGGAATGGAAAATCGCGATCGAACGCTGCCGGCGTTTCTGTTGGCGGCGGCGTTCCTGGTGCTCATGGGAGGCGCGCTGCTCGTGCAGGCGAGCTTGTGTCTGTTTTGTTTGGCGCCGAGCGAATCTTCGACGCGCACGTTCGCCCTCGCGTCGGCCGTGTGCTGGCTGTTGTTTCTCGTGATCACCTTGCAACTGCCGCTGGCGCCGATGGCCGGCATGCCGCTGCGTTCCCGGCTCGCGGACCAGAACTTTCGCCAGGGACTCGATCCGCAGCCGATCCTGTTCGTGAACGTGTTCGGCTTCACGATGGCGGGCCTGATGTGCGCGGCCGCCAGCGAGTGTTTCGCGCTGACGTATGTGTGCGGCGTCGCGCATTATTTTCGCAACGATCGGCTCGCGCGGAGCGGGCGTCGGTTGCTGGCGTACCGAATCGTCGCCTTGCCCGCGTGCGTCATGGCGGGGTTTGTTCAGGGCTTCATCGCGGAGACGTGGCACGGGATGGATTGGTACTGGGCCGAGGCGCCGTGCGTGATTTTGATCCTGGTCATCATGGGCTTCGGACTTGCGTGGCTATGGCGCGTGCTCGCGGAGACGCGGCGGATGTTGCGGGCGGCGGAGGAGATTGCGACGGAAGGCGCCTAGTCGCGAAACCGCAAGCGATTCACTTTGCGATCGTTTTCAACGTCGCCACCAGCCGGGCCGGATCGTCGCTCGCGAGCAACTCGGGTTCATGCATCAGCAACATCCGCGTCTCGTCCTCGGCGCCGAGCGTGCCGTTCAGGAGCAACTGCAAGCCGTGCTTGCGAACGAGCGGAACCAGCGACTTGTCCGCGAGCCATTTCGGCCAGATGCGAATCGCGTCCACCTTCGCTTCCGCAAATGCATCGATGTCCTTCGCGGCTGGAATCAAGCCGATCTGTCGCGCTTCGGGCAGAAACTTGCGAAAACGTTTGGCGTTGTCAACGCTGCGAACGCCGAGCCAGGTGCGCTTCGGCTCGCCGAACTTGCGCACCTCGGCTGCGATGCGCGCGACATATTCGTCGTTGTAATCCTCGCCCGACGCTTGCAAATCGAGCAGCACGTCGATCTTTCCCTTGGCCAGTTCGAGGATCGCCTTCATCGTCGGCACCCGTTCGTCCTTGTACTTGGGATCGAACCATGAGCCGGCGTCGAGCTTGCGAATTTCCTCAAGCGTGAAGTCGCGTGCCAGGCCTTTGCCATTGGTCGTGCGTTTGAGATCGGCGTCGTGCAAGCTGATGATGGCGTTGTCCTTGGTGGCGCGCACGTCCATCTCCATCATCGTCGCGCCGGATTCGATGGCGCGGCGATAGCTGGCGAGCGTGTTCTCCGGCCGGTCCGCACAACTGCCGCGATGGGCGATGGTGTGGCGGACTTTCTTGGCGGCCGCGGCCAGCTTGGCATCGTCGGCGCTCGTGGCCGCGCCGGTCGCGATCAACAACAAAAACGCAGTAGTGAACAATCGTGTTATTAACATCAGATTCACCTTGGCATGCAATTAACGGGCTTTGCGTTCGCGAAGTAATCGTTCTGCCCACTTTCGATCGGCGGCGTCCAACGGCGGGACCGGTTCGCGGCGATAGTCTATCGAACGTTCGTAAGCGGCATGGTCATACGCTGCCTTGAACGCCGCGCTCAAGTCCAGCGGTACGTCGGGGTCTTTGCCGCGCAATGGAATGCCAATTGCAGGCAGCGAATCCCGAACATTGAAGCGCCAGTAACGGCCGCTGCGCTGTTTGGCGCGATACATGACAATGCGATAATCACTGGGGCCGAGCAATCCCACGGTCGGACTACCGGCGCGAAGCAAATCGATTTCCACCCAATGCACGCCGGAATCGACAGCCGTGCGCCGCTTCTCCAATAGGCTCTCCCGTCCTTTCGAACCGCGGATTTTGTTCGACGGACTGAGCAACTCGATGATGGTGACCAGAGCGCCGGAATCGAGATATTTGATCTCAAGAAAAGCGACTTTGACTTCGGTATCTAGCAAGTGCGGGATAAGTTCCGGTTCAGCCAGGGCGACATGGGCGCCATTGGAGCGTTTTCCTTTCTTGGCGCCGTTCTTCTTGGCTTGTTCAACTCGGACGTCCGGAATCATAAGCTCAATGGCGGCTTCGTCATCACCCGCGTTGTAAACGCGCAGCTCGACTCGTGCAACGTATTGAATTCCCAACCGTGAATTGAGGTCGGATTGAATCTCACTGATCAGCCGATGATGCACATCCGGCCAAAGGTGCGGCGATTCGAGGTACGGGTCCATTCCAGGAAACGGCGACGGCATTGCGGGGCCTCCCAATCGGTGTGCGTCATTGTATCCGACGGCCGAAACTCATGCAAAGTCAGCGTTTCTCGCCGCTTTCTTTGGCCATTACCGTCACGCTCAAATGCGATGGATGCATCGCGGACCGATAGACCCGCTGCTCCGCCGCTTGGAAATCACTGTCCTTCGCCTCAAAAATGTTCGGCACATACTTCTGCGGATTGCGATCAATTAACGGAAACCACGTGCTCGACACCTGCACCATGATCTTGTGGCCCTTGCGAAAACAATGATGGCTCCAGTGCAGATCGATCGCATATTCGTTGACCTCGTTCGGCTTCACCGGTTCGGGCTTCTCGTAGCTTTTGCGAAAGCGAGCCCGCGCCGGTTCGCCGATGATCAGGAGTTGATAGCCGCCCATCGTCGCGTCCTTAGCATAGGTCTGCGGATAACAATCGATGAGGCGGACGATGAAGTCGCTGTCGCTGCCGCTGGTGGACGCGAACAGTTTGGCCGTGACCTGGCCGGCGAGCGTCACGTCTTCTTCGAGCGGCGCCGTTTCGTAGGTGAGCACATCGGGGCGTTCGTGAATGAAGCGTTGATCTTCGACCATCCATTCGCGCCACTCTTTGCCTGGATACGTCGGCGTCACCGGGCGCGGGCGATACGGCACGGGTTTGGCTGGGTCGGAAACATATTGATCAAATTGCGCCGCTTGCGGTTTCGCGCTCGCGTCCGCTTTTGCAAAAGCAAGTTTACCGCCGGCCTCAAAATACAATTTTTTCGCGCTCGCCAACCGCGGTGGCCACGTCTCATGGGCAACCCACCGGTTCGACCCCGTTTGAAACAAAAGGGCCTCCGGCTGCTTGAGATCCCCCTTGCCCTTGAGATAGAAATTGAAAAACGGCGCCTGCACCTTTGCGCGAAAGTGCGTCCCGGTATCGCTGTCGAACTTGATGCGGCCCAGACTGCTGCCCGGGCCCGCTCCCCAGCCGCCGTGGTTCCACGGGCCGAGTACGAGAAAATTCTTATTCTCCTTGTCGTGTTTTTCGAGCAACTTGTAGATTTGCATCGGCCCGCGATAATCTTCCTGATCGAACCAGCCGCCGACGTTGAGCGTCGGCACCGTCACTCGTTTCAAATACGGATCGAACGCCTGCTTCTGCCAGTGTTCGTCGTAGTTGGGATGTTTGACGAAGTCGTTCCACGTCGGCATCTTGCCTTTGAAGATGCGCTCGTTGACGTTCGAAAGCGCGCCGAGTTTGAGATACCACTCGTAGGTGTCGTGGCGATCGAACTTGAAGTAGGTGTTGACGTTGTTCGTCTCCATCATTGCCACATACTCGAAGCCATAGCTCAAACGAAAAGCGCCGTTGTGATGGAAGTCATCGCCGAGCCATTGGTCCGCGGGCGAGGCTTGCGGCGAGATCGCATTGAGCGCGGGATGCGGGTCGAGGGCGCCCATCACAGTTAGCCAGCCGGGATAGCTGATGCCGAGCATACCGGCCTTGCCGTTGTTGTGCTCGACGTTTTTGACGAGCCAGTCGAGCGTGTCAAACGTGTCCGTGCCTTCATCAATACCCTTGAGATCCTTCGGATCGCGCGGCGCCCGCGACATGACAAACGTGCCTTCCGATTTGAATCGGCCGCGGATGTCCTGAAAGACGAAGATGTAGCCCTCGTCCGCGAGGTCCTGCAGATACGCCGACAGCGCTTGCGGGCCGCGCGCGTCGATGCCGTATGGCGTGCGCAGGAGAATGAACGGCAGATCGCCTTTCGCGTGATTCGAGCGGTACATCGTCGTGTAGAGCTTGACGCCGTCGCGCATGGCGATCATCGCCTCGGATCGCGTGAAACGTTTAGCGATCGGGTCGGTCGGTTGAGCGTGTACGCAGGTTGGGACAATGATGAAGAGGACGCAGACCAATGGGATCGACCGGCGCATGAGTTGATTCCTTTTTGTGATTCGTGTTGGCAATCTATCGTAATCATGGATATGGTTGACGGCAATGAGATTCAGTGGGCGCGCGAAACCGCAAGCGAGGAGAGCGCATGGTGCGAATGACGCTGTTTGCTCTGGCAATGCTGGGAAGTGTCGGCTCGATTTCAGCGCAGCCATTCCGCGCCGGCGCCGCGACGAGCAACATCACGCCGCCGCTTGGCAATCCGATCGTCGGCGGCTTCGCGCCATTCCCGGCGACGCATGTGCACGACGAACTGCACGCGCGTTGCCTGGTGCTGGACGATTCCAAAACAAAGCTCGTCTTCGTCGTTTGCGATTTGCTCGGCATCGACCGCACCGTCAGCGACGAGGCGCGCGCTCTCATCCAACAGGACATCGGAATTCCCAAGGAAAACGTGCTCATCTCCGCGACGCACACGCATTCCGCGTGCAGCGCCCTCGGCAAGGACGCGCGCATCGTCAGCGACACGATGGACGAATACCAACGTTTCGTCGCGCGCCGCATCGTGGACGGCGTCAAGCGTGCTCACAACCTGTTGCGGCCCGCGCAGATCGCGTTCGGCTCGGTCGAGGCGCCGGAGCACGTATTCAACCGTCGCTGGCACATGAAGCCCGGCTCGATCCCCGCCAATCCGTTCGGCGGCTCGGACAAGGTCAAGATGAATCCGCCGGCCGGCAGCGCCGATCTCATCGAACCGGCCGGCCCGACTGATCCGACGATCCCGTTCATCGCGCTGCGCGAACCCAAGGGCAAACCCATCGCGCTGTTCACGACGTATTCGCTCCACTACGTCGGCGGCGTCGGTTCCGGTCACATCTCCGCGGATTATTTCGGTATGTACTGCGAAGCGATGGAACGCCTGCTCAAAGCCGAACGGCAAACGCCCGCGTTCGTCGCCATGATGGCGAACGGTACTTCCGGCGACATCAACAACATCAACTTCAAGAAGCCGCGGCCCAAGCAGGACGCGTACGCGCAAATGAAATTCGTCGCGAATGATGTTGCCGACAAGGTTGTCGCGGCGATGGGTAAACTCACCTATCGCGACCATGTCACATTGGCCGCGCGTTATCAGGAGCCGAGCATCGCGACACGGCGGCCGGACGCCGACTTGCTCGCATGGGCGAAAAAGAAAATCGCGGAGGGGCCGAAAATCAAAGGCAAGACCGATCTGTCCGTAATCTACGCGGATCGCACGTTGCGCATGGCCGAGCATCCGGAGAAGCTGAAGATGCCGCTGCAAGCGTTTCGCGTCGGCGACGTGGCGATCGGCTCGATGCCGTGCGAGGTGTTCTGCGAGATCGGCCTGGAGTTCAAGAAGAAAAGCGCCATCCAGCCCGCGTGGCTCGTGTCGCTCAACCACGGCTACTACGGATATTTACCGACGCCGCGCCATCACGAACTGGGCGGCTACGAAACCTGGCTGGGCACCAATCGCCTGGAGAAAACCGCGTCCGACAAGATGCTGGCGACGCTGTTGGAAATGACCGGGGCGATGAAGGAACCTGCGAAGTGACATTAATGATCCCTGTTCAACGACGGTGAATCATGACTGCAGCCCCGACGCAGCGTCAACGCGCCGCGTTTGTTCCGAACCTCGAAATGCTTGAAGATCGCTGCGTGCCGGCGATCGGCGTCAACACGTTCGCACGCTTCACCAGCGAAACGGTCGTCGATCCGACCAGCGTCGTGATTCAGGTTTCGACGGCCACGTTCAAGTTGTTGCAGGGCCGAGTTGGGATTGCGTTGAACTTGCGGGCGTCCGCGGGAAGTTCGCTCGATCCGGCGGCCGTTTCCATCCAAAACGTCAGCGGCGCGTTGCCGAAAACGTTCCTTTCGCGCGATGACCGCTCTATGGAGCCGACGTCTCTCACGCTGGTGAATCTCGGCCAGGGGAGCGTGCGCGTCGTGTTGCCGGCCGCGGCGGTCGGCAATCGCTGGACGCTCGAAGCGTCGCTGATCGGCGACGCGGACGGCAATTTCGTCGTCAATGCTTTTGATCTCGTGCTGGTCGGCAGTTTGATCGGCAAGCAGCGCGGGCAGGTCGGCTTCCAGCGCCAGGCCGACTTCGATGGCGATGGCCGCATCACCCTCGCCGATCGCAATCTCGTCCGCGGGTTCCTGGGCACTGCGTCTTTCGTGCGGCCGATCTCCGTCGTCGCGAGCCTGGCGGCGGCGTCGGACGGCGACGGCAATCGCATCGTCTTGACGTCCAGCGTGATCGTGGCGGGGCAGACGCGGCCCGGCGCGACCGTTCGCCTTGATATCGGCAACGACGGCGTCTTCGAAAAGCAAGTCTTTGCGACCGCGACCGGCAAGTTTGGGTTTCCGATCACGATCGCGCCCGGCACGACCGACTATCGCGTCGTGGCGACGGATCGCTTTGGGCAACGCGCCGGCATCGACAACGATGTGACGCTCGGCGACGTCATTCTCGACTGGAACGCAGTGCACCAGACCGCGATTCGCGATTTCACGGTGTTCTCGCAGGTGCCGTATTCCAACCGCATCGTCTTCACCGCGCCGCCGCTCGCCGCCCGCAACCTGGCCATGGTTCACGCCGCGATGTACGACGCGGTGACGATCGCGTCAGGCGTCGGTGATCCGTATCATGCGAATATATTGAGACTGGTCGATACCTCGGCGACGGCAGCGTCGGCCGCGGCGGCGCATCGCATCCTGGTCGCGCTTTATCCCAAGGCCGAGCAGATCGCGCTTTTCAACGCGGCGCTCGTCGAATCGCTCGCCGCGGTTCCCAACGGGCCCGCGGAAAACGCCGGCATTGTGCTGGGCCGATCGGTCGCCGACGCCTACCTGGCGTGGCGTTCCACGGATGGCGCAAGGACGGTCAAGCCGTACACGCCGGGAACCGTCCCGGGCGAATGGCGCTTCACGCCGCCGGATTTCCTGCCGGCGCTCGTCCCGCAATTTGCCGACGTGACGCCGTTCGTTATTCCGACCAGCGCGTCCTTCCGGCCTGCCGCGCCGCCGGCGCTCACGAGCGCCGAGTATGCGACGGCGTTCAACGAGGTGAAGGAATTGGGCCGATTCAACAGCACGACGCGCACGGCCGCGCAAACGGAGATCGCGTTATTCTGGGCGGACGGCCCCGGAACGTATACGCCGCCGGGGCACTGGAATGAAATCGCGTCGATCGTCGCGCTGCAAAAGGGCAACACGCTCGCGGAGAACGCCCGGCTCTTTGCCGTCTTGAACCTGGCGATTGCGGACGCCGGCATCGCCTGCTGGGATGCGAAATATGCGTACAATTTCTGGCGGCCGATCACCGCGATTCGCGAGGCGGATTTGGATGGCAACGATTTGACGGAAGCCGACCCGACGTGGGCGCCGTTATTGAAGACGCCGAACTTCCCGACGTACACGTCCGGCCACAGCACCTTCAGCGGCGCCGCGGCGACCGTATTGGCGGCGTTCTTCGGCGACGACGTATCCTTCACGATGGAGTCCGACGGCCACGAAGGCTTCACGGAGCGTCCGCTGGCGAGCACGATCACGCGCAGCTTCACGAGTTTTTCGCAAGCCGCGCTGGAAGCCGCCAAGAGCCGCGAGTATGGCGGCATCCATTTTTCGTTCGACGACAATGTGGGCTACGACGCGGGCATAGCGATCGGGGCGTATGTGGCGGCGAATTGGTTGCCGCTCAGCGAAGAATGAACGTGTCGCTCCAGTCGAATACTGGGACACGCCGTATCCCGCTCAGGGAACATAAGTATTCGTTGGGTAACCGCTTACTCCCCCTCCGATGCCCGGACCAACCGTGATTGAACCGATCCACGTGCCATCGCTGTAACCAAACTGAGCTGAACCCCAAGGCGTATTGATCGACCAAGTGCTAAATGGCCCACTTAACTGGCATGCCGACGTGGCGTTGGTAATAAATCCGCCGACACCGACTCCAGCGTACCCGCCAATGACACCGTTCCCTGTCTGGACGTTTTGTCCACCAGGATATCCGACGTTGTTGCCGGGTGTGCCCGAGTATGCTCCGCCGCTGACGTACCCTCCGGTGTTGATTCCTTGAGATCCTCCTCCGAAGACTCCAACGCCGCCCGAGACCGTAGCGCCGGAGCCGACGACGACTCCACCTTCCACCGAACCGCCTGCGGTGACGCCAACGCCCCAAAGTCCGAATGGATCAACTTGCAGAATCGGAATATTGGAGACGTAGCGGTACGGGTTGGCATCCGCCCCAAATACGCGCGTCGGGTCTTCTCCGAGGAACCTGCCGATTTGCGGATCCAAATACCTTCGGCGGAAATAGTGAATGTCCGATTCTTGATCGAACTCTCTCCCGGTGAAAATGAACCTCGTGTCGGAAACGGGATTTGTTTGGGACAGGACGGTACCGTACGAATCGACCAAAGTATGATTAACAAGAGATCCCGACGCATTTACTACATTCCGTGTTGAGCCCAAATGGTCCGCCAATAGCCAATGCACGTCGCCGCCGCCGTGGTCCTCCGCCACAACTTCATCAAAACCGGTGCCGTGCAAATTCCTCGATTCCAACACAGGCGCCCCCGGTCCGCCCGCATCGGCGTCCGCGAAGTCGAGCAACACATCCTCGCGGTCGTACACGAAGAGCGTGCTGGCGCCGTTCGCCGTCTTGGCGATGCGGCGATTCATGGCGTCGTACGCGAAGGTCACCTCGTTCGTGATGACCCCGCCGCTCGATCGATCGGTCACGCTGATCAGGCGGTTGCGATGGTCCCAGCCGAACTCGCGGTAGGTTCCGTCGGCGATGTTCGTCCGCTTCGTCATGTTGCCTTCGCCGTCGTATTCGTAGTTGAACGTGCCGTCGGACAGGAGGCGGTTGCCGGGGCCGGTGACGTAGCCCGTGCCGTGCAGATGCGACGCCACGCGATTGCCGTTGGCGTCGAAGTCGAAGTTTTCGTCGGGGATGGCGGCGTTCGCGTATTCTGCGCCGGTGAGCTGGTCGCGGTCGTCGTACGTGTAATCGGTCGCGCCGTCGAGCGCGCTGACGATGCGCGTGATGCGGCTATCCGCGTCGTAGGTGTAGCCATAGCTGTCGATGACGCCCACGCCGCGCTGGTGCGTCAGGCTCGTCAGCCGATTCATGCCGTCGTAGGCGTAGTTCGAGTTGGCGACGGAAATCGTACCCGCGAGATTGGCGAAACGGGCGATCTGCGTGTACTGGCCGAGATTGTTGTAACTGAAATCGACGCGCTTCTCGGACGTGTCCGTGCCGGCTTGCGTCAGCGTTTTCAGGCGATTCAGATGATCGTAAACATACGCGGTGCCGACGCCGGCATTGCCGTCGATCGTGTCCACGACGTGGGTCACGTTGCCGAGCGTGTCATATTGATAGGCAAGCGCGACGACCGGCGCGCCCGGCGTGCCCAT